>JASJCB010000136.1 GCA_030066195.1 Acidobacteriota bacterium
CCCTACGAACCGTTCCCCGATCTACCTCCGGAAGAACCGCCGGACCTGGGCGCCGTCCCCCGTCCTCTGCCCGAACCCGAGGAAAGAGATCGAACCGAACCCCTCCCTCTACTGGAAGAAATCCGCGATGCCCCCGTCAAAGCCCGGCCCGCCTACGGCACCGCGGCCGACCTGGAACTACTGGTCCCGGCCCGACCCGAACCGGCCGACGAATACCTTCAGGTACACACCAGCAACTACCTGCCCGTTCTGGTCGATCACCTGGCCGATCAAATGGGCCGCTATCCGTTGCCGCCGCTGGAGCGGGAAATCATCGTCATCCAGAGCACCGGCATGGGCCGCTGGGTCACCCTGGAACTGGCGCAACGTCAAGGCATTGCCGCCTCGCTGCACACGCCCTTCCCCGCCCGCTTCTTCGAGGAACTTGCTGTACGCGTCCTGGGCGAGGAGGGCGAGGATCCCATGGAGGACAACCCCTTCGCCGACCGCGAATTATTAACCTGGCTGGTCTACCGCGTGCTGCCCGCCTGTGTTGCCGACCCGCTCTTCCACCCCCTGGCCCGTTACCTGGACGACGATCCGCAAAACCGCAAGCGCTTCCAACTGGCCGCCCGCATCGCCGCTTGCATGGACGATTACCAGGTCTACCGCCCCGATTTCCTGACCCAATGGGAAGCCGGCAAGCCAACCGCCGTCAAGGAGCACCCGCACCACGACTGGCAAGCGGTGATGTGGCGCCTGCTATACAAGGAGGCCGGTCGCGAAACCCGGCTCAGTCGTTACGCTCGCCTGCTGCGCGTACTGGCTCGGGACGAAGACCTCAGCGCGGTCTTGCCCCGACGCGTCAACCTGTTCGGCGTCTCCACCCTGCCGCCGTTGTTCGTCAAGATGTTGGGCGCCCTTGCCCGGCACGTACCGGTTCACATCTTCTTTATGAGTCCCACCTGGCATTATTGGGGCGATATCCGCTCCGACCGCGAGAAGCTGCGTCTGACCCACCGCTTCCGCTACCGCAAGGAAGACACGCGCTACATGGAAAGGGGCAACACGCTGCTGGCCTCGCTGGGGAGCCAGGGCCGTGATTTCTTCAAACTGCTGGAGGATGCGGATACCAGCGGCTCGGCCTGGCATACGCTGGATTTTATCAAGCCGCGCTACGACAGCATGCTACACGCCCTGCAAGCCGATGTCCTGGAATTGGTCGACCGCGATCGCAACGGCGACGCCACGCCCCTGGCCGTGAACTCCGGTGACCGTTCCATTCAGGTTCACAGCTGCCATTCGCCCATGCGCGAGATGGAAGTATTGCGCGATCAACTGCTGGATACCTTCCGGCACTATCCCGGACTACAGCCCCACGAAGTCCTGGTGATGGTGCCCGATATTCGCGCCTACGCGCCTTATATCCAGGCGGTTTTCGGCGTGGAGCATCAGGGTACGCCCCGTTTACCCTTCTCCCTGGCCGATCAGGCCGTGGCGCGGGAACATCCCCTGGCCGCTGCTATGTTGCGCATTCTCAAGACGGCCCGCTCGCGCCTCACCGCCGGCGATGTCCTGGAACTACTGGAGGAACCGGCGATCCGCCGCCGTTTCGATATCGGCGAGGAAGACCTGCCCGTCATCCGCGCCTGGGTGGACGAGGTGCGCATCCGCTGGGGCAAGGACGGCGAAGCCCGGGAACGTGATTTCAATCTGCCGCCGCTGGAAGACCATACCTGGAACGCGGGCCTGGAACGACTGCTGATGGGCTACGCCACCGGCTCCGTCGACAGCCTGGTCGGCAAGGTGTTGCCCTATAGCCAGGACACCTTGGGCAATGTGGACCTGCTGGGCGCCTTCATCGCCTTTGCCGAGTCGCTGTTCCGCTTCGTACGGCCCCTGCGCCGCAAGCACGCGCTCAGCGGCTGGTCGCGCTTGCTGACGGATCTGGTCAACCAGTTCTTCATCTCGGGCAGCCTGGAAGAGGACGAGGCCCTGCAAATGCTGCGCGACGCGGTCAAGAAACTGGAAACCGCGCAAGATGCCGCCTCGCTGGGCGAAACCGTGGGCCTGCCCGTCATCCGGTACCACCTGGAGCGACTGTTCGGCCAGGACGATTTGGCAGCGGGTTTTATCACGGGACGCATTACGTTTTGCGCCCTGAAACCCATGCGCACCATTCCCTTCCGCGTGGTCTGCATCGCCGGCTTGAACGACGGCGACTTTCCCCGTGGCAACCGGGCGCCCGCCTTCGACCTGATCGCGGCCCGGAAGCGCGCGGGCGACCGCTCGCCGCGTGAGGACGATCGTTACCTGTTCCTGGAAAGCATCCTGGCCGCTCGGGACCGTTTGATCCTTTCTTACGTAGGCCGCAACATCCTGGACAACAGCGAGAAGGCGCCGAGCACCGTGCTCAGCGAGTTGCTGGACTATTTTGACGACGCCTTTCGCTTCCCCGACGGTAAAGAGGCGCGTTCGAACCTGGTCACCGCCCATCCGCTCCAGGCTTTCAGCGCTGCCTATTTCGACGGCTCTTCGACTGACCTGTTCAGCTATTCGGACGCCAACTTCCGCGCCGCCGGCATTCGCGGCGATCAGCCGCCGTCCGTGTTCATCGACAGTCCCTTGGACGACACTGAGCCAATCGACTCCATCGACTTGGAAGACCTGGTCGCCTTCTGGAAGGAACCCTGCAAGTACTTCTGCCGCCGGGTACTGCACCTTGACATGCCCTACGGCGTGGAGCGTCGCGACGATGCCGAGCCCTTCGACCTGACCGGCCTGGACCGCTACAAGCTGCACGAAATGATCCTGGACCGGCGCATGAACACGGGCTGGGAAGACGAATTCAGCGTGGCCTCGGCCACGGGCATCCTGCCGCCGGCCGCATTGGGCGAGGCGACCTACGCGCACGAGCGCATGGACCTGGACCCCCTGCACGAGGAATTGCTGCGGCAGGAGTTGCGCGGCTGGGAACGCGGCCGCGCCGAACTGGTCGAGGTGAAAGGCAAGGACTGGCAACTGACCGGCTTCATCGACGGCTTGGGGGGTGACAAGCGCCTGCAATACCGGCCCGCGCCCATTCGCGACAAGGACCTGGTGCGCGCCTGGGTCCTGCACCTGGTCATGAACGCCCTGGCCGATCGCCCGGAAATCGGCGGTATCGGCGCCACCACCATCCTGGGTCTGGGCAAGGCGAAAAAGGGGCCGCGGCCGCTGGAACGCCATCAACTTTTGCCCTTGGACGACGCCATGGACGCGTTGGACGGTCTGGTGGCGGGCTTCCGCAAGGGTAGCCGGGCGCCCGCGCCCATGTTCCTGCGCACCAGCTTCATCTATGCCGAGGTCCGCTGGAAGTGTAACAAGGGCACCAGCAAGGCCGATCCCAAGAAGCGCGCCTTGCAACAATGGCGCGGCAACAGTTTCAGCAGGATGGAAGGAGACAGCCGGGATCCCTATATCGCCCTGTGTTATCGCGGTCGCGACCCCCTGACCGAGGAATGGATGCGGTTCCACAACTGGGCCTCGGGTTTCTGGTTCCCCCTGTTCGAAGCCCTGGAGAAAGACCTATGACCAGGGTATTTGAACTGATGCACACGCCGATCAAGGACGGCATGACCCTCATCGAGGCGAGCGCGGGGACCGGCAAGACCTACACCATCACCGGTCTGGTCTTGCGGCTGTTGCTGGAGCAAAAGGTCGCCGAAATCGGCGAGGTTCTGGTGGTCACCTTCACCAACGCGGCCACACAGGAATTACACGACCGCATCCGCACGCGACTGCGCCGCGCCCTGCACTTCTTCTCCGGTCGCGATCGCGCGGGCGATGACGACCTGCGCCTGCTTTGGAATCGACACGGCGAGGCCGGCCGCAAGATCTTGGAAGAAGCCCTGCTGCGTTTCGATGAGGTGGCCATTTGCACCATTCACGGATTCTGCAAGCGGGTTCTGGAAGAAAGCGCCTTCGAAAGCGGCGTGCCCTTCGACGCGGAGTTCCTGGTGGACGACGCCGAGATGCGCCTCCAAGCCGCACAAGACTTCTGGCGCCGCACGGTCACCCAAGGCCCCAAGTACCTGGCAAACCTGGCCGTGGCCAGGGGCTGGAAACCCGAGGCTTTTTTGGGGGACTATACGAATTGGCGACGTTATCCGCAAACGCAAATCCTACCCGAGCACGACAACCTGGACGCGCTGGGCGGCCGCTTACAGGAAGTGCTGGTGAACCTGGGCCGTTGCTACGACCGGCAATCCCTGCGCGAACTGCTGCAAGCCGCCGAATTCAAGAAGGACAAGTCGCCCTTCCAGGAAGGTAAGCTGGAAATGTTCCTGGGCCGCGTGGAAGCCGTGGTCCTGGACGGCGACTACACCGGTCTGGGCGCCCTGCTGGAACTGAGCCCGGCCGCGTTGGGCGATACCCTATACAAGCGCGTCGTCGCCTCGGTCACCGCCCATCCCTTCATCAGCGCCTGTGACCCGCTTGCCGGATTCGTGGACGAGGTGGAGCAGTCGTTGCGCATCGCCCTCATTCGCGGCATGCACGCCAACTTCGAGCAAATGCGCTTGGAGGACAACCTGTTGACCTACGACGACCTGTTGGAGCGGCTGTATCGCGCCGTCATCCACGAGCGCCGGGGTCCGCGCATCCGCGCCGCCATGCGCGCCCAATACCGGGCCGTACTGATCGACGAGTTTCAGGATACCGACCTGATTCAGTACGAAATTTTCAGTCGTTGCTTCAAGGATTATTGTCCGCTGTTCCTGATCGGCGATCCCAAGCAGGCCATTTACAGCTTCCGCGGGGCCGATATCTTCGCCTACCTGGCCGCCAAACGCGAGGCCGTGCGCGAGTTCACCCTGAACAAGAACTGGCGCAGCCATCGACGCCTGGTGCAGGCGGTCAACACCGTCTTCGCCGAGGCACAACGGCCGTTTGTCTTCGACGATATCTCTTTTCACCCGGTGGAGGCGGCGGGCAAGGCAGACGAGGAGCGGCTCGAAGGCGATGATCAAAAGCAACTCTGCTGGCTGTTCGTACCGCCCTCCGACGATCCCGAAAAGCAGGGCCCGCTCAACCGAACCGATGCCGAGGATTTGATTTGCAAGGCCGTCGCCGCCGAGTGCCTGACCCTGCTCACCACGGGCGTGCAACTGGGAGAGCGCAAGCTGCACCCGGGCGATATCGCGGTGCTTGTGCGCAGCAATGATCAGGCCGCGCTGGTGCGCAATGCCTTGTCCCGGGCCAATCTGCCCTGTGTCATCGCTCAATCCGGCGATATCTTCAGAACCACCGAGATGATGGAACTGCACCTGCTGTTGGAAGCCGTCATCGATCCCCTGCGACGAACCGCGCTCAACGCGGCGCTGGCGACCGAATTGTGGGGTAAGGACGCCCTGTTCATCCACGGTCTGGACCGGGACGAAACCGCCTGGCAGGAAATTATCGATCGTTGCGCGGAGTACCGGCGTCGCTGGGTATCTCAAGGTTTCATGCCCATGATCCAGAAGATCTTCACCGATCTGGGTATGCGCTATCGCCTGCGCAAGTATATGGACGGCGAGCGGCGCCTGACCAACTTCCTGCATGCCGCCGAACTGCTGCACCAACAATCGGTGGAACGCGATCTGTCGCCGGAAGCATTGATTCGTTGGCTGGCCTTCGAACGCGCCCGCGATTCCCGCGACGATCGGGAAACCTGCGAACTGCGCTTGGAAAGCGACGCCCGGGCGGTGCAAATCGTCACCGTGCACAAGAGCAAGGGTCTGGAGTACAACGTGGTCTTCTGCCCCTTCCTGTGGTACAGCCGACCGGTCCGCAAGGGCGATAACGTGGTGGCGCACGCCCGACCGGATCAAGTGGTCTACGATTGCGGTTCCGACGATTACGAGCGGCACCGCGCCCTGGCCGAGGGCGAGCGCGTCGCCGAGGACCTGCGTCTGGCCTATGTAGCCATGACCCGCGCAAAACAAAGATGTTACGTGGTTTGGGGACCCATGGGCAGCCGTAACATGCGCCGGGGCGCGCGCAGTAACGCTTTTGCCTCGGCCATGGGCTACCTGCTGCACCAACCGCCGAACCCGGCCGAATCTACCGGGAACTGGATTGTACAAACCATGACCTGGCTGGGCGAGGGCTGGGAATCCTGGGAAACCGAGCTGAACCGCAAGGTCAGGCGACACGCCGACTGCATGTCGCTGATGACCGTTCCGGCCGAGGTCAACCCCGGGCGCATGCGCTCGCCGAGTAGGCAGGGCGAACCGCTCGCGATGCGGCGTTTCCCGGTCGATGAAGAGCTGCCCCGGGGTCGCCGCATCGCCTCGTTCAGTTCGTTGACCTCGGGTCACGAGGCCGAGCGGCCCGATTACGAGGATCCGGCCGACCCCACCGTGGACGACGCCGCCGTGCCGCCCCGGGGTATTTTTGCTTTCGCTCGCGGCGCCCACCCCGGCATTTGCCTGCACGAGATCCTGGAGGAACTGGATTTTCGCTACCCGGACGACGAAGAGGCGGAGCGTCGGGTCACCGAGATCCTGGGCCGCTATGAACTGCTGGAGGCAAGCCGACACCCGCATGCGTTGGACCCCCGCGCGGCGGTGATGCAAATGCTGCGGCAGGTATTGCGCACCCCCATCCCCGGCGAGGGTTTCTCACTGGATGAACTGGCCCCCGAGCAGCGGCTCAACGAGTGGCAGTTCTACCTGCCCATGGGCCGCGTGACGCCCCGGCATCTGGCCGACCTGTTCGAGCAACACGCTCGGCCCTGGGTGCGTCGGGATTATGTGCCCATGCTGCGTCAATTGGACGCCGATACCCTGCACGGTTTCCTGACCGGATATGTGGACCTTTGCTTCGAACATCGCGGACACTGGTACGTGGTGGACTGGAAGTCGAACTACCTGGGCGCCGAATCGGCCGACTACGGACCCGATGCCGTCCGACAGGCCATGTGCACCCACCACTACGTACTCCAGTACTACTTATACGTAACGGCCCTGCACCGCTTCCTGAAGTGGCGGCAACCGGACTATCGCTACGAAACCCATATGGGCCCGGCCGTCTATGTCTTCCTGCGCGGTGTCGGCGAGGGGGAACGGGGTTGGTACGTGGATCAGCCGCCGATTGAATTGATCGAAGCCCTGGACGCCTTCTTCCACGGCGAGGAGGGCACGGCATGACTGCATGGCAACAACTGGCCGCAAGCGGTATTCTCGCTCCCGTCGACCTGCGCTTCGCGGGTTATTGTCATCGACTTTCCGGTGAAAGCGACATCCTGGCTTTGAGCGCCGCCCTGCTCAGTTGCGAGCGCGCCGACGGCAACAGTTGCATCCAATTAACGACCCTGGCCGGGGCGCCGTTTCCCTTCGACAGCACGCGCTTGAAACCGGGTCAGGAGCCGGATGTTCCCAACCTGCCTGAGTTGGGCGCCTGGTTCAAGGCGCTGGAGCGGAGCGAACTGGTGGGCGACGGCAGCCGACCGACCCCGCTGGTTCTGGAAGACGGCCGCTTGTACTTGTACCGCTATTGGAAGGCCGAAAGAACGATAAGCCGGGGCGTTGCGGACCGTTTGCAACCGCTTCCCCCGCCGGTAAATGTGGCGCTGATCGGGCCGTTCCGAAACCTGTTCCCAGATATCGGCCCGGAACCGGATTGGCAGGCCGCCGGCGCCCTGGCCGCGCTGCAACGGGCCTTCACCATCATCACCGGCGGGCCCGGCACGGGCAAAACCCACACGGTGGTGCGCTTGCTGGCGTTGCTGCTGCAAAGCGATCCGAGCTTACGCATCGCCCTGGCCGCGCCCACTGGCAAGGCGGCCTCACGACTGGGCGATTCCATTTCCCGACAGGTGGATAACTTGGATGTCCCGCCGGAAATCCGCGCCGGGTTGTCGGTTGAGGTGCGCACGCTACACCGCCTGCTGGGTTACCGACCCCGCCTGGATCGTTTCTTCCACAACGCCTCGCGCCCCTTGCCCTACGATGTGGTGGTGGTCGATGAAGCCTCCATGATCGATGTGCTCTTGATGGAAAACCTGATCCGCGCCCTGACGCCGCGCTGCCGGCTGGTGCTGTTGGGCGACCACGAGCAACTGGCCTCGGTAGACACGGGTTTCGTACTGGGCGACATCACCCGGGCGGCAGCCGTGGATCAGGCCCACGGCAAGGCCTTCGCGGAGGTCTACCGACAGTTCACCGGTTTCGACATCCCCTCCCAGGAAGACCCGCCGCCCATGCGCGACAGCGTGGTGTACCTCCCCCGGAGCCGACGCTTCGCCGGCAGCAGCGGCATCGGCAGAGTAAGCACCGCCGTCCGCGAACGCAACAGCCGGGACGTGCTGGCCGCTTTTCACGACGATCTCTTCCGCGACATCCAACTGGCCGATCCGCCCACATCGGTGGAAGCCTCGTTAGAACCCGTACTGGACTGGCTGATCCAAACCATCCGAGCCCAAACGCCGGAAGAAGCCCTGGAAAACTTCAACAAGGCGCGCATCCTCTGTGCCCGCCGCAACGGCATCTGGGGCATAGAAAACCTGAATGCCGCTGTCGAGCGCTATCTCTCGCGACATAATGTGGCGGTAGGCGACTCGTTCTACCGGGGACGTCCGGTTCTGATCACCCGCAACGACTACTGGAACAAGCTGTACAACGGCGACGTGGGTATCTGTTGGCCGCAAGCGGGCCGGCCGCGCGCCTGGTTCCAGGAAGCGGACGGCGCCCTGCGCGACCTGCCGGTAAGCCGCCTGCCGTCACACGAAACCGCCTGGGCGATGACCATCCACAAAAACCAGGGTTCGGAATTCGACCACGTCCTGATGTTCCTGCCGGAAGCAGGCCACAGCCTGTGCAACCGGGAACTGTTCTACACGGGCGTCACCCGCGCCAAAAAGAAGCTGCACCTCTACGCGGAAGAAAATTGGGTAAGAAGCGCGGTCCAAAACCAAACCAGAAGAGCAAGCGGCTTAACGGCAAACCTGACCAGGACTTCCCTGCCGGACCCCTGATTTCAACTCACCCTGAAGATCAGGGCGATCCGCGGCTGTTTTTTCTATCGTTCCCGACCAGGGCCGGGTTTCTCGAAGGCAACCGTCTCTCGCCGAATTCCAATGCGAATAACTGCATTTTATGCCGCATTTTGATCGGGATCACGCCTCGCGGTTTCCTGCGATTTTGCTTGCCTTGTTTTTTTGAAGAGAATGTGATTAGATGGTGATCAGACATTATAGGTGCTTTTGCCACACAATAAGGGGGTGGATTATGGTTTCCAGCTATCAGGGGCGCATGCAAACACCTGTCCGTGAGGAATATCCGAACGTCGGGGAATTTATGTCGCGTTCTTTTGCAACCATCGGACCGGAACAAGACGTTTACCAGGCTGTCGCCTTGATCCTCAAGCATAAAGTCTCCGGGGCTTGTGTGGTCGATGAAGAGCACAATCTCATGGGTATTATTTCAGAAAAGGACTGCCTGCGGCTGGCAACCCAGGACACCTATGAAAGCACCCCGCACGGCGGACCGGTGCGCGAATACATGACGACTGACGTGGTTACCTTGACGCCTCAATGCGGTCTCGGTAAGGCTGCCGAAATCTTTCTGGGCAATCCTTACAAGAAGTTACCGGTGCTGGAAGGCAGAAAACTGGTCGGCGTGGTGCGTCGCAACAACGTTCTGGAAGTCATCCAGAGCTTTTACAAGAAACGTATGGCTTATATGCGCGGTTGAAGGCACCCCTGGAGGTTCTTCACGCTAAGCCAGGCACTTCCGGGCAAGTTCGGCATAAACGGCAACGGCCTTTTCAAGGTCGGTGATCCGTATCTTCTCGCCCGAGGTGTGCGCGTCTAAAATGGAGCCCGCGCCCCACAACAGAGCCTTGCCGTTGAACTTGAAGTAAGGGATATCGGTATTGAAAGAGACCACCACGGTTTCGTAGCCTTCCACCGTGCCCAGATCGCAGGGATCGTTGGAGGTGATGAGGTCGACTTCGGCCCGTTCGGCCACAATCGCCTTCAACCGTGCGAAGATTTCCTTTTCGCTGGTGACCACGCGGAACATGACCTCGGCAAAGGCTTTGTCGGGCACGATGTTGGCCGCGCGCCCGCCGCCCAACAGGCCGATATTCATGGTGGTTTTACCCAAGCTGCTTTCCTCCGGCCAGGGCTCTTTGCGCAGGTCTTCCAGGATGTCGAGGATCTTTTCCACGGCCGAAACGCCGGTCTCGGGATAACCGGAATGAGCGGCCTTGCCGCGTGCTTCCAAACGCGCCTTGACCAGGCCCTTTTGGCGGCGCACCAATTTGGATTCAGTCGGTTCGCCCACGATCAGGAAATCCGGGTCCAGGTTCAATTCGTTGGCTTTGATCATGCCGCAGTGGTCCACTTCCTCGCCCACCACGTAGAGCAGGCCGATATCGTCGCGCCCCTCCGCCACAAGATCTTCCGCCGCCAGCAATTGCGCCGCGATCAGGCTTTTGGTGTCACAGGCGCCGCGACCGTAGATCCAGGTATCGTCTTTGCTCGCGGGAAAAAAGGGCGGCACGGTGTCGATGTGGCTGTTGAACAAAAGGCGCGGTTGTTTGCCGGGCCGGTGCATATAGACGTTGTCGCGACCGGGTGCATAGGTCTGGCGAACGACTTCCCAGCCCTTGGGGGCCATATAGGATTCGAGGAATTCGGCCATGGGCAGTTCGGCGCCCGAGGTGGACTCGATATCGATCATGGTGACGGCCAGGTCGACGACATTCATCTTCAATCCTCCATTGAGATTGCCGAGGCATAGATGGTCCGAAAACCCTCGGCCTCGTAATCGCGTGAAGCGGCCTCCGCGGAGACGGGTTGAATCAGGGCCAGGATTCTCATTAAATCATCGCTCGAGACGGCTTCCCTGATGCCCTCATCGGTTACGACCGCCCAGCCTTGAACCGTTTGGGCGTGGTGAAAGTGCGTGGCCAGGGCGCTGACGGCATATTCGAATTGAGGGCAGGCATCCGGTACGAACAGGCGGGGTTGAAAGGATTGCAGTTGCGCCAAATCCTTTTTGAGGACGGGTTGCACGGACAAGGTGGACTTGCGCCAGTGGATGCGGCGCACGTCATCGCCGGGTTGGTAGGCGGCCAGGTACTGAAAATCCTCGGAGTTACGCGGCAGGACGCCGGGTTCGCGACGGCGCGCGCCCAGGATGTTGGGTTCGGCATCCAACAAGGCCGGATAGACCAACAGTTCGCGATCGACGGCCAGCACCTTGTGACGGGCGAACAGGCCGAAGGGGTAGGCCGTACTGAGCCGCACGCGCTCCAGGCGGATTTGGCCCCGACGCGGCGGCAGCACGGGCATCACCGCGGCCAGGCGTTGCTTGCGTGACAGCCAGTCGACGGGCAGGGTTTCCAATTGAAGCCCTTCACAGGTGAGCGTCAGTTCCAGGTAGCCCGCGCTGAACAAGGCGCTGTTGTTGATCAGTTCGAAGGGAACCTCGCCCTTGACCCCGGCATGAAGACGCGGTACATCCAGGATGCGGAGGGAGAGCCCCCGCAGGGTGAAGTAAGTCGTCGCCATATTGTAGACCAGGATGCCGGCCAACATGGCGCCCATCAGGTACATCAGGCTGACACTCAACCCATAGGCGGGGACAAGGACCATGGCAATGGCCACAAGCGTCAACTTGCCCGCGCGAGGCAGGGATGAATAGAAGCCGGGTTCCACGCGTTCAGCGCTCAAAAGACCAGATCCTTCCCGGCCGGGGATCGCCGGTTAGTCTTGCTCGTAGTCCTCATACAGCGGGTATTCGTAAAAATGGTCGCGCAGCCAGATAGCGGCCCACGCACTGACGCCGATCAGGATCGGCGATATAAACATAAACATGGAAAGATAGGTAAACAGGTCGATCATCGATGTTTCCTTAGGCTGAGCTGGAAAGCCCCGACAGGGCCTCTTGGACACACAAGGCAAACCTTAAAACGACCCCGGTATGAAGTCAAGACAATTATGCAAACATATGCTGACGGGCGGTTTGGTTGTTTTTCAGGCGATCGGCCGGCGGGATTTTTCCGTTTTTACGGCGCCGACAATCCGATCTTGGGGATTGACAACCAAATACAGCCGAATGCGTGCTCTTTGAAGGGCTGTACCTCGTTTTACTGCCTGATTCCTTGATTATTGAAGCCGGGTGTCAAGGAATGAGGCCTGATTTCTCGATACTGAAAGTCGGGGAGCAAAGAATCAGTCCTCATTCTTTGCGCACCGAAAGTTCAGGTTTGAAGAATCAGATCTCATTCTTTGCTCCCGAAAAGTCAGGGTCAAGGACCCACAACTGATTTCTTTCACATTACTTTTCAGTGCGCAAAGAATGAGATCTCATTCTTTACTCCTGACTTTTCCAGGTCAAAGAATCAGACCTCATTCTTTGCTCCCGAGTTTTCCGGGTCAAAGAATCAGAACGGATTCTTTGACCCGGAATTTATCTGAACAACCAATGACAACCCGGAAATCGAAGCTTTGCCTCGCGGCCGACAATCAAACAACAATATCGGGGTACTCGATTCAGTCTTTTCCGGTCGGATCGGCGTAGGGTCCGTATCCGGCTTTCCATTTGGTTTTCAGGTTCATGGCTTTCGCCTCCTCATTCTTTTCCGTTGGGTTCGATTAAAGGCCCGAACCCGGCTTTGATTTTGGATTGGATGAGCATGGTTCCTCCTTTTCCCCGTTTATCGGGGTTACCTAATACAATGAAAACCGCTCCGCCCGGGGACCAAAAAAGATCCCGAGCGAAGCGACCGGCTTGGGCGCGCGACGCGCCCGGTGGTTTAGTCTGTGATTGCGTAGGCTGTTCCGTTGTGCAGGAAGTTGACTTGGGGACCCAGGGCCAGGATGGGCGCCAGGTCGGGGAATTGTGTGAGCAGGTTGAAATAGGCATCGCTGCCGAAGGTGATCTTGCGGTAGGTCGGGTTATCCGGCAGGCTTCCGTCCATCCAGGTTTCGTCGACCAGGTAGAAGGCCCGGCCCGCAACCCATTCGGTCAGGCTCGTCGTGTCCTTGCCGCCGGTTTGTCTCTTTTTCTCCCTGGGCGCCGCCACGTCGGCTTCACTCATGATGCGCAGATCCTCGCTGACGCTCACCGCGCCCTCGCCGCTTCTTTGGGCCAGGTCGGAGCGGAAACTCTCTTCCGCCTCTTGAAAGACGCCGGGTGCTTGCGGTCTCGGCCTGCCGTTGCCGGCCACCTTCGGGCTGTCTTCCAGGATCAGGTAGCTGGTGTAGGGCGTGACGATGCCGTAGCGCCTGGCCAGGCGTTTGATCTCGTCAATCAACTCGCGGTCCTCACCGTGTAGGCGGATTTCGTCCAGAAGGTGGCCCACCCGGCGTTGGGCCCAAAGCTCGGGGATGAAGGTGTTCTCGGCGCGACGTTGCGGGAACTGGATGCGGCGGGAGACGCGTTCCCGCTTCCCTTGGACGGCGCCCTCCAGCACGACCGTCGCCGAGCCCGAGCCCGTGTAGCGACCGAAGATGGTGAGCGGCGTGCCTCGGAAAAGGTCGGGCAGTTTGCCCGGATGCACCTGGCTGATGCGCACACCGTTTACGGTTAGTTTCGGATCGGTCATCACCGGCGACTGAACGCGGTTGAAGAAGGCGGAAAGCTTCAATTCCAGGTCCTCGTCAGGCGTGGCGTAGGTTCGCCGGCCGCCGCCCGCCTCGGCCAGTTTATCCAGCAGGTGGGTGTTGACCTGGTAACCGATCCCGAAGGTGAAGAGCCGGTGTCGGCCGTCTTTTTTCAGGCGTTCCACCAGGGGTCCCTCGTTGCGCTCGCCGATGGTGGGCTTGCCGTCCGTAATCAGGATGACCACTTGCGGCCGTTTGGTATCGACGGGAAAGGCAAGGGCTTGCGTCAGTGCCTCGTCGATATTGGTGCCGCCGATGGGCCGGAAACCGTCGATGAACTGACGGGCCCGTTGCCGGTTCGCGGCCGTGGCAGGCAGCAGGGTATCGGTCATCGCCTCGGCTTCGGTGGAGAAGCGAATGATCTGGAAACGGTCATCGTCGTTCAGGTTGGCGATGCAGAACCGGAGAGCGGCCAGGGCCTTCTCCATCTTCTCGCCGGCCATGCTGCCCGATGTGTCGAACGCCAGAACGATATCTTTGGGCACGATCTCCGCTTGACTGAGGTCGGGCGTGACGGTCATCCAGAAGAAACGCTCATCACCCCTCGCGTGGGTCAGCGCGTCCAGGGCGATCGGCTCGCGCCCGGTAGAGAACAAAACATCCACATCGCGATCCGGCGGGTGGTTCTGCGCCTCGAAGGACAAAACCGCGCGGCGCGGCTTGGGTCGGGTGATGTCGAACCGGTGGGTGGGTGAATACACGGTTTGCAAGGGTGTCTCGGTTTCCAGGCGGGCGGTGAGCGAGAAGGTTCCGATCTTGCCGCCCACGAAACGGGCCGCTCGCAGAGGGTAGCTGTAGCGGTAAAGGCCGGCGTCCGAGGTCAATACCTCGCGGTATTTCAGGCGGACGGTGCGGGTGCCCCGCGCCTCGATGGGAAAAATGCGGGCTTTGAACAGGCCGCCGCCCATGTATTCCAGCAAGGCGGGGTCGCGCATTTTGCGTACGATATCGGTGTAGATCTTGCGCGCCTTGTTCGCGTCCAGCAATTCGGCCCTGGTTTCGACGCCGTTGATGAAGAGGGTGAAGTCCTCGATCGCCGAACCCTTGGGCATGGGGAAGATCCACTCGCCCTCTTCCAGGCGCGGGCCGGGGTTGTACAGGTCCTGGGTCACCTCGGTCACGGCCGTGCGGCCGTCAAGGTTAACCTCCACGTTCAGGGCTTTGGTTTGCAAGGGCAGCCAACAACGGACACAGGGCGTGGGGCGCGGCGGAATGCGGATGATTTCAGGGCGCTCTTGGGCGACTGCCGGGAAGCCGGCAAGCACGGTGACGATCAACAGGAAAGCTTTCATGGCTACCTCCCGGTTCGCTTAGGGTTTTGTCAGGGAGAAGCGCAGTTTCTCCAATTGTTTGCGGACGGCTGCCAGCATGACGCTGTCCAGGCTGTCGGTGGCCTGGGCTCGTTGTTGCGCCACGTATTTCTGCCGTTCCTTGCGCAGTTCTTCCAGGCGCGTCTGCAACTTGCGGCGTTCTTCCATTTTCTTGTTCAGGTACTGCTTGCGTTCCTTGGGTTTCATGTCCTTCATTTCCTCGGGCAGTTCTTCCTCGGCTATTTCGGCAAGAGCTTCGTCGTCGGCCTCGGCGGCGCTGACCAGATCCCAATCCCGGGCCTCATAGGCCGGGCTCGCCTTGACCATGGTGCGTTGCACGGCCGCTTCCTTGCTCTTCTTCTCCAGTTGGCGGTCCAATGACTTCTGGCGGATGATGCCCTGAACGCCCGAACTGCCGCGTGCTACATAGGTCCGGTTGAGTTTGCGGCCCAAAGCCAGGATCTCTGCATCCTGCGGCGCTTCGATTGCGGCAACCGCCCGGTTCTGGTCGATGGTCATGAAACAGCCGTCGGCCAGGTCGGCGCCTTCCTTCCAGAAGGTATTGCGGCCCTCGGTCTCGTCGCCGCAGAAGATGGTGTTGACCATGATGCCCTGCGCAATCGCATTGCTGCAGACAGCGCGGAAATCGGTGCTGCCCTGGTTGAACGCCTCGTTGCCGGCGATGAAAATAGCCTTGTAATCGCCGGGGCTTTTGCTCCAGTCCAGATCCTTGACCGCGTGGTCGATCACCAGGCCGCAGTATTCCTCGCCGCCGTTGGTGGTCAAGGCGAACAACTCCTCGGAAATCTTGTCCAGATCGGTGGTCAACGGCACGATGCGGCGTAGATGGCCCCGCTCGGCGGGAATACTGCTTTTGCCGTATTCGTACAGCGCCACTTCCAGGTGTGCGGTGACGCCCAGCTTTTTGGTGCGGGCCAGTTCGTTGACCACGTGCCACAAGCGGGTGCGGGCCTGGTCGATCAGTCCGTCCATGCTGCCGCTGGTGTCCAACAACAGGGCGACCTGAATCCGCGCGGCGCGTTTGGAAGCATGCAGGGGAATAAGGGCAAACAGCAAAACTGTCAAAGCGGAAATGGTTATTTTCATCATGGCGAGCCTCCTGGCTTTCAAGGATCAATCACGACCGGTCAGTGGGGGAGATGCGTAAAAACTGTAAAAGTTTCAGGTAAAAAATATAAAAAATGTTGTCTATATAAGAGCCAAACGAATTCGTTTTTTCGCATGTACAAGTAGAAGCCCCCCATCTCATCGGAAATAATCGGGAGACTGATATGAATAAAACGCAATGGCGAGAACTAGATGAACTTGCTAATAAGGCTCTGGATTTAAATAGAAAAGAACGAAAAAAAATGCTCGAAGATCTGGCTCGTGAAAATGAACAACTGGCCCTGAAGCTCCAGGACATGCTCGAAGATATCGACAAGGCGAATAACTTTATGGAAAGCCCGGCCTGCAAAGGATTTGCCGACAGTCTCAAGACAATGAGTGACCAGGAACTACCCAAATATATCGGCCCCTACCGCATTCTCAATAAACTGGGAGAGGGCGGCATGGGCATTGTCTACCTGGCCAAACAGGAACGGCCGGTGCGTCGCCGGGTCGCCTTGAAAGTATTGAAGGCCGGTATGTCTTCCAACGAGGCGCTGGCGCGATTTTCCTCCGAATTACAGGCCCTGGCTTATATGAATCACCCTTTTATCGACACTATTTTCGACTCCGGCATTACCGGGCAGGGTTTTCCCTATTTTACGACTTCCTATCTGAACGGTCTGCCGATTACCGATTACTGCCGCGAGTACTGCTTGTCCTTGGAAGAGCGGCTGGCTTTATTCGAGAAGGTCTGCGAGGGCGTCCAGCACGCCCACCGACGGGGCATCATCCACCGTGATCTGAAGCCGTCCAATATTTTGGTCATCCGCCAGGGCGATGAACTGATTCCCAAGATTATCGATTTCGGAATCTGCAAGCCCATGTCAGGGGAGTCGCTGACCGACCTGACGGTCTACACGCGCAAGGGCATGTTCGTAGGGACGCCGGCCTATATGAGCCCGGAGCAGATCGACGGCGACGTGGCCGATTTGGATACCCGAGTGGACTGCTACTCGCTGGGCGTGGTTTTGTATGAACTGCTGTGCGGTGTCCTGCCGCACGACCCGGACGAGTTGGAAGTTTCCTTCCCCCGTCTGCTGAGAATCATAACCCGGGACGATGCGCCGCTACCCAGCGCCAGAGTGCTTGCCCTCGCCGCGAAGGACCTACAGCCGGCGGCAAACGGCTTTGACCTGAGCGCCAATGCTCTTTCCAAAAAACTGCGGCACGACCTGGACCACGTATTGCTGAAGGCCCTGGCCAAGGACCGGACCCAACGTT
Organism: Acidobacteriota bacterium; assembly: GCA_030066195.1. GTDB lineage: Bacteria > Acidobacteriota > Holophagae > Acanthopleuribacterales > Acanthopleuribacteraceae > JASJCB01. The sequence continues at coordinate 17,320 of JASJCB010000136.1, forward strand.
ACGATTCGCCGGCTGAAATTGCGGCTGACTTGAAACGCCACCGCAACCATATGCCGGTGACGGCATCCAGGCCCTCGATGGCCTACCGAACGGCAAAATTCTTCCGTAGGAACCGCTTTGCGGTGATCTCGGCAGCGGTTGCGGTGTTTTTTGTCATCGCGGGAATCACCATGCTCTTTTTGGGTTATGTTGAGGCAATCGAAGCCAGGGAAGAGGAACGTCAAACACGCATGGAGCTCCAGTATAAAGTTAAGCAACTGGAGAATTTCGACCACTTGTTCTTTTCCTTTCTTGAAGCCCCGGCACCCTATCTCAACAGAAAAGACATCAAGGTCGTCGACCTGTTGAATCATGTATCGGCCAATTTAGAACAACGTGTGAAGGAACCTTTAGCCCTGGCGCATTATCGATTGGTTATAGGTGAAGCCTACTGCCGACTGCGTGTGCTGGATAAGGCGCAACCATCTTTGAAATTTGCCCTTGACACCAAGGTTCAACACCTCGGAATAGACCATCAAGAGACTCTGGAGGCACTTTTCGAGATGGGCAAGTATTGGCAGGTTTCGGGAAATCGGCTCGAGGCACTTCACGCGTTTGAAACCATCGATGAGAAGGCGCCGAAGGTGTTAGGCCCCGGTGATTTGTTTTGGTTCAATGTGAAGCACCATCTCGGCTCATGTTTACGGGACATGGGGCAGAACCAACAGGCAATCAATCTTTTCAACCACCTTTTACACACCTTGGATGAGAAGCCTTCTTCTGAACCGACATTAAGGGCACGAATCCAGGAAAGTCTCGCTATCGCCCATAAGAATCTTGGAAATAATGAATTAGCAAAGTGCCTCTTTTATGAAGCCATCGGTGATCTGGCGCATCAGGAAAAACCGCGTCACTCAATTATTGCCAGAGTGGAAAAAAACCTGTGCGACCTTTTCATCACGGAGGGGCGTTACGACAAGGTGGAACCGCTGCTGAGTGCGGCATTCCTGGTTCATGAACGAGAATTGGGCAAAGATCATCCAACTACATTGCGAAGCCGGCAAGCATGGGCCAGGTTGCTGGATTGGCGAGGGCAAAAGGAAAAAGCCATCGAAATTTATAGAGAAATTGCCGAACGCCGAGCGAGACAATTCGGTGAGGATCACTTGGAAACCATGGCGGTCCAAGAAGCTCTGGCTATCAGCCTGAAGGACACGGGAGCGTTGGACGAGGCAAAACCTATTCTCCGGTCAATTCTGGAAAAACGTCTCAGAATTCAGGGACGCGATGAGCTGGATACATTAAGGACCCGGAACAATTTGGGGGATTGTCTCAGGCAAAACAACCAACTGGAGGAGGCGATAGAACTGATGGAGATCAACATTCCGATCCTAATCAGGTTGGGCGAGTGGGACGGCGAGGTAGGTCTATTGACCCGGTGTACCCTCGGTGAAACTTACATGGCTCGCGGTAGTTTCGATGAAGCCGAGCGCATACTGGGCCAATTGGTATCGGTGTACGAGAGCAAGGGTGATGCCGGAACGGGATTAGGGCCTCATTTCAAGTGGTACTATGGTCGGGCCCTAATCGCAGTAAAAAAGTACCCGAAGGCAAAAAAACAGTTATTGGAAGCGCGTGAGGCAATGGAACAATCCGGTTCCGGCGAGTTGAAAGACATAGAGCAAGACCTGAAGCGGCTTGACGATTTGTGGAAACCCAGTCTGAACCAAGACAAAGTCCCCATCATCCCGATTCGGTTTCCACATTGGATGAGCACAATCAAATATTTATAACAATTCCTTTTCTCACAGTAGCTTGAAAGGGGGGGACCCGACGATAACCTAACCGTCCGAACACAAAACAGAAAACCATTAGCAATCCCCCTGGATTTGGGATATATTTGTGACACACGTCACTGAGGGGTATATCCATTCAATTGAATAGGGGGGAATTGAGATGCCTGATCCGGACAAAGAACTGAAGGATTTGAGAGAGAGGGTTGAGAAGCTCGAGAAAGAATCTGAAGATAACAAACTCAAAAGACATAAAGAAATACATAAGGAAAACCAAAGAATCGTTGCTGCATACGTCTATGTATTGAGGGACTATTTAACCAGAGTGTGCGAATGTGACAAAAAAATCAAAAAGGGCAATAACAGAATACGGAGGCAGGCTCCCTCTGAGAGTGGTTACCAAAAGGTGGTAGACGGCGTCACTAAAGAGGAAGAGACCAGGCAGGAATTAATCAAGGTCATGGATGTGCTCATCAGCCAACCGCCGCCGTTGAAAACCGGGGACGATGCAACCTAAGCCATATCTGGTGCCAGATACCACGATGCTCAAACCGCCCGGTTCCCGGGCAAAGAGCCGGCGCCTCACCATCTCGCCCGGCGCGGCTGATAAAGGTTTGTAACGCCGCTCACCAATCGCCGTCCATACGGCCCGGCTGTGACCGGGCTCACTGTTGCCGGGTGACGCGAGGTCTAGAATGACCTCAGGTTGAGTGGAAACCTTTGCTCTATTATTTCAATGGATACATTGATCCAAGTACAGCGCTCTGATGATCCCTACCCGGAAAGGTGGGCTCCGAGGTTTCAATTCCATGCTTGTGCTCATGGTCGGTTTGTTGTTTCAGGTAGGCGTAGACGCCGGACCCGATAAGGCTTCTTGCGGGGACTTCCCCGTCACCTTGCAGGCCTTTCCGATCGGGACGGACGACTATACCGTCAATTGGGACGGCAGCTTTCAGGACGATATCTACCTGGTGGTGCAACCGGATGAAACCACGGTTTATCGTGTCGATATGATCGATCACAATACCGGTCGCGTCTATTCCGATGAGGTGCGCGTACTGGTCCACCCCGATTCCCCCGACCTGGACGGCGACAGCGACTACACCCAAAACGACTTCGCCCTGTTGCTGGAGGCCTGGCCGGGTGTGCCGCCCACGGCTGACTTCGATCCCGATGGAGACGGAACAGTCACGCTGTTGGACAGCTTCTACTTCTGTAACTTCGATATCCAACCGCCCAATACCCCGCCCCGGGTCATAGTGGCGAACAACACGGTGACCACCGAGGGAGATTCCGTCATCATCGAACACATGGTGGAGGACGACGAACAAGTCGGCTCACTGGTCATCGACACACAACCCGCTAACGGTTTTGCCTTCGTTCTGAATGGCTTATTACGTTATACACCGGCCGACGGGTTCATCGGCGTGGACTCGTTTCGGGTTTTTGGTACCGACGGCTTTTTAGATACCCAACCGATCCAGGTTTTTGTAGAGGTCATCGCCCCTGATTCCTGGTCCAATATCTTCCAGGAAATCATCATTCCCCACTGTCAAGCCTGCCATGTGGATGCCGTTTCAGGCGGCCTCAGTATGGCGACCTATTCCCTCACGGAGATGGGCGGCAAAAACGGCGCCGGTTTCGTTGCCGGTTTTCCCAATTTGAGCGAGCTCTACCTCCGCACCGCGGACGGCACCATGCCGCCCGATGTGGGACCTCTCAGCGACCTGGATATCGAACGCATCCGCCTGTGGATCGCAAAGGGTGCCCAACCTTAAAAAGGAAAAGGATATGAAATTCCGACACTCAGCTTTCCGGCTCTTGCTCTGTGTGTTTTTGTTTCCGGCCGTGCTGCAAGCACAATCGGAACCCTGTGGTTTTTACGAGATAGACGGTCAATCCGGCTTCGACGACGGCGACATCTTCTACGCGGCCTCCATCTGGCTCAAGTCAGGCAGCGCCGCCGAACCGGCCGATTTTGACGGCAACGACACGGTGAACATCTTGGACATGGTCAGCGTGGGCGGCTGCATTCGCAACCTGGGTCGCGGCCTGTTGGCCCGATATTACGGTTTCGAAAACGGTGATCCCGAACAGGACATCGCCTTCCCCAATTTCGACGCCCTGCCCGGTAATCCCGACCCGGTGGTAGTCAACGCCGTGGATCGCTTCGACGAGATCGACGACTACGAGGATTTCCTGGGCTCGCACATGCGTCACCAGTTCGGCGCGGTTTATACCGGCTACCTGTTCGTGCCCGAGGATGCGCGTTATACCTTCACCATCCAGGGTCGAAGGGGCGCCCGCCTTTATGTGGGCGGCGTCCAACGCGCGGCCTTCGACGGCTGGCCGGAAAACGGTTCCGGCGGCGTGATTCTGGACTACGGTCTACACCCTATTCGTCTGGAGTTCTACACCGACGGCGCCGACCCGCGTTTATCCCTGGCCTGGCGCAGCACGGGCGATATCATCGGCCCGCTCAACACGACCATCCTGCCGGACTATCTCTACCACCAGGGAACGACGATTCCGGAGGACAGTGTCTCGGAACTGCGTGTCATCATGGACCCCCCCAGCGGTGTCCGGGTTTCCGATAGTTTAGTGCCCATCAAAGCCTATGTCATAGGCGCCGATACCGATACCCGGCTGTGGATCGGCGGTAACGAACGGACTCTGCAAGACGGCTATTACGAGCGCACCATCGGCGTGGTCCAAGGCCTGAACCACATCGATATCCGCGCCGAGGACAGTGACGGCCGGGTCGTGGAATTCCCCTACTCCCTTTACCTGTCGAAGGAAGTCAGCAACTCGGGTATTGCCGTCAACATCTATCCGGTTGAATGGTACGGCGGCGCTCTGCCCTCCATCGAGGGCAGGACGCCGGTCGCCACGGCCACCTCGCCCACGCTGCAACTGGAAACGGAAAACGACGGCGGCACCAACTTCAACGGTCGCCGGGTCTACCGCAATACCGTTGTTTCCATGGTGGGCGCACTCAGTATTCCCAATCCCGGCTGGTACCGCTTTCGGATCAACGAACAGGGCGCTTTGTTCATCAACGGACAGAAGGTCGCGGCCATCGGCTACGATTATGAGGAGCAGTACGACTCTCGCGGAGAAATCGAATTGCCGGCCGGGGTGACACATTTTCAGTTGATCACCGGCAGCAGAGGCAGAGGCCCCGAGATCGATGTCTACTGGTCCTACGAGGGCGGCAGCGAGGTACGAATCCCTAACGGCCTGCTTCGTCACGGCCCTCAATCCTTCGACACCATTACCCCTCTGGCCAACCGCGGTTCGGCAGGTCGCTCCCAAACCGCCCAGATTGCCGAATACCTGTTTCGCGAAGGCAATCACTTCTTCGACGGCGCGCGCAACGGCTTTGACCTGCGGCCCGACCCGCGCGCCTTTCCGCGTTCCACCGGCGGCCTGACCTATCTGTCTCCCGGAACGCTGAGTTCCGTTCCGGCCGGCAGTCGCCTGGGCGCCGAGGCCTATCGAAACGACGGCATCGCCGTCGAGGTGGATTTCATTACCGACGAAATCGTGGATTGGAACTGGCGTTACCTGATCTCGCTGACCAATCCCCGCTGGAACGACTACGCCTCGCTTTACCTGCGCAATAACGACATCTACTTCATTATCGACGACGGAGACGGCGAACATACCCTGGTAGCCGAAAACGTGGTGACCGCCGGTCAGCGCCTCCACGTGGTGGGCACCAGCAACGGCCTGCGCAACCGCATTTGGATCAACGGCGTCATTGCCGAAGAGGAAGATATTGCCATCGACTTCGGTAGTTGGGAGAACATGTTGCAACTGAACGTAGGCCAGGCCTACCGCCGCACTCGCGATCCCGGCACCAGTAAAAACCAATTGATCGGCACCTTCCTGGCCGCTGCCGCCTACGGCCGCGTTTTGACCCCTTCGGAAGTCAGTCAGAACCGCAATGCCAACCTGGCCTTACACAGCCCGCCGGGACCGGTTCCCCAAACGGCCGCCGTCACCTTCCCGCCCGCCGGCACCTCTCAGGCCGAACTGGACGAGGCCTTTCACATCCTCAACCGCATGAGCTTCGGTCCGTCACCGGAGAGCATCAACGAACTGCTGAACATGGGCGCCACTGCCTGGATCAACCAACAACTGAACCCGGACACCATTGACGACAGCGCCTTGGAGGCGGACCTGGCTTCCGGCATGTTCAACCCCGAACACGGCTACCGCGACCTCACCGGCCAGATGCTCTACCGCATGATCCGCTCCAAACGCCAACTGCTGGAAGTGATGACCTGGTTCTGGGAAAACCACTTCAACACCGAGTTGAGTAAGGTGGACAGCCTTATGGAAGAGCAAGCGGAGAACGAGCGTTTCCGGCAGCACGCGTTGGGCAACTTCCGCGACTTGCTGCTGGCCTCCGCCAACTACCTGCCCATGACCATCTACCTGGACAACGACAGCAACGTGGTGGGCGCGCCCAACGAGAACTACTCTCGCGAGTTGATGGAACTGCACACCATGGGCGTCAATAACGGTTACACCCAAGCGGATATCGAGGAAGCGTCGCGCTGCTTCACCGGTTGGACCGTCATCGACGGCAAGTTCACCTTCAATCCGGGCCTGCACGACTACGGTGAAAAGAACCTCCTGGGCATCACCATTCCGGCAGGCGGCGGCATCTCCGACGGCATGGCCTTGATCGAGCACCTGCTGGGCCGCCAGGAGACAGCGGACTTCATTGCCTGGAAACTGTGCCAGGTGTTTATCGCGGATGATCCACCGGCGGATGTAGTCACCGCGGCGGCAACCGCGTTCCACAATTCGAACGGCGATATCAAGACAACCCTGACGGCCATCTTCACCCACGCCCGTTTCCGCACGGATACCGCCTATCGCGGCAACAAAACCAAGACGCCGCTGGAGTTCGCCACCGGTCTGATACGCATGACCGAAGCTCATCCGGTGACCACCTCGTTGATCTACTACCTGGAACGCATGGGTATGAACCTGTTCGAGTACGCCGATCCCACCGGTTTCGCCGAGGAAAGTGTGGCTTGGATCGACACCAACTCCATGCTGGAGCGCTGGAACCTGGTCAACGACGTTACCTCCAACCGGGGCCACGGCATGACGCCCGCGCTGGACCTGCACCGTTTCTTCGGTCGCTACGGTGATACCGGCAGCGACGGCATCCTGGACTTTTTCGAGAACCTGACCACCCACGGGACCCAACCGGCAGGGGTTCGCGCTATTGCCGAATCCTGGTTGACCGACGACAATCCGGGCGCCTTCTCGCTGACCGACGAAGTCTTGGACAACCGCGTCCGTCAAACCCTTTCCCTTTACCTTCGCTTGCCAGAGCTGAACAAACAGTAGGAGAATGATGATGAAAAGAAGAACTTTCATGAAGGCCCTGGGCAGTTCGGCATTACTGGGCGGAGCGGTTCAAGGCTTCAGTCGTCCCCGTCACCGCGCGGGCAAGGGCGGTACAATCAAGAAACTGGTAGTCCTGTTCCAACGCGGGGGTAACGACGGTCTCAACACCCTGGTTCCTGTCAGCAACCCGCAATACGGCTACTACAGCGGCCTGCGGCCCACGGTGGCGCTGCCCCAAGGCAACCTGATCAATGTGACCGGCACCTCCGGCTTCTTTGCCCTGCATCCCTCCATCCAACCCTTGCGCGGCATTATCGAAGCCGGTGACCTGACCATGGTGCACGCCGTGGGTTATCCCAACCCGGACGGCAGTCACTTCGAATCCCAAGCCTACCTGGAAACCGGGGTGCCGGGCGTCGGCCTGATGGACGGCTGGCTGAACCGCTTTCTGCAGGAAACCACCGGTCCGGGTTTGATTCGCGGCATCTCCATCGGCAGCAATATCCCGCAAAGCGTGACGGGTTCGGTGCCCGTTCCCGTCAGCAGCAACTTCGGACGCGCGGAGTTGGAAGTAGACCCCGACCTGGGCGATACGGAAGCCGACGCCTACCGCCAAAAGCTGAGTGAAGTCCTGGCCCTGCCTCATCCTAGCAGCAACGACGATGTCTACAATACGGGCAATCGTATCTTCGAGATGATCGATAGTTTCGCCGACCGCGACCGCACCAACTATGTACCCGACAACGGCGTCACCTACCCCAACAGCCGCCTGGGCGACCGCGTTTCGCACGCGGCCCAGATGCTGAAGGACGACTCCAGTTTCCTGGGTGTAGAAGTGGTGACCATCGATCAGGGTGGTTACGACAACCACTCCAACCAGTTGAACCCGGCGGCGCCCACCCAGGAAGCTTCCAGCATCCACGCCCGCCTGTTGCGCGACATGGCCGATTGCATGCGCGCCTTCTATGACGACATGGGCCCGGTGCGCATGCAGGACACCATGTTCCTGGTGGTCTCCGAATTCGGACGACGCGCCTACCAGAACGATTCCAACGGCACCGACCACGGCGTCGGCAGCCTGGTCCTGGCCATGGGCGGCACCACAACCGGCAACATGGTCAACGAGGGCGCAAACTGGCCCGGCTTACACAACAACGACCTGCTCTACGGCAACCTGGACTGGGTCACCGACTTCCGCGATATCTATTGGGAAGTGCTGTCCGGCCATATGGGCGTGAACAATACCACCTTGAACACCATCCTACCGGGCCACATCTATACACCGGTAGGCCTGTAATCCCATTGCAACCGGCAAGTAGCAAAAAAAGAGCGGAGCGCTTAGGTGCTCCGTTTTTTTGGTATGTTGGGAAGATGAAACCTATTGAGCCGTATCATTCCCCGGAGATCGATTTTTGATCACTTTTATTTTTTGGGCATTTAACCCAAATGTTCTGGATATGTCTCGATGGGAAGAACCCGTCGGTTATGCGACACAGGTTCTCTGGGTCGATCAGAGACTGTTTCTTTGGGATGAGGCCGACAGTAAGGTCAAGGCTTATGTCTTTCAAGGCGAGTCTTCACAACCACGACTACAGTGGATGTCCAATAGTTCGGGTGAGGGACCACGCGAAATACCCAAATCGATTCAGGGCAACAACCTTGCTTTCGATCGCACTACCGGTAAGCTTTGGTTCAGCCATCAACGCGGGGTGGTGATTTTAGATAGTGGCGGCAATGTTGTTGCCAATCACAAACTACCGTTCAATGAAGGACAAATCGCGGTCCGTGAGAATGTACCCTACCTGACGACCATCGATCGCATGAATCTGCAATGGTTCATGGTCTCCGGTCCTATTTGGGATAGAAAGGCTCCTCGGTGGATATTGCCAAACCTGCACGACCTGCCCGTGAATCATGAGGGGAATTATATCGATCCCGGAACGGAAATCACGATCGGTGCAGATTCCCTTTTCCGCTACGACGCCAACATCGGCGAATTGACTGCCGTTGATTTAAAGGGCGAGCTTGCCTGGCATATCCGCCTACCCATGAAGATGCCCGGGCTACTGACCGTCGAAGATTATAAAACCTATCGCTTCGGTAAATCGTTTACCGTGGTTCGCCTCTTTCAAGATACCTCCGGCATGGTTGCTGCGGGCGATCACCTCTACATACTGGAAAAGCAACATATCACTGAATTGAGAACTGAGAATGGAACGGTTGAGAATATTCGTGATGCGGACAGCCGCGATTTGATTCCCTTCAGGTTGCTTACCAAAATAGACCAAAAAACCGGGGAGATCATCCGGCGTGTAGGCTATCCCTACATGCAGCATTCCGTCCAGCTATTGGCTGAGCGGGGCAAAAGCTTTCTCTTTTTCGATATGGAGGAAGGCAATCGCATCTATAGAGTGGCCGACCGTCAATTGATCGAGTTGAGATAGCGGTTGGGTACTGACCTTGCGTCCATCAGGGCAAAGAGGACATGGTGAAGTTCGACGGGAAGATCAGTGGGTTTTGGCGGACCCGAAGTGGCGGGACCATAGTCGGTGCAGGTAGGTGCGTTGGAAACCGGCCGCGCGCGCCGCTTGTGACATGTTGCCCCCGTTTTGCGCCAGCAGGCCCTCCAGGAAGCGGCGCTCCACTTCCTCCGTTGCTTGTTTGATCGCCTGTTCGCGAATGCGTTGTAGTTCTTCCTTGGTATAGTCGCGGAAACCGTGAGCGGCGCCTGCCTTTGCTTTCGGGTTGCGCACGTTCCCGGGTAACAGGGAGGCTTCGATTCGGGTTTCCCGAGCAAGGGCGCAGATGCGCTCTACGATGTGCGCCAATTCACGAACGTTGCCCGGGTAATCGTAGGTCTCCAGCAATTCTGTAACCTCCGCGCTCAACGACCAGGGTTCTTGACCGCGCCAATAGATTTTGAAGAAATGGTCCAGCAGCAGCGGGATGTCGCCGCGACGCGCTCTCAAGGGCGGGATTTCCAACTCGATCACATTCAGGCGGTAATACAGGTCCTCGCGAAAGCTGCCTTCCCGCACCATCTCTTCCAAGCCGCGGTGCGTGGCCGCCACGATGCGTACGTCCACCTTTTCCACCCGGTCGGCGCCCACCCGCTGGAACTCGCCGAATTGGAAGAAGCGCAACAGTTTGGCCTGGGACAACATGGGAATTTCGGCGACCTCGTCGATAAACAAGGTGCCGCCGTCGGCTTGGGCGATGCGACCGCGGCGATCTGAGTGCGCCCCGGTAAAAGCGCCCCGTTTATGGCCGAACAGTTCCGATTCGAAAAGGGTTTCCGGCAGGGCGCCGCAGTGTAGGGTCACAAAGGCCTTATCGCGGCGTGTGCTGTTGGCGTAGACCGCGCGGGCGATCAGTTCCTTACCCGTACCGGTTTCGCCGTAGATAAGTACCGCGGCTTCCGAGGCCGCCGCCTGGGCCGTGGTTTCCAGCAGGCTCACCATCAGCGGCGCTCTGCCGATAATGCCTTCAAAGTTATAACGCGCCAGAAGATCGCGCTCGTGCCCTTGCTTGAAGCGCATCAGGGCGTCGTATTCCAGGGCGCGATAGACGGCAGACCCGGCCAGTTTGACGAACTTTTCCACCAGGTCGGCCGTTCCCGGTGCAAACGGACCATGCGCGTGCTCTTTTTCCAGGAAGATCACGGCTTGAACCTCGCCCGCGTGCTGGATCGGGGCTACCAGTACCGCATTACTGCCCATGGCGCGTACGCTCTCGAACCGACCGAAACGCTCATCATCGGCCAGGTCTCGGGAAACAAAGGCCTGGCCGGATCGAACGGCCTCGCGTACCAGGGCTCTGCTGAAGCGGCGTTTATCCGCTGAAAGTCGCGCCTCTTCAAAGCGTACCTGATAGCTCTCGCGTAACTCGCCGTCCTCGCGGGAGATGATAAAGCCTCGTTGGGCGTTGGTTTGCGCAATCAACCGATCCAATAACAAACGCATTCTTGCCGCATGATCGGGCTCGATCTGCAGAGCCAGCGAGATTTGGTAGAGAAATTCGTAATCCAACATGAAAACAGTATAGCCGTTGTACTCGGTCGAGTGGTAGTTCTCTCAAAAATAACAAGTGTTCAGATATAAGATTGCCGACCGATAGAGAAAACATGAACCCACCGGCACATGGCCACACGTCCGGCCTTTTGGCCTGAGAGAGAAAAATGAAACCGGTGTCCAAGTTCCTAGTGGCACGGCGCGGAAGTCCGGCACCACATTGGTTCGTTAGCAACTGACAAAGTGTTTCGTATACTTATTCACATGTCAGAAATCGGACATATGCAACATCTCCAAAGGAATTTGCCAGAGATGT
>JASJCB010000305.1 GCA_030066195.1 Acidobacteriota bacterium
CTTGCTGCCGAAGCCGCCGCCCACGTCGGGAGAAACCACGCGCACCTTGTGTTCCGGCAGGCCCAGGGTGAATGCGGTGAGCAACAAGCGCGTAAGGTGCGGGTTTTGGGAGGTGGTGTAGATGGTGTACTGGTCGCGGGCGGGATCGTAATCACCGATGGTGCAACGGGGTTCAATGGCGTTGGGCACCAGGCGCTGGTTGATAAAGCTGAGTTTGGTAACGTGGTGCGCGCCGGCAATGGCGTTGTCCGCCGCGGCTTTATTGCCCAGTTCCCAGTCGTAACAGACATTGTCGCTCGCCTCGTCGTGAATGCAGGGGGCGCCGGGTTGCGCCGCCGCTTCCGGGTCGGTAACCGCGGGCATCGTATCGTAATGCACGTGCACCAACTCGGCGGCGTCACGGGCGGCCGCGTAGGTTTCGGCAATGACCACGGCGACGGCGTCACCGGCAAAGCGTACGCGATCCGAGGCAAGTACGGGATGAGCGGGCTCTTTCATGGGCTCGCCGTTTTTGCTGTGCACCAACCAACCCGTGGGTACGGCGGGATTGCCGGCGGCCTTGAGATCCTCGCCGGTGAAAACGGCAACCACCCCGGGGTTATGTTTGGCCTCGGCAATGTCGAAACCGGTAATTTTTGCATGGGCATGGGGACTGCGGATAAAGACGGCGTAGGTCATGCCGGGCAGAACGATGTCATCTGTATAACGCCCCTTGCCGGTGACGAACTTGCGATCTTCTACTCGCTTGACGGCCTGGCCGATATAGGCTCCCATCATAACCTCCTATTTCATCTTTGCAGCCGCGTACTTGACCGAGCGCACGATGTTCTCGTAGCCGGTGCAGCGGCAGAAGTTGCCTTCCAGCGCATGACGGATTTCGGCGTCACCGGGATCGGCGTTGTTTTCCAGTAGTTCGAGTGAGGTCATGATCATGCCGGGCGTGCAAAACCCGCATTGCAGGCCGTGTTCCTGATTGAATCCTTCCTGTATGGGATGCAGGGTATCGCCGTCGGCCAGACCTTCCACGGTGCGCACCGTCGCGCCGTCGGCCTGAACCGCCAACAGGGTACAGGCCTTGACCGATTTGCCGTCCACATGAATGGTGCACGAGCCGCAGTTCGAGGTATCGCAACCCACGTGGGTGCCGGTTAAACCCAGCGTTTCGCGTAGGTATTGCACCAGTAATTGACGGGGTTCGACCTCGTGTTCATGGACCTTGCCGTTGACAGTGACCTTGATGGGAACTGCCATGCGTTCACCTCCTGAAAGTGATCCGAGTGCGGCCAGAATCTCCTCCCCGGGAGTTTCTTTGCCGATTGCTTTGAAAAACTGTTTGGTAAACATGCGGGCTACGCCGGTCAGGACGCGTTGTCCCATGCGCGCCAGCTTGCCGCTGAGTTGGCCGTCGCCGGTAAAGGAAACGACGGTGCCGTCGTCTTCCCGTTGCAAGGCGATGATGACGGCCGCTTGCACCACCCCGATCGGGGCGTCCACATTGACGACCAGTTTGTAGCGGCGCAGGGTGATCTTGTCGACCACATCCAACTTGCCTTTAAAAACGCTGTTGATGGGGCCCAGCTTAATGTGAAAGTGGGCGTCGTAGCGATCGAGCTCGTAGGCAACGAGTTCTTTAATGCCGGGCGTGGCCCGAGCCAGGACCCCGGGATCGTTGAGCAGAGCCCAAACGAGACGGGTACCCATTGGAAACTTGTGGGTTCCTTCAAAATGCATACGGAAACTCCGGTTGCGGTGCCGAGTGTAGGGAAAAAGCCCTGTGACGCATTGTCAGAGGTGGGAAAAACACTCTTCGAGAATGGTGATGTGATTTTATAACAGCCCCATCGCTGATGCAAGATGATCCCGTTCGCCGACAGGAGTTCGCCGAAACCGGCCTGCATATAACAATCAAGCAACCCTTTTGGCTGCATAAACCCTGTTTGGTAGAAAGAGGCTTTGTTGTTCCCGGGAACAACAAAATCCCTACAATCCGGAACTCGATTGTTCCCGGGAACAATTGAGTACCGGACGCCGGATATTCATGTCTTCTCGGGATGAAACGAGCAAAATCAGACCGATCCGAGACTGTCGACACTGCCGGATTTCCCTGAAACACCGCGTTACATTTCGTCGCTGTTGCGGATCAGTCGAAGGTAGAAGCGGATCGATTGTTCGTAGTCCTCGATCGACACGCGTTCGTTGGTGCCGTGGAAGCGTGCTGTGTCATCCGGCCCGTTGGTGATGAACAGGAAGCGGTAGATGTGATCCGTGAGTTCGGTGAAGTGGCGCGAGTCGGTTGCGCCCACCACCAGGTAGGGCGCTACTTGGAAGTCCTCTCGATCGGCGGTCTGTTTGATGGATGTGAGCAGTGCTTCCCAGGCGGGACCGCCGGCGGGCGAAACCGGTGAGGGGTTGGAGGCAAAGCCGCGAACCTCAATGGTCACTCTCGGGTCGTCGATGACCTCGCTGACGTAAGCCTGTACCTTTTCCGCGGTATCGCCGGGCAAGATGCGAAAATTGACCACGGCGGTCGCCTCGATGGGCAGCACGTTTTCCTTGTTACTGCCGGAGAACATGGTCGCGGCGGCGGTGGTGCGCACCATGGCGTTGGTGGTGTGGGACTTGGAAACCATATTCACCACCAGCGGGCGAAACAGCCACATATTGGAGAAGATAAGGCGTTGCGAAAACGGCAAAGATGCGCCCAGCGCGTTAAAGGTACGTTCCATAAAAGCGGTGTCGGCCGGAAACGGGTTTTCTTCCAAGCGTGTAATCGCCCGGCTGAGCACGCCCACGGCCGTATGTCGCGGCGGCATGGAAGAGTGGCCGCCCTGCCCCCTGGCTTTCAGTTCCAGGGTCACGTAGCCCTTCTCGGCAATGCCCACCATGGCTACCTGGCCGTCCACGCCGTCCAGCATGCCGTCTTTTACAATCAGGCCGCCCTCGTCCAGGACAAAAGCCAGGCGAATGCCTTTCTCTTTCAAAACGGTCGCCATGGCCACCGCGCCCTCATCGCCGCCGATTTCCTCATCCTGGCCGAACGCCAGGTACAGGGAGCGCTTGGGTTGAAAACCCTGGAGCAACAAGGTCTCCACCGCCTCGAAAATGGCCATGACACTGGATTTATCGTCTATGGCCCCGCGACCCCAGATATAGGTTCCGTCCACGGCGCCGCTGAAGGGCGGTTGCTCCCATTCGTCCTCGGTTCCGGGCGCCACGGGCACCACATCCTGGTGCGCCATCAGCAGGTAGGGCTCCAGTTGCGCGTCGCTGCCCTGCCAGTGGAACAGCAGACCGTGGTTGTTGACCCGCTGTAACGACAGACTGCTGTAGGTCAGTGGGAAGCTTGCTTCCAAGTGCGCATGCAGTTGGTCGAAAGCCGTCCAATCGATCTTTTCCCGTTCATCGTAGGTGATCGTGGGATACGTCAGCGCTTTGGACAAGCGCGCCACGTGCTCGCCGTCACGCAAGGCCGGAGCCTCGCCGGGAGCAAGAACCGGGAGCTTGTTGCCGAATGTAGCGCCGCGATAAACCAGAATCAAGATCAATAAGAGCAGGATGCCGGTGCCATAGATAAAAATCTTTTTCAATGGAAGAACCTCAGGATATGATTCGGGCGCAACGAATGAAGGGCTCGCCCCGGTGGTTTCCCTGATAATAGAACACCAGCAGTGATCCGTCTACGATGCCGAGATCGCTGTAGCCGCCGTCGTAGATGGAACCCTCGTAGGTTTCCAGGTCGCGCACCGGGCCGTCAAAAGGATCGGAGAGCGCCGTTGCCGCTTTTACCTTGCCGTGGAGATGCCGCCAGGAGAGTAGGATCCGATTCTCATGGGCCAGGGCCATGGGCGCGTGGCCGTTGGTAAGTAAACGCCTCGGCCGCGTCCAGGTTTTCAGGTCGGGCGAAGTAGCGTGCCAAATGCCGAAGGGTGGTTCGCCCTGGCGCATGAAAATGTGCCTGGCGCCGTTTAGAAGAGCCAGGGACGATTCATTCAGATGGATGCCGTCAACCGGGCTCGGCAGGTGGGAAAAGAGCTCAAAGGAGGCGCCGTCTTGCGTGGTGATGAGCAGCGGCCGAAACAATTTGTCGCCGGTCAAACCGCCGTAAGCCGGGAAGATAAAACGGTTGTCCAGGGAAACGCCCTTACCGTAGAACACCAGCCACTGAACGCCGGGAACGGTGACCTTGACCCGTTCGCTGAAATCAGGCGTCGATGAGAGCGACAGGTAGGTGTTCATGCGATTGTCGGGCGGCGAGAAGGTGCGGGTGGCCAGGGCGTAGGTTTCGCTATGCAACCGGGTGACTATGGCGTCCATCTCGTTGTCCCGTTCGAAAAGGATCACCGTTTCCTCGACCAGATGAGAGAGATCTTCACGGTCGTTGCGATCCATGGCGGCCAGGAGCTTTTTCCGGTTGAAACGGGCGCGTTTCACACGACCGCCTTCGCCATGGGTTCGCGGATCGCCGCATCGGCCCTCGCGATAGAAGAGGTAGAGGTGATCGCCGGTCACCGTAAAGGTGGGAAAGGAGGCATAGCGGCCGGGCCGGCGGGGGACAAGGGTGAACAAGGAATCAGCTCCGGATTCTAAACTTCATTAGAAGAATAGGGGAGGATTGAAACCTTGCCTAGGATTTTTTCTTATAGGTGCCGTCGAAAGAAGTAGCCCAGGTTTTGCCGCTGTCCTTCGACGTTTGCCAATGCTGGCGGACGGTGCCGTCCTTGTTGGGCGTCCAGGTGATGCGGTGCAGGGTGATGCTGCCGTCCTTGCCCTTTTGCTCACCGGAAAGCACCATCGATCCGTTTTCCAGCCCGCCGGTAAGCAGCGGCAGGGTGGTGCCGTTTTGCCAGACCCAGTATTGGTGCCACTTGCCCGTGGCCGGATTGTAATGGTTGAAGCTGGAACCGGCAGTGCCGGAGGCGCCGCTCCATGTCTCCTGCAGCACACAGCCGTTGAGAATGGGCTTGATGGAGTTGGCGCCGGCCAATTGGCCTTGGGCATAAACGTCCCACTCCCCGATCCAAAAGTCGAACTGATGCGATTTCACATCATCGGCGCACTTGCCCGTCTGGACGGGTGCGGTCAGACATAACAACAAAACGAACAGATTCATGGGTTCCTCCACGGTATAACGAATTCTGAATAGTTATACGCGGATCGACTTCTCTTGTTTTTTCAATGGTCCCCGCGACTCAGAGCACCATGCGCAATTTCTTCAGTCGGTATAGGAAAAAGAGACTGAACCCGACCAGGCCGATGAGCCCCGCCGCCATGCCCATATCCGTGTTGAGTTGAACCCAGGCAACCGCCCCGGTGATCGCGGCTATTCCCAGGACGCGCAGCAGCATGTTCGGCGAACGCCTGCCCACCCAGATCCAGATCACCAGCAACAGCCCCTCGGTAAGCACCGTGATCAGCGCGGCGCCCGCCTCGCCGTGGCGGGGGATCACCAGGGCATTGCCGACCACATTGAAGATCGCCACACTACCGGAGGTGATCAAGGCCAGGCGCTCCATGCGGCAGGAGAATAAATAACGACTCATCAAACCGTTGGCGAACATCAGCGGCAGAGCCGCGGCCAGCAGGGTCAACGCTCGGCGGGAGCCCTCGAAGTTTTCCGGGCCGATCAGCAAGTCGCCCACGGCATTGCCCAACAGCCAGATGCCGAAACTGCCCGCGCAGCCCATGGTCAGGACCACGAGAAACATGTGATCGAATAAAGTCGCCCGGGCTTTTGGTTCGCTTTGCACCAGACGCGGGTAGAGCATGGTGCCCGCGGCCGCGCTCAGGAACAGCGCGCCCTCCACAAAGTTGTAGGCGTTGTCGTAGTAGCCCGCGGCCAGTTGTCCTTTCATGGAGGCAAGCATGAGGGTGTCCACCTTGAAGTAAACCACGGTAACGAAGGTAAACGAACCCATCAGGGCAAATTCACGCCAGGCCCTGCCGGTTATCGACGGCGCCTTTTCGGGCAACAGCTTCCAGCACTGATGGCCGTAGATGACACGGCCCAGAAGGACCGCGGCAAACAGCCAGGTGAAGGGTGTCAGGGTGGTGGGTTCGATCCATAAGATGACGGGGACGCAAGCCAGGACGAAACCACCGCTTTTCAAAAACGACATCAGGGCGATTTTGCCGGCCCGGCTCTTGCCCTCGAAGACAGCCTGCTGGGCCACGCCCACGCCGTCGAACAGCAAGGCCAAAGCGAAGGGAAAGGCGAGTACGAGGTCGTAATCGTTTTCGACCACATACCAGGCCCCGACCAGGAGGCAGGGAACCCAAAGCATGCTTTTGGCCTTGAACAGAAAAGCAAGGGCCTGCTTACGTCCGATGGCGTTGCCGGCGACCTCGCGGGTTAGCCAGGCCTCGAAGCCAAGATTGGAAAAGGTGCCGAGAATGGTCATCAAGGCGAACAGGGCTGCCCAGGTACCCTTGGCCTCGACACCCAGCCAGCGATTGATATACCACATGGCAAACAAGATATAGAGCGCTCTGCCCAGCACCTGGCTGAATTGAAGCAGGAGGATGGCCCGGATCAAGAAGATTCCTCGTCGGTTTCGTTGAACAGCCCGTGCCTGCCTTCGCCGCCGGTGAACCGCTGTGCCCCCTGCCGGGTTTCGCCGGATTGAATAACGGCCAGCCCACGGTGGAACTCGTTGGACATCGCCTGCTCGAAAGAGAGGTCCCACTGGTCGTAGGCGCTGTGCCGATCATTGAGCAGGCAGCCCTGGGGAAACGCGGCAATTTGCCGGGCCAACTCCTCTGCCCCGGCAAGCGCAAAACCGTCGGGCACGACCCGGTTGACCAGACCCATTTGCAAGGCCTCGGCAGCATCGACCGGACGGCCGGTGAGGATGAGGTCCAGGGCGCGGCTCATGCCGATCAGGCGCGGCAGGCGCACGGTGCCGCCGTCGATCAGCGGCACCCCGAAACGACGGCAAAACACCCCGAGGGTTGCCCCCTCCGCCATGACGCGAAGGTCGCACCAAAGGGTCAGTTCCAGGCCGCCGGCAACCGCGTAACCCTCGATGGCGGCAATCGCCGGCTTGCGCAAGCGCATGCGCGTGGGACCCATGGGGCCTTCGCCGGTGTCACTGACCTGATTGCCGTCCCCCGCGGCGATGGCCTTCAAATCGGCGCCGGCGCAGAAGTTTCCACCATGACCGTGCAGGACGGCAACGCGCGCGTTTTCATGGCGCTCGAAGTCGCGAAAAGCTTGGGCCAGTGCGTGCGCGGTTCTGCTATCCACCGCGTTGCGTACAGCGGGTCTGTCGATACCGATCAGCGTGACCGGTCCTTTGTGTTCTATGGTGACCGTCATGTGCCGCACCGGGAATGAAGTGGCGGAGAGATAGGGATTCGAACCCTAGGAACCACAAGGGTTCAACAGATTTCGAGTCTGCCCCGTTCGACCACTCCGGCATCTCTCCGCTTCGGTGCGTCATTATACACTAACAATTCGAGGGGTTAAGGACTTTCTTGCATTTTTTGGCAGACGTTCCGGTTGATGCGGCCGACCTTTTTTCGGGGTATGCCGGCCTACCGGGTGTTGTATTGAACGGACCCGGCGGGCCGGACTAGCGGGGTTTAAAATTTGTAGGACAGACTAAGTTTGATGGTATTCAGGTCCTCGGCATCCAGCGGGTCGGAGTTTCCTAAAAAATCGAGGTCCAAGTCCAAGCTGGGGCTGAGAGCTTCGTAATGCAGACCCAAATCCCAGGAATCGGTCAACTCATAGCGAAACCCGAAGGCAGCGACGAAACCCATGCCGGAATCGTCATCTTTATCAGTGCCGGCAAGCGTCGTGAACACCACCTCGCTGTCGTTGAAGACAATGCCCAACTTTCCCTCCAAGTTGAGACGCCGGGAAAGAGGCAGCATGCCGTTGAGGGTAATACCCAGGGCATCGGCATCGCCCTCGCCGCCGAAATCCAGGGCAACGTTGCCGAATGTGGTTTCGCCGTAGGAGGTAAAAAATGCCTCCAGGGCAATGTAGCGGTTATACTGGAAACCGCCCTGAAAGCCGAGAGCCAGGTCACTATCGTCGAAGTTGTCCAGGGAGACCTGCTCCCAGTCGCTGAAATCGCTGTTGCCGGCATGGACGCCGAAGAACCAACCGCGATTATTCTCCTGAGCGAAGGCAAATGTGGTCGTGAGTAATAACAAGGCACAGATTCTATACATAGTAAGCTCCTTATCTATTGCCGTTTGGAAGGCGGGGGGAACGGCGATAGAGGACGCCGGGCCGGGGGAAAACCCGGCGCAATCGTAGGGCTGAAACGAAAAACAGTGATAAATGTTGCAAAGCTGCCGCTAGATATCGGCAGTCAGGAAGGTAATGAGACCGCTTACCGTCATGGTAAACCCCAGCAGCATCATATAAAAAAAGCCTAGGATGAATAATTTCGCCATGGTCTTCCAACGGCCCTGGCCATAAACCCGGCGCATGGCCTTGTACAGATAGATCGGCGGCGCAAGGGTCTGAACGAAGTCGATCGGCGTGCTCAGATTCACCGGCAACAAGAAGTCCCACCACATGAGTACCGTGAACAGGAAAAAGACGAACGAGTGATAATGGAAGGCAAAGATCAGGTGATCCAGGTAGAGCGGGTCGCGGCGGATATAAAGCATTTTCAGTAACAGGGCGAAGAAAGGCATCATGAAAAACAGGGCCCAGTTGAGCTGTTTCATGAAGAGCGGGTAGAACAGCGCGACAATCTCCTTGAAATCCATCTCTTCCAGGCGTTCGGCCTTGTCCACGAAGTATTTGTCGGCCATGCGCTCCATGTAGCCCTTCTCTTCATCCGGCTTCTCCTCTTGTTCCTTTCCGGCCTTCTTTTCCTCCTCTATCATGTCCTGGATCTCTTCCGCGTTGGGAATGCCCTCTAAATTCACATAGTCGGTGGTTATCGTGGGAAGCTTCGGCATCTCGACGGTGACCCTTTCGGGTACGGTGGATTCCGTCGACTCTTCTTCCGACCCGGCTTCGGCGACAAGATCTTCCGGCAAGCCCGGCTCTCCCTCCGTGTTTTCCGGTTCCGATCCGGTGTCGGTTTTGAGTTCGGCTTCATCCCGGTCACCGGCTTTGCCGCTCTTATCTCCGATGTGGAAACCGGTAATGATGACCTGGTCATCTTCTCCGTCGGCTTCTTTGTTCTCGGCTCCCTTTTCTTTTTGCTTTTGCGCGGTCTTCAACTGATCGATCACGGCGTCCGCGTCGGTAACCACGCCCTTTTCCTGGAACGAGGCCAGTTTCTCGTGAACCTTTTCTATTTCGCGCGCCTCGTCCGGCTTTCCCATTGTCTTGAGGTCGGGATTGGTCAGGGTGATGGACAGGAAAAAGAACAGGCTGAAGACGAGGTACATGCGCACCGGCGGGAGGAAGCGAACGCGCTTGCCGTCGATGAAAGCGCGGGTCAAAAGACCGGGTCGCAGGCATAACGGAGTCAGGCTGCGAATCAACTTGGAGTCCAGGGAGAAGAAATTACTCAAAAAGTCGCCGGTCAGGCTCCAAACCGAAACCCTCAGGTCACGCGTGGATTGACCGCAGTGCGTGCAGAAGGGGCCCGTCACCTCGTGCGCGCAATTTAAACATCTGGCAACTTCCTGGGAATGATCCGCTTCCACATCGGCCTCCCTGCCTCAACCCTACCCCGGAAGCAGGTATTCGTCAATAAACCGTTCTCATTTGTCCTTGGATTTGGGATTGTTCAGAGTCAGCATGGCCTTGCCGATTTCCTGTTGCAGCCGCCTTTCCACGTTGGCATTCCAGCCCTTGCGGTGGTAGGCGATGCGGCCCTCGCCGTCCACGACCCAAAAGGTGGGATAGCTGGAAATGCGCATGAAGTTTTCCACCAGGCCCAGGTTGGTATCGTAGAACTGAGGCCAGTCCATTTCCTCCCGAGCCAGGTAGTCGATGACCTTTTGCTTCTCATTGTCACCGGCAATGCTGACGATTTCGAAGGGCTTATTCTTGTAGCGACTCTTGAGACGACGCAGGGCAATCTGTGATTTGCGACAGGGTTTACACCAGGTCGCCCACAGATCGACCAACACCACTTTGCCGCGATATTCGCTGAAGTCCAGGCGACCCGGCGTATCCAAACGCTCGACCGGCACGGCAGACAATTGCCCGGTGCGCTCGTAGTTCCAAATACCTACGCGTTGAAGAATGCTTGTGGACAACTGGTCGCCCGGGTTTTTTGCCAAAAAGGTTTCGAATTGGGCAACGGTATCTTCCTCACGACCCTGCTTGTGGTAAAGGCGAGCCAGGTGAAAGTGAACAATGGTCAGGCTGTCGTTGGCGGCAACGGCTTTCTTCAGGGCATCCTCTGCCAGCCGGGCATCGCCGGGGCTCAACCGGTCGCTTTCCACCAGGGCGAAGCCGACGCGCAAATACTGGGAGCCCAACATATTGGCGTCTCCATTCGGCGCAAGTCGATCCAGATCCGCCACCGCTTCCGCCCATTTCTTCTGACGGAAATGGATATTGAACAGCAGTTTGTCGCAAGGCTCACAGCCTTCCGGCGCCAACCTGGCGGCCTCGCCCAGCAACGACTCCGCCCCGGCGGTATCGCCGCTGCTGAACTTCGCCTGGGCCTCGTTGTATTTAACGACGGCCTCCCGAGGTATGGACTGGGCCGCAAGGGGCGCGGCAATCAAGAAAAACAGCAGGACACGGACCATAACAACCTCCATGGATACCCGGTGACATTATAGCAAGGCGCAAAATGACCGTTACCAATTGCCTGGGAAGATTCTTTTTTTCCGGGCTCACCGTCTCAAAAGTCAGTGCGATTCTTCCGAGGGCATGTTCTCGGCGATATCCTTAACCTCGGACAGGGTAAGGGCCGTCATAGCCGCTATATCATTTGGGCTCATACCGGCCCGCAACATGCTGTGTGCGGTTTCTATACGAGCTTCTTTATGGCCTTCCTTACGGCCTTCCTTACGGCCTTCCTTACGACCTTCCTTGCGGCCGTCGAGTTTACCGACACCATAATGGGAAAGGACCAGGCTTGCCTGATAGCGCAGATCTTCCAGGTAAGAATCGTACCTCCGGCGCTCTTCTTCCGACATCTTGAGGATGTTCAGCTTTTCCTTGGCGCTTTGCAGACCCCTTGCCTTGAAACTGTCTTTGATTTCCTCGTTCTTCAGGAAGTAGATCCACTCATCCAG
>JASJCB010000302.1 GCA_030066195.1 Acidobacteriota bacterium
CTCATTGCTTGGTTGGACCATCAAGTGCTCAGTACTCTCTTCGAGTTCTGCTGGTGATGAAAACACCCTGGAGAGATGGTGCCGGACTTCCGCGCCGTGCCACTAGATTCCAAAGGCGCACGGTTCTGTCTTCGCTCCAAGTAAGTATTTTGTCCTGTCCTTCCAAAAAGTTCACTCCGTTTACTGCCCCTTCATGTTTCATAGGCGGTGATGCGGGTGTTCCGTCCAACCACCACAACCTAGCCGTTTTATCATTACTCCAGGTAAGCAACTTCCCTGGCCCGTCAAGATAACTTGCCCCCCTTACAATATCTTCATGTCTCATGGGTAGACCTAAGGGCTTGCCACTCAGTTCCCAAATGCGTACTGTTCCGTCCCAACTCCAGGTAAGCAGCTTTTTCTCGGATTCCAGATAACTTGCTCCCCATACAGTGTCCTCATGTATCATGGGCAATGATACGGGGACCCCACCTAACGTCCACAACCGAGCCATTCCATCATTGCCCCAGGTAAGCACCAACTCTAGACTTTCCAGAAAACTTGCGCCCCTCAAACGTTTGCGATGTTCCATAGGGTGTGAATCAGGGAGGCCGTCAAGTCCCCAGACACGCGAAATCCCATCTTCACCCCAAGTAAGGAGCTTCCCCAGGGTTCTCAAATAAGTAGCCCCTCTTACACCACCTTCGTGTCTTATAGGTATTGCACAGGGAAATCCGTCTAAATCCCAGAGGCGTGCCGTTCCGTCCAAACTCCAGGTAAGAATCTTTTCGGTTGATTCTAGAAAGATCGCGCCTAATACACTCTTATTGTGTTTTAAATGAGGCGTTGCCGGGGTGCCGTCCAAATCCCAGAGACGCGCCGTTCTATCTTCGCTCCAGGTAAGCAGTTTGCCTGCCGCTTCCAGATAACTTGCTCCCAAAACACTGTCTTTATGTTTCATAGGCCGTGATGCAGGAGTGCCGTCCAAACCCCAAAGACGGACCGTTCCCTTGGAATCCCAAATAAGAAGTACTCTCTCACTCACCAAGTATTTCGCTCCTGATATACTGGCATTATGAGTCATATTTGGTGAACTTGGGGTGCCGTCCAATCTCCAGAGACGGGCCTTTCCATTATTGCTAAAGGTTAGAACCAAATCGTTCGGTAACATTAAGGTTCCGTTAACCGATCCCCAAACTTTTCCGGTTACGTCAAGAACAATTTCCTTTGTCCATTTGGTTTGCAACTCAAATTGGCTACCGTGTACAAAGGATGAGTGAGTCATAGCAGCACGAGCAAAGTAGTGATTAGCCTTTAAACTATCACCAGTCTGTTTGTTGGCTACTGCTACTGCCCATTGGCTCTCTGCCAGACGCACCTCTGCCTTTTCCTCCGCCAATCGCGCTTGCCGGGCGTATATGAAGCTGACCAAGGCTGCCAGCAACATGATCACCGCCAGCGCCCAACCCAGCATGGTTTGCCTGCGACGTAGTGCTTCTCTTTCGGCGCGTTCCCGCTCATCGGCCAGGCGGCTTTGTTCCAGGAAGTTTGTCGCTTTTTGAAAGTCCTCGTCATAGCGCATCGCCCAGACTTTGTTTTTGCGCGCCAGCAACTCGAGGCCCTGGCTCAGGCGTGGCTCCCTCCAGTGACCCGCCGTTTCTTTTTCCCAACCACGGGCGTCATCAGCCAGGCGTCTGTAGCGCCGGGCGTCTACCGCTTCTTCCTCCACCCAGGTTCGCAGAGTCGGCCAGCGGCGAATGAGGCTTTCGTGGGAAATATCGATCAGTGGATCGGCATCCTCCGACGAGGATAGGAAGAGGAAGGAACGATCACTGCCCACGAATCTACCCAGCAATTTTCGTAGATGGGTTGCATCCGCACCCGTCACGGCGGCCAGGGTTTTCAGGTGTGTCGGGCGGCGCACCATGCGGTTGGCCGCATCGGTTTCCGTGAGGCCTTGAAAGCATTGAGCTACCAGGTGACGGTCTGCATCGCTTAAACCGGTCAGGGCTTCCTCGGCGTGATTGGCAAGGGCGTGTTCCAGACCGCCGGCTTCGTCGTAGGCGGCCAGGTCCAGCAGCTTTGTATCGGGCTGCCACATCCTTGAGAGCAGGTGTTGCAGCACCGGCAGTTCGTCGGTGGTGTGAACGATGCGGTTGAGCAGGCGGTCCAGCAGGCGCGGGGTGAATTGTGCGCCGAAGAGACTTGCCGGACCCACCACGGCCTCGCGCAGTTGGGCGCGGGTGAGCCGGGGCACCAGGAACTGGCCCTGGTTGAACGCCTCGGGCAGGCCCTGGAAGCGATCACACAAGCCCAGGAAGTCGGAACGCATGGTCAGGCAGAGATAAACCGGAAAGTCGGTTTGCCGCGACAGGGCCAGCAGGTTCTCCACGAAGAACTCGCAGGCGCGGCGGTCCTTTTCCAGGGTGAATAATTCCTCGAACTGGTCCACCAACAGGAGCACATTGGTGTCGTTTTCGGGAAAGGCCGCGTTCAGTTTTGCAGCAACGGCCGCCGCATTTCCGCCGCCCGTTTGTTCGATTTCCAAACCAGTTGCGGCATCGACGGCCCGGGCCAGGTTCCCCATGGGATCATCGCCGGGTTTGCAGATGATGAATTGCCAGCGGTCGCGGTGGTTCAGCAGGTAACCCGCATCCAATGCGGGCAGCAAACCCGCGCGCACCAGCGAAGATTTGCCCGAACCCGAGCCGCCCACCACGGCCAGGAAACGGGTGTCGTGCAGACCTTGCAATAAGGCGGTTACCTGCTTGCGGCGGCCGAAGAAAAACAGGTGGTCTTCCTGATTGAAGGGGCGCAGGCCCACATAGGGTTTTTTGCTCATGCCGGATCACCCCCGTTGAAGATGAAGTCCAGCAGGCCTTCCTTGGGCGTGTCGCTGTCACTGTTGTCCCAGACACGTACCGGCAAAGGATGGAGCCGTCTTTTTATGGCCCCAGGGTCTTTTCGGGGAGGCGCCAGGTACATCAGGAAATCCCGCGCTTGCAGGCTGCAACTGACCACCAGCCGAAAAGCTTCGGCCAACCGATTGACGGCCCAGTTATTCGGAGCCCGGCCGTTGAAGACCAGCAGGCGGGCGGTGGAACGGAGCCGACTTTCCAGGATGTCCAGGTTCTGCTCGGGTTCGCCGGTCTCCGGGTTCACCAGTAGTGGATCTACCTTGCCTTCCAACAGGCGGTCGCTGATCTTGGAAACACAGTAGAGGTCTTTCAGGTGGGTGTCCAACAGCAGGGAGTGTTCTCCAGGAGCATCGGAGGATTGCAGGTCGCGCAGCAGGTCCATGACCTCGCGGGTTAGATTGGCGGGGCTGCCCTGTACAAAACTGTAATCGCCGCGCTCGCGTTCGCCCGATTCCAATCGGGTCAGCAGGTCTCGCTGGACGGGGTTGCCCACCGCGGCGATGTCCAGATCGGCGGGCGTCCAGATCAAGCGATGGGTTTTGCCCTCGGCCAGGTGCAGTTGGGCATGGGCATAGGTGGTCTCCGGGTTGCCCTCCACGGCGCGGCCGGGTAGATGGTCCATCAGGTGGATGGATAGGTCGCAATCGGCAAGTTCTTGAATCACGCGCTCCTCATGGGCTCGGTCTTCATGGGGCGGCGGGATGTCAGTGACGATGCGTATGCCCTCGTGCTCAAGGCCGTCTTTCAGGTGGTGGAAGGTTTCGTGAAGGGTATCGTTGGCGCGGGCCAGGAAGATTTTGGGACCCGTGGACTCGGATTCGGAAGCGGGCGCCGGTTGCGGTTCAGCAGCTTTGGCATCGGCCCGCTGTTTAAAGGCCTCCAGCATGAACCACAGGTTCTCACTCAGGTTACTCATAGCCTCGCGAAAAGGAGGGGAGCCGATCTCCAACGGGTTACCCAACTTTTCCGGATGTACTGCATCGTGCATGGAAACGAACATCTTTTCGCCGGCATTGGGCGGCCATTGTTCAGGCGGCAGGTTGCGCAACATGACCGGGAACTGGCGCGACCACGTATCGATGCGCGAGCCGTAAGCGTCCCGGCCAATAATCTCCTGGAACATGTTCCATTCCTTCAAACAATAATCTGAAGTAACATAACCCCGGGAAAGCAAGGCCACCATGACGGCCGAGTTGTTCAGGCCGTGCTCAACGGTGTCGTCGATGATTCTGCCCGCGCCCATATCTCTGGTATCGCGCCAGATACGCACCCTGCCCGGTCTGCCGTGGTTGCTGTCGACAAGGCCTTGTAACCATTTCTGGAAATGGTCTACCCAGTGGTCCGAGAATTCACTGTTGTCCACATGAGCGTAGCTGATGAAAATATCGTATTCAAAACCGGGGACGTAAGCCATAAGACTGGTCCGATAATATATATTTGACTCAGTCTAGCACAAGCATCGGTAGTTGCCCGGGAATTTGTTCAGGATTCCTCTTCGCCGATCGGTTCCTGGCCGGTGTAGATACCGTTCAAGTCGGGTCGGTCGCTGTTGAGGTAGGCGTAGACCGGCTTCTCATGGCGCAACATGTCCATGTATACCGGGTACTGGTCCCAGGGCAGGACACTGCGACCCCACTTCTTCTCGGGAAGATAGCGGTTTTCCATATCTTGACTGTCCGGCTTGAGGAAGTAGAGTTGAAGCATGTGGTCGTCGCCGCGGCATTGAATATAACTATAGAATTTGATGGCGCCGCCGCTCATGGTTGTCTCACGGGCCAGGTTGACATCGTAAGTGGCGATTTGAAACGTCTTGGTGGTCATCGGTTCACTCTCCTTCGATCGGGTCTCGTCGCATGGGACACTCTTGTGCGCGGCGGCCCGATCATCGCAAGCATTTGTCCCTCCGGCATCCTCCCGGATCAACGTCGGGGTTTTACTCCCGGCAGAAGCGCCCATGAGAGGGCTCTCTCCATGTAGGTCCCGTGTAAGCCGAGAAAGGTTCAATAGGCTTTAAAAAACGGATAAAAGACACAGATGCCGTCATTGACCGCGAACGGCGCCCCAACCTCGGGCATAGATCTGAAAGGCGCCCCAGCGATAGGGGACGGAGTCGGTTTCGATCAGGCTCAATTTGGCTTCATGCAACGCTTTGACAGGAGGTACGCCCTTTGCCAATTCCTTGTAGAAGCAGCCCATCAAGACGGCGGTCGGGCGATCCTCCACGTCCCAGAGTCCCGCAACGACATGATCGGCTCCGGCATGAAGAAAAGCCCAGGTAAACCCCATCAAGCCTTCGCCGGGCAGCGCCTCGGAACCTGCGCTTCTACAAGCGGATACCGTCACGACCTCCGCATCGAGAGAGTGGTTCATGATATCGCGGGCGGTGAGTTTATACGCTGCTTTTCCCGGCACCTTGGAAAGAATGACTGCAGAGCTCAATGGATCGTACCGATTGGCCTCGCCGTGTGCAACGAAGCCGATATATTTAAAAGAACCGGGCTCGGCTTTTGCGTAGGCCTCCGGGTGCGCTTCATCACCGGTCAATATCACCGGGTTCCGGTCGCCGAAATACTTCTTGAAAGCCTCGATCTCTTCTTCGGCGGCGGTTAATTTCGAATAATCCGAGACATTGGGGTCGCCCATCAGCAATGCCCCGCTTGGAGGATTGGTCGGTTCCTCTGACAAGTTGACGGAAATATCCAGAGACGGCGCCAGAGAAATCGTGACATCTTTGATCCAATAATCCCTGACACCGTTTTTGCTGAAGGGTAAGGTTTCAAAACTCAATCCCCAAAGCTGCCGGTCCGCAACGAGAACGACGTTGGTATGAGGCTCCAAGTTTTTAGGAATCAGTTTATCGGAAAGCCAGACACCCGCCGGGTTGTCGAGGCTCCTGCCGCCTCTCGCAATAAACGTCCCGAAGGCTTCTACCCGGGCGACAATTTCATCGGCCGGAGGAAGAATGTGAAAGGTAGAATCACCGGTCGGACGAAAAACCCAAAGAAAAGAGCGACCGGGGGCCAACCAATAGGACAGGAAAACCTTACCGGTATCACGTGCGGTCTCGGCATAATCCTCATAGGTGCGGGATACCTCACGCTGCGGTTCAGTATGGAGCTTGTCTCTGAGAACCCCGGCCCGACTCGCTTCCACAATTTCGAGCGCGCGGTTCTCCATACCCTGCTCAACCAGGTAGTCCACGTAGTCCAGGTAGAAAGGCACCAGCCTTGAAAAATAGCGCATGCGATTCTCGGGGTCACTCAAATCAGTTGCTCTCTTGATCTCCCTGACGGCCTCCTCAAAAGCTTTTACGGCCTGATCCCGTTCACCGCGCGCGGCATAGATCCTGCCCAACCCCGAGTGGGCTTCCCATATGAGCGACTGATGATCTTGCGATAGTGAGAGCACCTTTTTGAAGCTTTTTTCCGCTTCCTGGAAATCCTGTCGGCCCGAAGCGATGAAGGCGGCCGTTAAATCCTGGTAAACCAGCCCCGCGGTATTGCCCTTTGCTTTTTTGAGCGCCACCGCCTTGTCATTCCACTTTTCGGCCTCCCCCCAATTTTTCATTTCCACCAAAGCGCTCGCCCTGTTTCCAGCCCAAATCGCGGCCTCTTCAACTTCGAAGGCTTTTTTGTACTGTTGTTCGGCCTCCTGGTACTGGTTTTGGAAGTAATAGATGTTACCCAGTTCCCCCAGGGCATTTTGGAGGTTGGTCCGATCACCCTCGGCCGTGTAAAAAGCAACGGCCTGCTCGAGATATTGCCGAGCTCTCCGGTAATAGCCCAAACGACCGCTGCAAATTCCCATGTTGACGAGGATGCTGCCCTTGAGGCGCCGGGCCTCGGGCCTGTCTCGGGGCGCTGCATCCAGGTAGTCCAAAGCTTCGTCCCAACGATGCATCTTCAGCAGCACAAGCCCCAGGTTTACCAGGGCGCTTGCCTCCAGATAGGGATCGTCAGCCGCTTTGGCGTGCTCGAGCATTTCAAGGTAAGCTGTCTCGGCATCCGTGTAGGTCTTCGGGGGCAGGTAGTAATTCCGATACGCAATGATTTCAGCGAGCAGGGCGTGGTAAGCAATCGGGGTCGCCAATTGAGCGGCCTCTTCCATCAGCGCTTTCCCCAGCGGTTGCTCGATGCCCTGGTGAAGGGCCAGGAGCCATCTCCACAAGGCTTTTAATTCAAGGTCGGCTTCTATTTCAGGCCGAGATTGCCGCAACAGATGAAAAGCATGCTCTTTCCTACCCTTTCTGTTCTTGATATGGATTTGCGCCTCCAGCAACTTGAGTTGCCGGTACAGGCGCGGTTTTTTTTGTTTGTCGGTGTGTTGGAGCGCGGTCGAAGTCAGCCTAAGAGCCTCATCGAATTTATAATTGCGACATGCGGCAAGACCTTCCCCAAGCATGTTTTCGGGAGATTGTTGAGGACAGGCGGTCATCAACAACCCGATCAGGACGGCCCACTTTTTCACCCGTGCCCCCGGTACCCCGGCTCATCCGGCCGGGAATCATCAGATCATTGGAAATGACAGGATGATCCTAGCACAGATGAGGCGCGGGCGTCCGGCGCGTTTGTTTTACGACCGCCTCGCCCCGATCCGAGACAAGGCGCTGTTGACGGTTATCTATTCGGATTACCCCGGCGGGGGCTGGACACCGTTGCTTTCTACCTCACAGAAAAGTATTTCGGGCGGGGGATCGGGAGGTGGAGACGGGTCAGACATTGGGATAACGGGTGCCGACGATGGTGTATGCGTCGGGGCCGGTTCCCATACTCGGGTTGTGTCATCCAACTCGATTCGGGCCAGGCTGAATCGAACCCTATTCTCACCACGCATGACCTCTGCCAGGTATATTTTCCCGAGTCCTTTGACGGTAATGACATTCCGATCGATCTTGACACATCCGACAGGCGGAATATTTTCATTATTGACCCAGGTGACATTAGTCACCGGTGAGTAGAAACAGTAACTATTTTTAGAATCCCGCTCTTGGGGCGCCTTCATTTTCGCCATCGCCTGCGCGTGGGTCCGAATGTCATGAAGTTCCTTACTGATTTCCCATTCTGCTTCGTAGCCTAAGATCCTAAATCTCTGTTCTCTATCGAGGATGATTTCAATGGAGATTTCCCCTTCCGTTCTCCAGGCTTCTTTTATGGAGCGCAGCTCTACTTCCAGTTTATCGGCTCTAAATAAACCATTGCGAACACACACATTTTTTAAACCTGAATAGACCTTGGTTTCGAACTTGCCTATGAGATCGTCCGAGTTCCGAATCAGCATGCCGCTTGCTTTACTGGCGCCATTTCTGAAAAACAGAATGCCGGGTTTGAAATAAAAACAGGCCTTCCTCTTTACCGCGCCCCCGATTCTCGGCAGGGAACAAGTTGCACGAGTAAATGATTGGTTACATCCTCGTTTGAAATTGGCGCCCGCGGCCGCAACGGCAGAGCCTTTATATGAAAAACGAATTTGTTTCTTGTTCATTCTCGCACCTCCACGAGGGTTAACTCGATATTATAAGTTTCGATGATGCTGTTATCCGGCAAATGGTATATTTCTAGAGAATACCGACCCGATTGCAGTTCTTCTGCAGGGAACCGGACTCGGAATTCATGGCGCTTTAAAGTTTGGAGGTCGGCCTCGGCCACGGCAACCGGGGTACCCTCGAATTTCAAGAGGCATCGGTATCCCGTGACTCGATCGGAGGGGGCATCCGCGATCCAACCGACAACAAAGTCTTCTCCCTCTCCAATAGAAAAAGCGTGGACATCATGACTACGCCGGTTACGGACCAATTCAACGCTGCCGTCCTCAGGTAAAAAAGTCATTTCGCCTTGCGCCGGTGTATTCGGGAAGAATACAAAGAACAGAAGCGCCGCCGCGACCAACGGCACAAAGGCGCCCTTCATGTTGAAAAACCAGCGTCCTCCGGATATCATCGCCTTGATGGTTTCCATGATTGTCGGCGGGCCTTCCTTCTTTATTTCACCTACCACGTCGGCGACCGGGTCTTCGGCGGGGCAAGCCACATTCCGGTTGAGATCGAGCACGCTTGTTTTGAGAAGATTGAGTTCGGCTATTTCCCCGGCACATTCAGCGCATGTTTCCAGGTGACTTTCGATAAGTCCGCGTTCCGACTCGTCCAAGGTACCGTTCACATACCAGGGAAGAAGCTCTTTGATCTCGTGGTGCTCTTTTATTTTTCTCATGACTTATTTCCACTCAGAATGGCCCGAAGCCGTTGCTTGGCATGGAACATTCTCGTCTTGACGGTGCTGACCGGGCACTCCATGACCTTACTGATCTCTGCATAGGAAAGCCCGAGATAGAAGGTCATCTCGATGACCTCACGGTGCTCTCTCGAGAGTTTTCCCAAAGCCCGGCCGACCAGGTCCTGAGACACCAACCGGGTTTCTGCATTGCCGCCGGAATCGCGCAACTCTCCGGCTCGTTCAAGTGTTTCCTCGTACGGCTTGTACCGGCCTAGACGATTCAGTGCTTTATGTCGGGCAATACCAAAGATCCAAGTGGCCGGTTTCGAGTTTCCGCGGAAGCGGTTTGCCCCTTTCCATATGCCGTGCAGCACATCGTCAACCGCTTCTTCAGCAGCTTCCCGATCGTTCAGCAGTCGAAACAAATAAACAAAAACCCGGCGTTGGTAGGCCCGGCACAGTTGTTCAAAAGCGCCCAACTCACCCCTGGCTATTGCCTTGATCCATACCGTTTCCCGATTCAATTGGACCTCTTCGGATTGGTTAGGATCATTATAAGGTTCCCGTTCCTTTTTTGCAAACGAGAAAACCTCGACAGGTTCTTCGACTTCTAAAGCAGTGTTGAATGACATTGGTCTCTCGTAAAATCATCAAACTTTTTCCAAATTGGTTTTGATAAACAGGCGGGTTGTGAGGTTTGACCTTCTCCCCCAAAATATTGCTTCCAAAGAGTGAGTCACGATCAAGGTTCAAATGGTTCAAAAAAATAAAAAAGTTTTCATTGAACCTTTTTGCCTGCACCCGGGACCTACCCTGCAAAAGACAGCGACGCGGCCGCGGGTTTTTCCGCCGACCTTTCCGATTTGGACTCGGCCCTTCCGACTCCGATGGACACGGATCAAGATTCATTTGCCGATGAATTGCCCGAACCTGATTTGGATGCTTTCGATGAGGAACTGGGCGCCGGCAGCGATTTACCGGTGCCGGACCGTATGTCCTGAATGTCCATGTCAAGCTTGTGGATTAAACGATCATTATCCCGTCTAGACGGGGTTTACCCCAGGTAGACCGCAATGACGGGGTCATCACGACCAACCTGGGGTCTTACAGCCGGCTGATTCGCTTTCTTCATTTCTGTGCGAGACTCCCCTTGCCTCATTTACGCCGGTTGGTCTAGAATGCAGGCAACGGTAATTTTAGAGAGGCACCTTTATCGGGCCGTAATAGGTCCGGCTGCGGCTGCCGCTATTTATCGGATTTGCTTCACTATATGGAGGACCTATGCTTAAGAAGTTTTTACTCTCTCTTGGAATGATCTTTTTTACCGGTCTGGGCGCGACCCAATTGATGGCGCTCGAGATTCTCGAAGATCAAGCCTGCTGCGCTTCGACCTGGGGCAACGGTGTTTTCGCGCTGGCTTATGTCAGCCGCGGCCAGGTTTTCTGTGTCTATTTCGACGGTAGCACCACCTTTACCCGTAATTGCTAACTCAAACCAGGTTAACAAGGGCCGGTGACTTTCACCGGCCCCAACACAACCACTCGGCCCCCTCGACTTGCCCACCTCGGTTCGCACCGGTCACCGCCGGCCGGGGCCGCGTGATTAACGGAGTGTGCAATCGAGTCAAGACGCCGGCTGGAGTCCATTGCGCAGGTGTGCAATCGAATCAAGACGCCGGCTGAAGTCGATTGCGCAGGTGTGCAATCAAGTCAAGACACCGGCTTAAGTCCATTGCGCAGGTGTGCAATCAAGTCAAGACGGCGGCTGAAGTCGATTGCGCAGGTGTGCAATCGAGTCAAGACGCCGGCTTAAGTCGATTGCGCACGTGTGCAATCGAGTCAAGACGCCGGCTTAAGTCGATTGCGCAGGTGTGCAATCGAGTCAAGACGCCGGCTTAAGTCGATTGCGCACGTGTGCAACCGAGTCAAGACGCCGGCTTGAGTCCATTGCACAGGCCTTCCGGCAACCCGGAACTTTCAAAAAAAACGCTCGTAAGCTGCTGAATTTAATACCACCTACCGGGGTACATCATAGAAATTGGATTTGCCTAATCCTACTTAAATCGGCCTTTTTTTCCACGATCGTGGAAAAATGAGCGTTTTTTGGGGTCGATTTCGGGGCTTTCAGGAGCCGTCAAGCGCAAAAAACAGTTTTTCTTCCGCGATCGTGGAAAGAACGATGTTAAA
>JASJCB010000303.1 GCA_030066195.1 Acidobacteriota bacterium
GCAAGGAGTTTGTATGGACCATCCAGGTGGAACGCTCAAGTTTTGTGGCCAATCCTTGACCGAGAAGGAATGGAAACTGCTGCTTGAGCTTGTCGAGGAATTTTGGGGCATCAGCCGCACCGAATTGGCTTCTACCATTTGCGAGCTTCTTGACTGGAAACGGCCCAATGGGAAACTAAAAACCGTGGAATGCGGTCTTTTTCTTAAAGATCTTGAAAGCCGTGGACTGATCGGTCTTCCCAAACGTCGAGGTCAGGGGCGGCAGAAATCCCGAGAGATGACCTGGTCTCAATCCGAAGAAGTTGCCGAGATTATCGCATCCGGTCCTGCCCAACTCGGCGGTGTGAAGTTTGTTCGCATCGATAACAGCCGGGCATTACGCGAGTGGAAGGAACTGGTCGATCGATACCACTACCTTGGTTACAAACAAGCCTTCGGGGCGCAACTGCGCTATCTGGTCGTTTGCGGCTTGCAGGAAAGACCGCTTGCGTGTCTTCAGTACTCCAGTCCGGCTTGGAAGGTATCCTCGCGGGATGCCTGGATCGGCTGGAGTCCACGACAGAGGGAAAAGAACCTGCAGCATATCGTCCAAAACAGCCGCTTCCTGATTCTGCCATGGGTCAAGGTCAAAAACCTGGCGAGCACGATCTTGGGAAGAGCGTGCCGGCACCTGCCGATAGATTGGCAGGCGCTTTACGGCTACCGGCCGTTGCTGCTCGAGACCTTCGTGGAAGAACGATTCGCGGGCACGAGTTACCGCGCGGCCAATTGGGTTGAGCTGGGATCGACAAGAGGGCGGGGACGCATGGACCGGAAACATCGAAATGCGGAACCCGTGAAAACGGTTTGGGTATACCCGCTCTGTCGGGATGCCGAAAAACAATTGGCGGCAAAGAAATGACGTCATCCCCTCGGATGAGCCGCAAGGACCGGTTGGACCTGATTGACCGGTTGGAAACCCGGCAGCTCAGAGATGAGGATTACGATACGCCGGGGTGTTTGCTCAAGCAAGGTTTAAAGCCGCTGGAGAGAGTTACGCCCTTTGCACGCACGCCTGCCGGAAGCTCACATTGCAAGCGGGGTATGAGGGGCGGCAGCCCCTGACCCTTGCAACTGGTCACTTGCCACTTGAAACTTGACACCTGAACTTCACCATGGTTCTATTCGTTATCTATCGATAGAATAGGTGTAAGGAGTTCGCCGTGAAACCCATCGTTATTGCTCTTGCCGTGGTCGTCGTTGTCATCGGCGGCTTTCTCGTCTGGCGCAGCCTGTCACAACAACCTGTCAGCAACGCTCCTGAACCCGTTCAGGTGGAAGAAGAACCCCTGGTCGATCAATACACTGAGGGTTACACCGAGGACGATACAGGGGAATCCACGGCGCCCGTCCCCGAACCCGAGCCGGATCCCGAACCGCCTACCGATATGGAGGGCGGCGACACGGTCGTCCGCGAACGCATTCCCGACAATGCCGATCCCGGCCTGCGCGAGGTTCTGGATTACGACTACCTGATCAGCAAAACCGTCACGGCTACCGACTTGATCTATCGCGAAAAGAATCCCATGAGTCAACTGCCCTTCCTCATCCAACCCGATCGCCTACGCGTGGAGCGGCGAGGCACCAAACTCTACCTGGCCAAAGCCAACTACCAACGCTACGAAAAGTGGATCAAAGTTTTCGAGAGCCTGGACCCGGATACCATCGTCAACACCTACCAGTTCCTCCATCCCCTGTTCAGCCGCGCTTTCGAAGAACTGGGCATGCAAGGGCGCGATTGGGAAACCACCCTGGCGGGCGCCTATGACAAGGTCGCCGCCATGGAGGTGCCCCAAGGTGACCTGGAACTGGTGGCTGCCGGGAAAACCTATATCTTCGCCGATACTGAATTGGAAGAACTTCCTCCCGCGCACAAGGCCCTCCTCCGCATGGGCCCGAAGAATGCCGATCGCCTGAAAAAGAAACTGGCCGCTTTCAAAACCGCCTTGGGTCAGTGATGAGGGCGCCTTGATCATCCGTTGCGATATTTGCGTACCCGCCGACATTCTGCAATTGGAGCAAAGCCGCCGCCTGGCCTCGGTTTTGACCGACCGGGGTTTTCGCGTTACCTATGCGATCAATCGCAACGGCCACGAGGCGGCGCGCCGTTACCTGGGCGATGAGCCCACCATTTACCGTGTGCCCGAGGATGATGTGGATGCCGACATGGAACGCATGGAACACCTGCAGCGGCATCACGGCCACCGGAACCTGCTGGTCAATCTCAAGCGACTTCAATCCAACTGGTTGTTCCGCATGACGCGTCGTTTCGGCTATACCGCGGTCCTGGATCGCGGCAGCCGGTTCATGGTCTACGGAGACCTGATCGTGAATTGGAGCGCGGATGCGCGTCGGCATACCTACACCTGCTCGCCCACCGCCCGCCTGTTGCTGGGGCCCAAATTCTACCCGGCCGACATGGATGCGCACATCGACGAAGGAATTGCCGCGCCGCTCCTGCTGCTGGCTTTGGGCGATGATGCCGAAAGAATCACTCCGGTGCTTAACGCCCTGGCCAAAATAGGCCTGCGCGGTCCCGTCGATATCCTCTGTGATCGCGGAAACAGCCCCTTCGAATTACTGGGTGCGCGCGCCGCTGCCTGGCCCCATCTGGAACCCAATCCGGTCCATCTGGACAACCCGGGCGCGTTTCCCTTCCACCAATACGCCCTGGCCGTTGCCCGCGGCGACGAAACCTGCCTGGAACTAACGGCCAGAGGGGTGCCGACAGTGACCATGGCCTTGGAGAAAGAGGAACTGCACACGGCCTACACGCTGGAGCAACTGGGCGTGGCGCCCACATTCGGCTGGCATGAATCGGCCGATTTGGAACGCATGGTAACCCTTTTGGTTCCATTGCTCACCCGCGTCGACCGAAGACAGCAATACCGCGCCGGCATGGAGGCGTTGTACGAGGGCGGCGGCCTGCAACGTATCGCCCAATTCTTCCCCAAGGAACCCGAATTATCGAGGAATGACTGAAGGATTCGATTACAGGCTCGGAGGTACGATGCCCTCGGGGAAGTATTCCTTCAATAACTCCAGGAAGCGATTCCCCGTGCGGCCCGGGGGGCGTTCGGTCGGGTAGACCAGGAACGGGGTGAAGTCATAGCGGGATTCTCCCGAATAAGGCACCTCGCACAGTTCGCCCGTCTTTAATTCCTCTTCCACCATGTGGTAGGGCATCCAACCGAAACCCAACTCCATCATCAACGCCTTGCGTTTGGTGAAGAAATCGCTGAGATAGTAGACGCGGTTCCCGCCGAACAGGTAAGCGTCCAGGCTGTCCTTTCGGTTGCTGGAATCTTGGACGGTCAATTGGATATGTTCGCGTAAGTCGGCTTTGCTCCAGCGCTTGCCCCCGGCATCTCGGATCAGCGGATGACCGGGCGCCGCCAGCAACAAACTCTCCTGGCGCTTCAGGGGAACGGCGCTCAGACCCGAGCTTTTGTGAAAGTCCTTGACCAGCATGATCTCGGCGCCCTCGCGTTCGAAGCGGGTTTGAACCCCGGCCAGGAACTCGATGCGCGTGGTGATCTGGGTGGGCACGCCCTCATCGGCCAGGGTCTTGAGAACCTTCATAATCGGGTCCATGGGCAGGATACCGTCGATGACCACCTGCATGCGCGGTTCCCAGCCCTCGCGATAACGCGCGGCCAGTGTCTCCAAGCCGTTGGCCCGAGCCAGCAACAGACGGCCCTCTTCCAGAATGCCGCGGCCCTCGGAAGTCAGGACCGCTCGGTGGCCGCTGCGATCGAACAGCAGAATGCCCAGCGCGGTTTCCAGCTTTTGGATGTCATAGCTGACGGCGGTACGGGCCTTGTTCAACGCCCTGGCGGCCGCGCTGAAGCTGCCCTCGGCGGTAATGGCTTCCAACGATTGGATCTGGTCCAGGGTGATATCCATAACATCTCCGTCAAAAAAACTGACCGACACCGCCTATTTTCTATTCTTTTTTTTGAATAGGCAAGCCGGTACCATTTATTTTGTATCCGCCGGGATCCGCAGCCGGTGTGGGCTTTCGCTCATCACTCGAATCTTGGGTCCATTGATCCATGGCAGGCCGCACGCGGCGCGTCCCGGTTTCCACCCCAAGGGGATTCCAAATAAAAAGGGAGGTCGTTCATGCAGAACATTTTCAATCCAACAGGTTTGACAGGCATAGAGTTTGTAGAGTTCGCGGGCGGCGCTCCCGGGTACATGGAACGCGTCTTCAGTGATTTCGGTTTCTCGCGTTTGAAGCGCCTGGCCGACCAGGACGTGGTCTACTATAACCAGAACGATATCCACATTTTGCTCAACCATCAGCCCGGCTCCTTCGCGGCTCGTTTCGCCGAAGCACACGGTCCCAGCATCTGCTCCATGGGGTGGCGGGTGAAAGACGCCGACAACGCGTTCAAAGTAGCGGTTTCAAGGGGCGCCCGTCCCTACGAGGGCACGGACAAGACCATGGACCTGCCGGCCATTTACGGCATCGGCGACAGCCTCATTTATTTCGTGGACCGCTATACCGAGGAAGACAGTCTTTACAATCAATACTTCGTAGACCTGGACGAGCCCGTCTTGGTCCCGGAAAAAGGCTTCCTGAGCATCGACCACCTGACCAACAATGTCTACAAGGGCACCATGGAAGAATGGGCCAATTTCTACAAAAACATCTTCGGCTTCACCGAAATTCGCTTCTTCGACATCAAGGGTCAGAAAACGGGTCTGCACAGCTACGCGCTGCAATCGCCCTGCCGCGGCTTCTCCATCCCCATCAACGAGGGTAACGAAGAGAAATCCCAAATTGAAGAATACCTGCGCGACTACCACGGTCCCGGCATTCAGCACCTGGCCTTTTTGACCCGCGATCTGCTGGGTTCCCTGGATCGCCTGTCCGGCAGTTCCATCGAAACGCTGGACATTCAAGACAACTATTACGAAACCGTTTTCGACCGCGTGCCCAACGTCACCGAGGATCCCAAGCGCATCCGGAACCACCAGGTCCTGGTGGACGGCGATGAGAAGGGCTACCTGTTGCAAATCTTCACCAAGAATCTGTTCGGTCCCATCTTTATCGAATTGATTCAGCGCAAGAACCACTACAACTTCGGTGAAGGTAACTTCCAAGCCTTGTTCGACTCGATCGAACGCGACCAGGAGCGGCGCGGCACCCTGTAACCAGTTGCATAGCAGACGGCGGGCTTGTGGGGCCCGCCGTCGTTCTCCAACCTCGAGAATTGAGGGGCCGGGCCTCAGGGCTCGGCCGCTTTTTTGCTCGGGCGAGCATAGAGAGTACTTGTTCCCACTTGTTTCCTCTTACAAAACTTAAAGGGCGGGCTTTACTCACAGCTTGCCCTGCTGTCCTCCGAAAAGTGAGTGGGGGTCGGTGAAAACCGACCCACTTTTCTGCATATCGCTTACAAGTCCATGGTTACCTCCCATACCCAATCATGGCGCCACCCACCATGCCGGACGTTTTGTCCGGCATTTTTTCTTTGCGCCGGTCTAAAATAAGGAGCGAAGGGAGGCGCCCATGGAACAAACCGGCCCGACGCTGCCCGGCGAAGTCACCCGGTTGCTGCAACAATGGAGCGGCGGCGACGAAGCGGCCCTGAATGATGTCATCGAAAGCACCTATGAAGAATTACGCCTGGCCGCCAAGCGCCAGTTGCAAAAGGGCAGTGGTTACACCCTGCAACCCACCGCCCTGGTGAACGAGGTCTACCCCAGGCTGCTGGCGGCCAGGAATACATTTTTCAAGGACCGGAAACAGTTCCTGTGGTTTGCGGGCCATTTGATGCGGCAGATCGTCATCGAACACGTTCGAGCCCGCATGGCCGGCAAACGCGGCGGCGGCGAAGCGGCGCTTTCCTTCGACGACGAACTGGCGGTTCCCGGTCGCAAGGACCTGGACATGCACACCCTGCTGGCGCTGGATGAAGCGATCAGCTCATTGGAAAAACTGGACGCCAGACAGGCCCAAATCCTGGTGCTGCGCTTTTTTGCGGGCATGCAGGTAGAGGAAATCGCCGAGATACTGAAGGTCTCCAAAACCACGGTCAAGCGGGAATGGTCCCTGGCCCGACGCTGGGTGGCGCAACACATTGCAAATTAACAGTTAACAGGTTGTAACTTGCCATGCCCCGAAGGGGTTTTGTATTACCAGCCGTTCATAGAATACAATATCCCCAGTGAAGATCGGGCATCCCTTGATTAAACAGGTTAACTACCTGTAAATAAGAGGGTAGCAGCTCCGGAAAATCGTCGGAAAACCCGGTGGGTTTTCCGGGGTACATTGGCACAACCTTATGAATATGTTGTTCGGGCCAAGACACAAAGGTTTTGCGTCTGGCATTCGATTAAGTAGATCGCACCCGTTTCTGCTTGATTCCCGTCTCTTTTTGCCCTAGATTGCCGGGTAACCGGGAGGCGTCCGTGAATCTGGATCACTACAAAGCCTATGATGCGGAGCTGAAAGCCGCACACACCTTTTTTGAACAAGGCAGCTACGATGCGTGTTTCCGACACTTGGAACGAGCGCACATCCTTGGTCAACGCTATTCATACACCCATGTCCAGGTCCACTGGCATATGTTGCGGGTCGGCCTGAAACGCGGCGACCGCCGGGAGATTCGCGG
Source organism: Acidobacteriota bacterium (assembly GCA_030066195.1). Classification (GTDB taxonomy): domain Bacteria; phylum Acidobacteriota; class Holophagae; order Acanthopleuribacterales; family Acanthopleuribacteraceae; genus JASJCB01. Next base: position 6,663 of record JASJCB010000303.1, read on the forward strand.
ACAACTGGTGCGGCTGTTACTGGCCGTGCCCGGTTCCCTGTTACGCCTGGCCCCTAAGGGGAATACGGGCGGCGCGGACGTGGGCTTGTTCAAGAAGATGGAACCTCCCGAGGACCTGAAACCTTTCTGCCGGAATTGAACCGTTCCATGGAGAACCGCCGTGACCGAAGAGAACGAATACCTGCTGGGAACCGACCGCGTTGAACTGGAACGCTTGAAACTACAACACGATACCTGGGCCGAATTCTCCGAGACCTTGATGGATCGCGCCGGTTTTCCCACGGGCGGAACCATCATGGACATCGGCGCCGGGCCCGGCTACACCTCCCTGGCTCTGGCCGCTCGCGTCGGAGCCTCCGGTAAGGTATTGGCCGTGGACACCTCCAATCGTTTTGCAGATTTCCTGAAGCAAACGGCACAAAGCAGAAGTATCGAGAATATCGATTACCTGGTGGCGGACGTGCATGACCTGCCCTCGGACATGGAAGCCCTGGACGGCGCCTTTGCCCGCTGGGTATTCTGCTTCCTCAAGGAGCCGGAAACGGTCATCCGGCGCGTGGCGCAACACCTGAAACCCGGCGGCAGTTTTGCCATACTGGATTACTACAACTACCTGGCCGCATGCTTCAAACCCGAAAGTGCGATCCTGCGTCGCATCTTCCCAATGGTCCGCAAGAGTTTCGCAGACAGCGGCGGCAACCTGGACATCGGTGACGACCTGCCGGTGATGTTGGCCGATAACGGCTTCACGGTGACCGAGTTGTTCCCTATCAATACCACGGCGCAACCCGGCAGCCGGTTTTGGAACTGGTTCGAGGCATTTAGGGCGAGTTATTTCCCCAAATTGGAAGCCAACGGATACCTGACCGCGCAAGAGTCCGCCGAAATAACGGCAACCCTGGAGCGAATGAGAAACCGGCCGGGCAGTTACTTCAGCACCCCGCCCATGCTGGGCATCGTAGCGGTGAAGGACTGAGATAGGTGATCGCCTATCCACCATGATAGAATAACCGCCGGCATCGGGCCCTTATTATTCGGCAGGAGAGAATCACATGACAGTTTCCCTGGACCTGGATTTCGTGCGTCGTCAGTTCCCCGCGCTGGCTGACGGTTATGTCTATATGGATAACGCGGGCGGCTCCCAGACTCTGAAATCCGTGGTCGATCGTATCGGCGAATACCTGTTGACCTCGGATGTTCAACTGGGCGCTACCTACCGGGTTTCCCAAACCGCCGGCGAGCGCGTTGCCGCCGGTGAAGCCGCCATGGCGCGTTATATCAACGCCGTCGATCCCGGCGAGGTGGTCATGGGTTCTTCTACCTCCCTGTTGCTCAAGATTCTCTCCTGGACCCTTTCCCAAAAGTTTCGGGCCGGCGACGAAATCATCGTATGTCACGGCGATCACGAGGCCAACATCGCGCCCTGGCAGGATCTCACCGCCAAGGGTATCGCCGTCAAGAGTTGGCTCATGGATCCCGAGACCCTGGAACCCGACCTGGACGACCTTGAAAAATTGATCACCCCGCGCACGCGCCTGGTTGCCGTTCACCATATCTCCAACATCTTGGGCACCATCAACCCCATCCGCAAAATCGCCGACCTGGTTCATCGTCACGGCGCCCTGATTTGCGTGGACGGCGTGGCCTATGCCCCGCATCGCGCGATCGACGTGCAAGCCATGGACGTGGATTTCTACGCTTTCAGTTTCTACAAGGTCTACGGTCCCCATTACGCCCTTCTCTACGCCCGCAAGGAACTGCTGGATCAAATCCCCGGCATCAATTTCGACTTTATCGACAAGGGCGCCTATCGGTTCCAGCCCGGCAATGTGAACTTCGAGTTTGCCTGGGGCATGACCGGCTTACCCGACTATATCAAGCAACTGGCCGCCCGGCATTTCCCGGATGAAGACCTGTCGGAGCGTCAGTCCATCGAACGCGGTTTCGACCTGATCGCCGCCCACGAGGAACAACTGTCCGCCCGTCTGCTGGACTTCCTCAACAGTCGGCAAAGCGTGCGCATCATCGGGCATCCTTCGGCGGATCGCAACAAACGCGTTCCCACGGTATCCTTCGTGGTCGACAGTATGAACAGCGACACCGTCACCCTGGCCACCGACCCGCATAACATCGGCATCCGCTTCGGGGATTTTTACGCCAAGCGCCTGATTGCCGACCTGGGTTTGATCCAAAAACAGGGCGTGGTGCGTGTCAGCATGGTGCACTACAACACCTTGGAAGAGGTCGATCGCCTGATCGAAATCCTGGACCGAACCCTGCCGGAATAATCCGCCGGCCGGCGAAAGGCATGATTGTCGGTGACGGACATCACTTGACGAAACCTAATCCAAATTGTGGGAATACCGGCGCGTGTAGCCTCGTTGTGGGTGTATGATGGTTCACAATCCATCGATCTTCCCAACTCGCATCGAGGGAAAACCCCATGATCAGACTATTTGCGCTTCTCTTCCTTTCTGCCTTTACTACGGTCTCGATCGCCGGCGCCTGGACTCCGGGCAAGGGCAAAACCTATCTCAAAATATCCGCCAACCTTTTCGAGAGCTATGCCAACTACGACATCGACGGCAATATCGTCGATCCGTTCGAGGGCCGGCCCGGTGAATTCTCCCGCTTTCGCGATGAAAACCTGTTCGTCTATTTCGAAACCGGTTTAAGCGATCGCCTGGCCTTGTTCGGCAGCTTGACCTATAAAGATATCGAACAAAAAACCGTCACCGAATTCTTCGAGGTCAGCGCTACCAACAGCGGCCTGGCCGATGCCGAGATCGGCCTACGCTACCGCCTGCGGCAAACCGGTAGAAATGTCTGGTCCGTGAGCCTGCTGGCTAAGCTGCCCTACTTCTATGATGATGACGACAACTTCTTCGAACTGGGTAACGGCCAGGAGGATTTTGAAGGACGCATCTTGTACGGTAGAAGCCTGCCGCATGGTTTCTACGCGGGCCTGGAAGCCGGCTACCGCGTGCGTTTGGAAGACCCCTCCGACGCTTACCGCTACCTGGCCGAGCTGGGCTGGTCCGGCGGCAAGGTCTACGCTCGCGCCAAGTACGACGGCAACATTTCGGTAGACGATGCCGACGAGGTGGGCGGGTTCAGCAATCCCATCCTCAACCCCCAGTTCGACCTGGAATCCCTGGAGCTGACCCTGGGTTACTCCTTCACCCGAATCTGGCACCTGGAGTACAGTTACACCGACACGGTCTCGGGAAAAAACACCGCGGAAGGCGACAACCAACAAGTGGCTGTCGTGTTGAGTTTTTAGGAATAAGATAAGGAGTACGATGATGATCCGGTCTTTTTTGATCCTGGCTTTGATGAGCACCGCCGCCATGGCGCAAACACGCATCATCCCCCACCTGACCCGCCCGGGCGGTGATTTTACGACCAACCTGATCCTGGTCAATTCCCAAGACAGTATGCAGGAATACCGCTTGACCCCCTACGCCGAGGACGGCGCCGAATTGGAGGTCGTCAGCGGGTTTCTGGCCGCGGGAGAAACCCTGAATATCGGCGCCGAGGACTTGTTCCCCTCAGGCGCCGCCTCGCATTTCACGATTACCGGCGACATCTACATTACCGTTGCCTACCAGGACGCACAGGCAACCAACAGTTCGGCCCACGTGGGTTCTTCAGACACCCAGGCTCATCGCTGGCGGCTGTACCCCGGAGAACTGGACGATGTGGTGGACGGCATTGCGGTGGTGAATATGGACACGGAACCCCGCGACATCCAGGTTCGCCAGGTCAGCGCCGACAACACGGAACATATGCGCATTACCCCATTCAATCAGGTAGCGCCGAACAGCAAGAGTCTCTACGTGTTCCAGGACTTCGAGAAATTACCGGGGGCCTATTTCGAGATCTTCTCCGAGGGCCCGCTGTCCATAACGGCCTTGCGCTTTGCAACCGGCGGCGCGGGTTTCAACTATTTCTGGGCAAGCGATACGCCGGCCCTGCCCGCGCTGGTAGACAACCAGGCGCCCGTGATAACAGGCCAGGAGACCTTGACCACCCAAGCGGGGACGCCGCTGACCATCACCCTGGATGACCTGAGGGTAGCGGACGACGACAACACCTATCCCGACGACTTCACCCTCGGCGTCTTTGACGGCGATAATTATACGCGCGACGGCAATACGATTACCCCGGTTGACGGTTTCACCGGCGACCTTTCCGTGGGCGTCACCGTCAATGACGGCACGGTTGACAGCGAGGTTTACCAGCTGACCGTTACGGTGACGGAACCCGTGGACCCGCGCATCGGCCAGGTGGCGGTATTGAGCCCCAGCCAACGTTACGGCATCAGCGGCCGGGCGGTGATTGTGGACGAACGCACGGTGCGGTTGGAGAACTTCTTCTACAACGGCGACGGGCCGGATGTTCGCGTCTACCTGGCTTTGGACCGGAACTTCGTCAGCGGCAAACCCGTCACCGAGGCGATAAGCGGCACGAACTACGATAACGCCACCATCGACATCACCCTGCCGGACGACTTCACCCTTGACGACTTCAACAGCATCAGCATTTGGTGCACCGTGTTTTCAATCAACTTTTCAGCGGGAGATTTCCAGTAACCCGACAGGCCGGGGCGCCTTGTTTT
>JASJCB010000304.1 GCA_030066195.1 Acidobacteriota bacterium
CTCGATCAAAATATGCAATCCAACAGGTTCGATTAACCAATTCGTGACTCATTCTTCCACGATCACGGAAAAGACACCGTTAAATTCAAAAAGTTAAGGTCCTCTGAATCCATAAGATGTAAACCCGTTTTCTCATTTTTCCACGATCGTGGAAAAAGTCGCCGAATTTTTCCACGATCGTGGAAAAAGTCGGCCCCCTTGGAACACCCGCATAAAGACGCCGAAGCGTGCATATTTCCCGAAACCGACCTCCGACGCCCGTTTGATATGAAGCCCATGCGACATTGGCAGATCGGAGGTCATACAGAATCCCCATTCGCGGATGAAAAAAGCGATTACGAAAATAAAACTGGGATTCCCGTCTTTTTGGAATCCACTCGCCACTTTGATGAAACCCCGGTCAAGCCGACACGCCGGCTACTTTTCAAGGCGGGCCTTCAGCTTTTGAGCGAAGCCCGCGAGGCCTTGCGGCATGAAAAAGATAACGCCGATGATGAACACGCCGTAGACCGCACCGGCCAGACCCTTGGAGACATCTTCCGACAGGTTGGGGACGAATAGGACAAATGCGCCGCCGAAGACCGCGCCGCTGATGGAGGCGACTCCGCCGACTACCGAACCGATCAGAAAGAGAATGGCCAGGTTGAACGTGAAGCTATCCGGCGCGACCAGTTCCACCACTACCGCGCTGAGGCCGCCCGCGATGCCGGTCAACAGGGCCGATACGGCAAAGGTAGCTGTTTTGTATCCGGCGACATCGATGCCGCCGGCCGCTGCCGCGATCGGGTTGTCGCGGATGGCGATCATGGCACGACCGCTGCGACTGTCGATCAGGTTACGAGCGAGCCACAACATGCAGACCAGCACGGCCAGGCTGACCAGGTACCACCATTGATCGGAATTCAGGGGCAGGCCGAAGGGCGCCTCCGGGCGGGTTAGGGAGATGCCTTGCACGCCGCCGGTCAGGTCTTCCAGATGCGATGATTTGAGCAGTTGCGGTGTGGCGACGGCCAGGCCGAAGGTGGCCAGAGCCAGGTATAGGGGTTCCAGGCGAAGCGCCGGCAGGCCGAAGAGGTATCCGGCCAGACCGGCAGCGAGGCCCGCGATGGGAATGGCCAGGTAGGGAGTGAAGCCCGAGGTGGTCATGAGGATTGCCGTGACGTAGGCCCCTACGGCATAGAAGGCGCTGTGACCCAGGGAGAACTGGCCGTTGTAGCCGGTCAGCAGGTTGAGACCCAGGATGGCCATGGCGTAGACGGCGACCTTGGTCAATTGATAGAGCGTAAAGCCTTCCAGCACAAAAGGGGCGATCAGGGCCGCGAGCAGGCAAAGGGCGGGCACTGCCGAGCGAAGGTGAAGAAGATAGCGTTTCCATGGTTTCGTCGTTGCTGTCATACCCGGTTCACCGCCGTTCTTCCAAACAGGCCCGAGGGCTTGACCAGCAGCACGATAACAATCACCAACAGGGCCGTGCTCAGCTTCAATTCGTTGCCGATGAAGGGCAGGTAGGCCCCGGCCAGATTCTCGATGACGCCCACCAGGATGCCGCCCGCCACGGCCCCGGCCGGACTGTCGATACCGCCTACCACCGCCGCCGCGAAGCCGTAGAGCAGGATGCCGGCCATCATGTTCGGCTCCAGGTAGACCACGGGCGCAATCATCATTCCGGCGGCAGCGCCCATGACCGCGGCCAGTCCCCAACCCAACGCCAGCATCCGGCCCACGCGGATGCCAACCAGCCTGGCCGAGGTTGGATTCTCGGCCGCCGCGCGCATGGCCAAACCCACCGGGGTGAAATTGAGGAAGGCGTAAACGGCGGCCAGCAAAACCAGGACGACGCCCAGCACGCCCAACTCGTGGAAACCGATCAGGCCCATCACGGAGCCCTCGGGGAAGGGGCTGGGAAAGGGTTTGATGGTAAACGACCAGATCCATCCGGCCGTACTGTTGAAGATGGTGAACAGGCCCAGAAACACGATGACGTGGGACAAAATAGAAGCTTGGGCCATGGGTCGCAAGAGGAAGATTTGGATCATGGCGGCGCCCAGAAAAGAAACGGCCAGGGTAAGGATGAACGCGAGCCAATAGGGCAGGCCCAGATCGATCAACGACCAGGCGATATAGGCTGAAAACATGGCCATCTCGCCCTGGGCAAAATTGACCTGGCCGCTGGTGGTGTGGATGGTGACGACCGCCAGGGCCAGGCAGGCGTAGATACAACCGGTCGCCAAACCCGAGAGCACTAATTGCAAGAAAAGATCCAAACGGCCGCCTCCTCAATAGCCCAGATAGGTGCGTCGCACCTGGTCGTGTTCCTGGATTTCTTCCGCGCTGCCCGAAAGCACTACCTTGCCGGTTTCCAGGAGATAGGCGTGACTCGCCAGGTCCAAGGCCAGCTCCGCATTCTGCTCCACCAGCAACATGCTGACGCCGTCCTCGCGGTTGATGCGTCCCAGAATCTCGAATAGCTCGGCGACAATCAACGGGGCCAGACCGAAGGAGGGCTCATCGAGAAGCAGCAGGTTCGGGCGCAGCATGAGGGCACGCGCTACCGCCAGCATTTGTTGTTCGCCGCCGCTCAGAGTGCCCGCCTGCTGTTTGCGGCGTTCCTTCAAGCGGGGGAACAGGCTGTACATATGCTCCAGGTCTTGGGTGACGCCATGTTTATCACGGCGGGTGACGGCGCCCAACTTGAGGTTTTCTTCCGTGGTCAGGGCCGCGAAGGTCCCTCGCCCCTCCGGAACATGAGCCACGCCCATGCGCACGATCTCCTCGCAGGCCGACCCGTCGATACGGCGTCCGTCAAGAGATATTTGCCCCTTGGTGGTTACCATGCCGCATAGGGCGCGTAAAGTGGTTGTCTTCCCGGCTCCGTTGGCGCCCAGGATCGTCGTTATACCGCCTTTATTCAGGCTGAAATGGATTCCGCTGAGCACGTGCGTGGGACCGTAGTAGGCATGCAGGTCGTTTACTTCCAAAAGGTGAGTCATTATCCCGCCTTGCCCAGGTAGGCCTCGATGACCTCGGGATGTTGTCGGATTTCGTCGGGCGTGCCCTCGGCCAGTTTGCGTCCAAAGCTCAGTACAACCACGCGGTCAGAGACACGCATGACCAGGCCCATGTGATGTTCCACAAGCAGCACCGTCAAGGCGCGTTCATCGCGAAGGCCGTGGATGCGTTCCGCCAGTTCGTCTACCTCGTCGTGGTTAAGGCCTCCGGCGGGTTCATCCAGCAGCAACAGTTTGGGGTCGCTCATCAGGGCGCGCGCGATCTCCAGGCGCTTGCGCGTGCCGAACGGCAGTTCCCCGACTCCCTCGTTTGCGACAGCGGTCAGGTCCAACTCTTCCATCAACCGATCGGCTTTTTCGTGCAGGCGCCGCTCTTCCCTCCGCGACCCGGGCAGGCGCAGAGCGTTCCCAATAAACCCGCCGCGAGAGGCGGGATGACCGCCGGCCAGGATGTTGTCGCGTACGGTCATGTTGTGGAACAGGGCCAGGTTCTGGAAGGTGCGACCGATTCCGATTTCCGTCATGCGATGCGGGGGCAGGGATAATATGGAGCGACCGTTGTAAGTGATATCGCCCCCGTGCACCTGGTAGAGTCGACTGAGGCAGTTGAACAGGGTTGTCTTCCCGGCGCCGTTGGGTCCGATCAGGCCCACGATTTCGCCCTCCGGCACTTCAAAGCTGACGCCGTCCAAAGCAACGATCCCGCCGAAACGGACAACCACCTTATCGATACATAGATGTGACACCTTCCCCCCGACCCTTGCATGGGCTTGCCGAGATATTCGGAATACTATAACACGGCCTTTGTAAAGCGATGAGTTTTCGTAGTAAGTACAGCGGGCACGGCAAGGTCGCGGTGAGAATCCCGCGACTACCTCGTCGTAATTTGCTCGGTTCTTCCCGGCAAGAATCGAGTATCAAACGGCGGTTCCTTTGACGAGGTCTTGAATTCAAACCGGTTTTTGTTGAACACCACAAATAAACCAGTTTCATTCCGCACGGTTTTACAAGAAGTCCGATCGCCGGCCGGGCTGTAGGGTGATCAGCCGGCGTCAACGGTTCCGCAGACGGCGTGACCGGCCGCGCGCAAGGCTTCGACCGCCCGCCCCAGTTTATCCTGCCGAACAAGAATATAGTCGGTATCGAAAGTAGAGATCGCGAAGATACTTAATCCCGCATTCGCCAGAATGGTGCTCAAATCGGCCAGGATGCCCGTGAGCGAGAAATCCAAGGGACCGATGACCTTGAGGGCGCGCCAACCGGTTTCAGTGCGCCAGGCGGGATCGACGCCCGCTTCCGGCAAAACCAGTGATAATTCATCGGCTGTTCGGACGGCGGCCCAAAGGTCTGCCTGCTCGGGTGGAGGCGGCAAGGGTTCGCCCGGGGTCAGGCGGCAGACGGCATAGGTTTGCGGGATAACAGTTAAACGCAGTGATTTCAACATGGTACCGGCCTCCTCAGGCGCACTGCCGCACTACATTAGATTTAATCTAACGTAAAACCTGGGGAAAAGATGTGGTTTTTCCGACAGAAATGGTGCATGATGAAGCAGTTTTGCCGCAACGCGGCGAGGCTAGGTGCCGCCCGCGTGTCCCCCTTCGAGTTCTCCCGCATCGTTGACATTGCCGGTTCACCGGGCTATGCTGACTATCCGGGCTTATCAGGATAATGCAAACGGAGTGATGAAGATGAAGATCCCTTCCATGTTGCTGAAACGGATGTATACTTTCGGGACGTTGAAAAACGATTCGGAAGGTGTCCGCTTCAGCCTCAAAAACCGCCTTAGCGACGCCAGGCTGTTCAAGGTCAACGAGGTTTCCATCAACGGCAAGTCCGTGGACTTGGGCCACGTGACCATTCAAACCGAAGACGGCACACGGTTCAAGGCGCCTCGCATCTCCCAGGACCATGCTATCGATTTTCCCTTACGTAAGGTCATCCACCTGCGAATCGGCGACCTGCGTTTGGACAAGGGCAAGCATAGCCTTACCCTCAAGTTCGATTCGGACTTCGGTTCTCTGGCGTTTTCGGTCAAAGACGCCCTTTCGGAGAAGAAGCAAGACCGTGTAACCGTACCTTTAAGCACCGAGGACGATTACTCGGAAGCGGCCATCAAGGAACGCCGGACGTTTATTGAAAAATACTCGGGCGCCAAACTGGAGCACCTGCCTAAATACTCCTTCGACCCCCACATGTTGGCCGGTAACTGCGAGGGCTTCACGGGCGTGGCCCAGGTTCCCGTCGGTTTTGCCGGACCCATCAAGGTCAAAGGCGAATATGCGGACGGCGAGTTCGTGATTCCCCTGGCCACCACGGAAGGCACGCTGGTTGCCTCCTACAACCGGGGCATCAAGGTGCTCAACCTTTCGGGCGGGGTCACCACCACGGTCCACGGCGACGCCATGCAGCGCGCCCCTGTTTTCGTGTTCGAAACGGCACGGGAGGCTCGTGCTTTTAACGGTTGGGTTGACGAAAATATCGACAAAATCCGGGAGGAAGCCGAGGCGACTTCCTCGGTTGCCAAGTTGCAGTATATCGACACCTTCCTTTCCAACCGATTCGCTTACCTGCGTTTCAATTACTCGACCGGCGATGCTGCCGGCCAGAACATGGTAGGCCGTGCGACCTTTGCCGCATGTAGCTGGATCCTGGATCACGCCAAGGACATCAAAAAGTTCTATCTGGAATCCAATCTGGCCACCGATAAAAAGCACAGCCAGATCAACATCATGCGCACTCGCGGTAAGCGTGTTACCGCTGAGGCCGTTTTGAAACGCGATGTCTTGATCGAGCACATGCGAACCGAACCGGAGTCGCTGCACTACCATGGCCGGATCGCCAACATCGGCGCCATGCTGTCGGGGGCCAATAACAACGGCGCACACTCGCCCAACGGCATTACGGCCATGTTCATTGCTACCGGGCAGGACGTGGCCAACGTCTCGGAATCGAGCGCGGCGATTCTGTACTCGGAACTGACACCGGAGGGAGACCTGTACATCTCCATCACCATCCCCTCTTTGATCGTAGCCACCTATGGCGGCGGAACCGGTCTGGCCACACAGCGCGAATGCCTGGAGGTGTTGGGCTGCTTTGGTCGCGATAAGGTCCGCAAGTTGGCCGAGATCGTGTCGGCGGTGGTTTTGGCAGGCGAGGTCTCGCTGGGTTCGGCTATTTCTTCGTTGGACTGGGTCTCCAGTCATGAGGCTTACGGCCGAAACCGCTGATTGCAGAACCACGAAAAAACGAACGGGCCGGCGGTGAACGCCGGCCCTTTTCCATTTTTAATTTGATGACGGCCGGTTTTTGATCTATGGTTTAAATTGATGGACGCACGCATGAATCCGCCACAAGCCCCATGGGACAGCGAATTTGAACTTCTGGTCGAGAAACGACCGGCGGGACTGTTGCGCCGATCCATTACCACGGTCCATCACCTGGCCGCTCTGACCTTCGGCGGAGTGCGGGCTTATGTGTGTAGGCCGCCCAAGCGAGGACACAAACGCGGTCCGGGCTTTTTTATGTTGCGGGTCATCGCCTTCTTTACGAGCCCGTTCCTGAAAAAGGAATTGAAGAATCTGACCTTTCCGATCCAGTTACGTCGTCGTCTGGAAATGCTGGGCCCCACATATATCAAACTGGGTCAGGTGCTTAGTCTGCGGGAAGACATCTTGCCCAAAAGCGTGACCGGGGAGTTGAAGAACCTGTTGGACAGGTTGCCCATCGTCACTTACGAGCGCTACCGGGAACTGCTGGAAGACGGATTGCAGCGCCCGGTCGACTCGATGTTCAAAAGCATCGATCCTCGCCCAATCGGCTCGGCCTCCATTGCTCAGACTCATCGCGCGGTTACGGTGGACGGCGATGCGGTGATCATCAAACTGGTTAAACCGGGAATCAAGCGCACGCTGCAGGTGGATGCACGACTGATCGGCTGGTTTGGTTCGACCCTAGAGATCTTCATTCCCCAATACCAGCCCCGCCGGGTATTGGATGAATTTACCGACTACACCCTGCGCGAGGTCAACTTGCGCCTGGAAGCGGACAACGCGGAAACCTTCGCGGCCAACTTCAAGGATCAGCCTGATGTCCGCTTTCCCAAGATCTACCGCAAATTCACCTGCGAATCGGTATTGACCATGGAGTTCTTCGACGGTATCAAACCCGACAGCAGGGCCGCCCTGGCGTTGAGTCCGGCAGAGCGGGAGGAATTGCTGGATAAGGGCGCCATGGCTATCATTCGCATGCTTTATAAGGATGGTTTCTTTCACGCGGACCTGCACCCCGGCAACCTGATCATCCTGAACCGAACCCAAGCCGGCTTCATCGACCTGGGCATGGTAGGTCGCTTCGAGGACAAACTGCGACGCACATTACTCTATTACTACTACTGCCTGGTAATCGGCGATGCGGAGAATGCCGCCCGCTACCTTGCTTCCGTGGCGCAGGTGGGTCGCGGCGGTAATGTCGACGCCTTTCGCCGAGCGGTGGAAGACATATCACGCCGTTGGTCGCGAATGTCCAACTTCGACGACTTCTCTCTGGCCCAGTTGATCCTGGAATCCGTGTCCATGGGCGGTAAATACCGCATCTACTTCCCCATGGAAATGGTGTTGATGGTCAAGGCCCTGGTCACCTTCGAGGGCGTCGGCAACATTCTCAAGCCGGGTTTTGACGTGGCCGGCTTGTCCAAGAAACATATCAGCAAACTGTTTGTGGGCCAGTTCAACCCGGTTACCCTGTTCAAGGAAAGCCTGCGCGGCGCACCGGAGGTCGTAGATGCCCTGGTCAAGGCGCCGCTTTTGATTACCCAGGGTTTGCGCTTCCTGGAGGAGGCCACCAAGGGACCGTCTGAAAACCCGCTCTCCGGCCTGCGCGGAACCATGTTCGCCGGGTTCTCCTTGATGTCGGGAGCACTGATCCTGACTTTTAAAACCGAGAACTGGGAAATGTCGCTGCCCTTTTTCCTGATCGCCGCCTTCCTGGTCTTGCGACGAGGCGATTGAGATCCAGGCGAGAGAGAATCGATTCGTGCGCTCCCGAAACAGGGTATGATCAGGAATCGCTTACTTTCGGCTTCACCGTTTGAACCCGCCTTCCGATTCATCTACAATAGGTATGCTTCTGAGTGGACCTTTCGATTCCTTCCTACCCGTTTCCCCAGGACTGCTAAATGGATGTTTTTATTGCCCGGCAACCCATCTTCGATCGCAAGCGCGATGTGTTCGGCTATGAACTGCTCTTCCGTAGCGGGCTTCAGAACTACTTCGATCACTTCGACGCCGACAAGGCTGCCTCTCAAATGATCGGCGACAGCGCCATCTTTTTCGGTATCGAAACCCTGACACGCGGAAAAAAAGCCTTTATCAATTTGACACGCGACTCACTGATGAAGGATTACCCGAGCCTGCTCCCCCGCGACATCGCCGTCCTGGAGTTATTGGAAACCATCGAACCGGATGAAGAGGTGTTGAATGCGGTTCGTAAGTTGAAACGCAAGGGTTATACCCTCGCCTTGGACGACTTCGTCTATCATCCCGGCTTCGATCCCCTGATCCAACTGGTCGATATCATCAAGGTTGATTGGATGAACAGTAACGAGGAAGAGCGCCGCAATCTGTTCAAGCGCTTCTCGGTCGGGGGCAAAACTTTTCTGGCCGAGAAACTGGAGACGCAGGAAGATTTCGAAGAGGCTTACAGTATCGGCTATCACCTGTTTCAGGGTTACTTTTTCTCCAAACCCGTGGTTATTTCCAAGAAGGAAGTCAGCGGCAACAAGCTCACCACGCTCAAAGTGCTGCGAGAGATCCACCAGCCCGGTCTGGATTTCCAAAACCTGGATGAATGCATTCGCCAGGACCTGACCCTGTCCTACAAACTTCTGCGCTATATCAACTCTGCCTTTTTCGGCCTGCATACCGAGATCCGTTCCATCAAGCACGCCCTGGTCCTGATGGGCGAAAGCGAGATCCGCAAATGGGCCACGCTTGTATCCCTGGCCACCATGGGTGAGGACAAACCCCTGGAGCTAACGCTCAACGCCACCTTGCGCGCCAAGATGTGCGAGGTTATCGCCACGGAAACCGGTCAAAAAAACCCCTCCGATTTCTTCCTGATGGGCCTGTTCTCGGTCATCGACGCCATCATGGATCGCAATCTGGTCGAAGTTCTGCACGACCTTCCCCTGGCCCGTGAGGTCAAGAGCGCCCTGTTGCGGGTCGGCGCCAATCCCTACCGCCAGGTGTATGAAATCGTGTTGTCTTACGAATACGCCAACTGGCGCGCCCTGACCAAATGGACCCAGAAACTGGGCATCGACGAGATGCGGATCTCCGATATCTATATGGAATCCATCGACTGGGCCCACAACAGCCAGAAGTGATTAGTTGGAACCGGCCAGGGCGATGAGGGTGTCATCGATCATCTTCATATGCGCGGCGACACTGGTCTCGTTGTGGCAGCGACCGGCAACGGTGCCGCCTTTGGCGATGACATAGGTGATGCGCTTGGAAATAGGCAACAAAAACCGGTCCGCCCGATATGCCTTGGCCAGCTTGGAGCCTTTATCGGAAACCAGCGGAAACTGGATGCCGTGCTTTTGGGCATAACCCTTGTGAGTATTCATACTGCCGGTGCTGGAACCCAGGACATTGGCGTCGTACTTGCCGAACCCCGCGATATTGTCCCGCAGGGTACAGGCCTGTTTGGTGCAGGTAGGCGTGTTGTCCATGGGATAGAAAAACAGGATCAACGGACCCTCTTCCCAGAATTTGCTGATGGGACCCTTGTAATCCGGCCAGGCTTTGATGGAAACATCAGGGGCTTTGTCGCCGATGGCTAACATGCTTTATCTCCGAGAAATGAAATCAGTTCAACTGTTGGGCAAGTGCATCATGCACCTCAGGATAGGCGAAGTGAAACCCCGCGTCCAGAAGTTTTGCGGGTTTGGCGCGGCAACTGGCTAAAAGCGCCTCGTCGGCCATTTGTCCGAAGCCGAAACGCAGGGCGAACGCCGGAACCGGGAGAAAGGTAGGCCGACCCAATGTCTTGCCCAGGGCCCGGGTAAACACCGCGTTGGTGACGGGATTGGGCGAGGCCAGGTTGACGGGACCGTCCAACGAATCCTGTTCCATGCAGTACACCATGGCCTCGACACAGTCCACCATGGCAATCCAGGGCATGTACTGCCTGCCGTTGCCCAATTGTCCGCCCAGACCCAGCTTGAAAGGCAGCAGCATCTTGTCCAAAGCGCCGCCGTCAGCGGATAACACGGGGCCGATACGCATGTTGACCACCCGTACGCCGGCGTCGCGCGCCGGTTGGGCCGCCCCTTCCCAGTCTTGGGCCAACTTGACCAGAAAGCCCTCGCCGTGACCGGTTTCTTCGGTCACCCAATCGTTGCCGCGATCACCGTAGACGGCGATCCCGGAAGCAACCAGGAAAACCTTGGGCTTGTTCTCCAAACCGGCAATGGTTCGGGCCAACAAACCGGTAGGCTGGATTCTGCTGTCGATAAGGATGCGTTTATAACGCGCCGTCCAACGCTGATCGGCCAGATTTGCGCCGTTCAGACAAAACACCGCATCGGCGCCTTCCAGGATGCTTGAGTCTATCTCGCCTTCGCCGGGATTCCAGGCGCTCTGATTGTCGCCTTCGCCGGCGGATGAGGGCCTTACCAAACGGGTAACCCTGTGTCCGTCGCGCTCCAACCGCTTGACCAGGGCGCGACCTAGCAGACCCCCGACGCCCGAGGCGACGATATTGAGGGATGTCATAATGACCTCTCTTCGATCGGCATGCTTATCATATCAGATTCCAACGGCTTACGGTGGTCACAATTAGGCCCGGTTGCATCAGGTTTTGTCCAAGGCATCGATGAACTTGAAGGTCAACGCGGCCAGGGTAAGCGAGGGGTTGGCCGGAGAACCCGAGGGGAAGATACCGTTGGAAACGATATAGAGGTTATCCGTGCCGTGCACCTTGAGGTCCGTGTCTACCACGCCGTCGGAAGGTGAGGCGCTCATGCGCGTGGTACACATGGCGTGGTCGCCCCGTTGCGGATACGTGCCCAGCCCCGCATTGCCCGGCAACATATCACAACCCATGGCCTCCAAAATGCGGCGCATGCGGCCCAGGTTCTTGTCCACCCAGGCCTTGGGCGCCGATACAACCGGCGTATCGATATGCGTTCTCGGCAGGCCGAATCGTGTTTTTCCCTCTGCTGCCATAACGCGATTTTGCGGATAGGAGAAGGTCTGCATGGTGCCCACGAG
>JASJCB010000137.1 GCA_030066195.1 Acidobacteriota bacterium
GGGAAAAGGTCCTCTTGGCCGACTTGACGTTGCCTCTAAACCGGGCGGTAAGTTGTGAAAAATTGGCAGACCGGTCTTCATTTTGGGGAATGAACCCCCTTCCTGCATGTCCATCCATCCAAATTTTTATCGGATAAGGCCGTTTTTGTTTGCCGGCAGCGTGCTTCTCAGGCATGGTGTTGTGTTTTTGTTTTTCACAATACCTATGTCGGGGAACGGTGCTGTCTTTTGGCGTTGCCGAAGTTATTTGCCGGGGCGGGGAAGCTCTTTAATCGGGGTTGCCGGCGGCATCCATCGCCGGTGTGGCGCGGCGCTGTGGAGAACATGGAGCGACTTTCGTGATTCGCTTACGGGAAAGAGGCGGCCCGGGCTTCACCGAAGAAGTCCGGGCGGGTTTGGGTTAGCAATCACAAGAACCCAACTCGGTATGCATGCACAAGGGGGAGCAGTTCCGAGCACTGTCTCGATTCAACTTGATGAGGGCGGCGCCGGCGCGCATCTTCTCGGGGTCGGTAATGAAGCTCTTCAGTTTCAGATCTTCCAATTTCAATTTCATAAAAGTCCTCCATTTAGGTAATTGCCTTGGTTTTTTAGAAGGCTTCTAATTATGACATGAAATCGGCCGTGTGCTAAGCTTGGCCAAGGCGGTCGACTGCAGGACCCGACGCGCCGTATCAAGACGAGGAACCTGTCCATGCACCATGAAAGCCGTAACTTACGGTTGTATCCACTCTATGCCCTGGCTTTTAATTGCTACGCTTGGACGCCCGTTTTCTTCCTGTATTTCAGCCAAAATCTGCCCCTGGCCGCCGTCCTTCGTTTGGAAGCGCTGTATTACGCCGCCGTCGTGTTGTTGGAGGTACCCTCCGGTTATTTTTCCGATCGCGTGGGTCGCAAGGCTACCCTGTTGATCTCTTCCACGGCCATGTGTTTGTCGTATGCGCTGTTCACCCTGGGCGGGTCCTTCGAAGTCTTTGCCGCTGCTCAGGTGTTGTTGGCCGTGGGCATTTCCTTCAATTCGGGAACCGATGTCTCCTTTCATTACGATTCCCTGGCCGAATTGGGCAGAGCCGGCGAGTTCGGCGCACGCGAGGCGCGCATCACGCGCAACAACCTGTTTGCCAACGGTTTTGCCTCATTTGCCGGCGGCGCCGTCGCCCTGTTTGCGTTGCGTTATGCCTATGCGTTATCCTTCGCCACCGCGCTCGTGGGACTGGTGGTGGCGCTCTTTTTCAAGGAGCCCGGCAGGGATCATCGTCAGCGGGCAGCCGGTTTCCTGACCCAGTTGGGCCGGTGCCTGGCTTGTCTGCGGAATCCGCTGCTGGCCTGGTTGTTCTTTTACTGCGTGGGCATGATCATCTTGGACCACATCCCCTACGAATTGTATCAACCCTACCTGGACCTGTTGGGCGAACGCGCCGCCTGGCTGCCGCAAGAGGGCACGCCGTTGACCGCCGGGTTGGTGATGGCCGTCAGCCTTTTTTTGGGCGCTCCCGTGGCCGGTTACAGCATTCGCCTGCGCGACAAGTTGGGCCTGAAACCCGCGCTGCTCTCGGCAACCCTGATGCAAACCGTCGTGATCGCGAGTATGGGCTGGTTCCTACATCCGTTGGTGGTCGCCCTGATCCTGTTGCGCAATGTGCCGGCGGCACTCAAGACGGCCCCGCTCAATGCCGCCATTGCGCCCCGTGTGGACACCTCCCTGCGCGCCACCTATCTCTCGCTACAGAGTTTGGTCGGACGCCTGTCGTTTTCCATTACCCTGGCCGGACTTTCCCTGATGTTTGCGCCGGGCGATCATCCCGATTGGCCCGCCTTGTCGCGCATTTCGCAAACGTCTACCGTTATCGGCGTTGCGCTTTTACTGCTTCTGATCGTTTCCATTCCGTTTACAACCCAATCGAAGGCCGAGGAGACCTGATTAAGTGGGCGGCGTCCGGTGTCGTCCAAGCCTATTTCTCAGGGCTCAGACCGCCTTCCAGGGCGTGGTTGCCCTCTAAGCTAAGGCTGCCTTCCAAGGGGCTGGGCCTGGCCAGGGTCAGCCAACCGCCCTCCACATTGCCCAATCTTCCCTGAATCAGGGCGACGGCTTCGGCGGCCGCTTTTTTAAGACTGCCCCTGGAATGATCGCGGATGCGGCACAGGGGCGCCACCGCGTTTACATCGCCCACTCGGGCCAGGCGTTTGACAGCCTTTTCTTGAAGCGCGCGGTCGTCTAAAGCCAGGGCCTTGACCAACACGCCGGTATCGTCAATTCGGAAATACCGGATCGCGAGTTCGGTGAGTTCGGGGTGATTGCCTTGCGATGCAGCGGTTTGTACGGCTTTCGTATCGGAGGTTTGCGGCGCCGCGGCCAGCAGTTCGAGCAACATTTTTTTATGAGCTATGGACAAACCCGGCAGCATCAGTTCCCGTTGCAGCAGCGACCTGGCTTCTTTGCGATTCATGGCGCGGGCGTGTTGGGCGGCTTGACGGTAGAAAGGGGAGCGAGTTTCGAGGACGTGGTCCAGAAAGGGCAGCGCGGCCGGGTTGTATTGGTCCAGCCCCGCCATGGTTTCCAAGGCGGCCTCGGTAGTTTCCTCGTGGTCCAGGCGCAAGGCGGCCTCGGCAATCACAGGGACGCTTGCCCGCGCATTCAGTTGCCCCAAGGCCAGGATGAATTTCAGCGCGCGGCGGACATTCTTTTCATGCGTTAACAGGTCGTCCAAATGCGGTACGGCGGCTCGCGGTCCCATGGCCGTGAGCGCATCCAGGGCATGGTCGAAGTAGGCGTAATAGTGCACATCGCCTTTCAGCCAGGAGATCAATAACTGAATACCCTCGTCACCTATGAGCGCGGCTGCCCGGGCCGCCAATTTTGGGTCGCCTTGCAGGTAGGGACGCAGGCAAACCGCCAATTGCGGATCATCCGTGTCGACATCTCCGTCCTTGACCCCTTTGATCGCCGCGTTCAGCAATACAAGACGTTCGTCCAGGCTTTTGGCGCGAGCCAGGGCCGGTCCAAGCACCTCGGAAAGACTTTTTTTGAAATGCCGGGCCAGGTTCAGGGCACGGGTCAATTCGCTGCCGCATTGGGTCCAGTCGACGACCAGGGAGTCGGGGGTAAGCGCGGCCTTGGGGAATGACTGGAACGCGCTCAGGGTATCCTTGTCCATATACAGCGGGACCAGGTTTGAAAACGGCGGCTTCGGGTATTCACCGATGCCTGTTTCCCATTCAAGACTTGGGAAGGAGGTGTCCGGCCGGATGGTAATGGTTTCATTGCTCAGCATGACGCTGAGATCGCCCCGGCGCGCTCCGACCAGGTTTTGCAGGTTGGCCTCGATGGTCAGGTTGTTGGCGATTGCGCTTTCGGTCAGCCCGCGCGTGTCATTGGCTTCGACCTTCTTTGACGGTTTCAGGGAACGAATCAGCACGTCCACGCCGAAAAAAGCGCTGATCACGCCGCCGGCAACCAGAACCAGAATAATCAGGATCAGGGTAGCAAATGTCATTGCTTCACCTCGTCTAGCTGGAGACCTCCCCTATAGTTTAAACGAGTTGAAGCAAAGAAACGGCTCACACCCTCAGGTCCAGTGTTGCAATACGCCGCTCATATCTTGACCCGGCCGGGTTTGCCAGGTTTCCTGACCGCTGTTGTAATTGGGAAATTCACTTTCATCCGTGCCTTGTTGTCCTGTTCTTTTCCTCATGACCGTCTCCTTTTTTCGTGGAAATAGTGAACCCCGAGCTGATTTCCGAACATGCTGTGCAAAGAGGACGGATCAATGGAACAGTGGTCTTTGACATCTCCTTTAAGGCTTGCGCATGGGGTGAAAGGGAAACGGGGTTCAAAGGGTAATATCGGCGATCCGAAAAAACCCTTTAATTATTAAACGTGAAAAATGACTGTAAGGTTTATCAGTCGCGCCGATAGGGGCCTTGAACCAAACACGGTAAGCGGTCGTCGTCAGTGGCGGACTCTTTATTATCAACGATTGACAACAGGTTCACCGAAAGCGGGTTTACCGGTTTACATATGGCTGTTTTTGTCAAAAATCAACGGAAATCTTTCATACACAAAATTGCGGCACAAGGAATTCTGCAGAAATCCTCGATTCACGAAATGGGAAATTCAAGAATTGGACAGAAATCCTTGACACACCATTTGGGAAACCAAGGATCTCGACTGAATTTCTCGGTGCTCCAGGTTGTGTGTTCAAGAATTGGACAGAAATCCCCGGCACACCATTTGGGGACTCGAGGATCTTGAGCGAATTTCTCGATGCTCCGGTTGGTATGATAAGGAACTCCGCCGCATTCTTTGTCTGCCCGATCTGCATGATGAGAGTTTTGTCCGGGATCTTTGTTGCGCGAGGTGGGGTAAAGAGAAAGTGGCGCGTATTCCTTGTTGTTTCGGCCGCTCCATCGACAAATTCCACCGAAAGCCCTATGCCGCTCGATGATCCACCTGATGCGGTTGCCCTGACTCTATACGGATTTCAATTTGCCGTTGTGCTTCTATGCTATTCTAAAGCCGAGCGCTTACATAGGAGCACACTTATGGGCCTGAAGCTCCCCATCGGAATCGACAACTTTCGCAAGGTAAGAGAGGACGGCTATCACTACATCGATAAGAGCATGTTTATTGCCGAGGTTTTGGACACATCGGCCGAAACACAGTTGATCATTCGGCCCCGGCGTTTCGGCAAAACCATCAATATGTCCATGCTGCAATGCTTTTTCGATCTGAACTCGGCGAACGGCGCCGATCTCTTCAAGGGTTTGGCAATAGAACAGAGCGAGTGGTATGCCCATTTGAGCCGTTACCCGGTGATTTTTCTGTCTTTCAAGGATCTCAAGGCATTGTCTTTTGAAGAGTTCCTCGACGGCTTTTCCATAATGGCGGCTGAAGCATTTCGCTCTCGTAAGTACTTGCTTGAAAAGTTGGATGAGTTTGAGGCCGACGATTTCATGACCGTGGCCAGGCAGCAATGTAGCACTACAAAGTTGATGCATTCACTGCGTTTATTGATGACCCTACTCCACAGACATCACGGCCGCAAAGTGATCCTGTTGATCGACGAATACGATTCCCCCATTCATTCAGGCTACGGCAACGGGTACTACAAGGAAATCGTCGCGTTCATGCGCGGCCTCCTGGGTAAGGCGCTCAAAAGCAATGACGCCTTGGAAAAAGCCGTGTTGACGGGTATCCTGCGGGTGGCACGCGAGTCTATTTTTTCCGATCTCAACCAGGTCATGGTTTTCAGCGTACTCAGTCATACCTTTGCCGATAAGTTCGGGTTCACCGAGGCCGAGACGGAAAACCTGCTGAAAACGGCGGGGTTGGCCGATCAAACCGCCGAAGTGCGTCGCTGGTATAACGGTTACCTGGCCGGGGAAACCACCATTTACAATCCCTGGTCCATTCTCCATTACATCGCCACCTCCTCGGAGGGGTTCAAGCCGCATTGGGTCAATACCAGTTCCAACGACCTGATTCGCGATCAAATCGTTCATGCCGCCCCGGAAGTACTGGACGATTTGCAACGCCTGTTGCGCGGCGAATCGGTGGAAACGGCCGTCCAGGAACAGACCGTCTTCGATCATATCAACCAGGACGCCCAAACGTTGTGGTCCTTCTTTTTGTTCTGCGGTTATCTTAAAGTTACTTCAAAGGTTCAGAGAGGCGATCGTTGGTTCTATGACCTGGCCGTTCCCAACACCGAAATTAAATTATTGCTGCAAGATATCGTCGAGGTCTGGTTACGGCGAGGTATCGGCTCGGCAAAGGTCAAAGCGTTGTTGGAAAGCCTTGTCACCGGCGACGTGGACCTCTTCGGTACGCTCCTGGCGCAACTGGTCAAGTCGGTCCTCAGTTTCTACGACACGGCCGAACAAAACCCGGAGCGGGTTTATCATGCTTTTGTATTGGGCTTGTTGGTGCACCTGGGCGATCGTTATGAAATCCGCTCCAACCGCGAGGCCGGTTACGGCCGTTACGATCTGTCCATGCGGCCTCGTGATGCTTCCGACCGAGGGGTGATTCTTGAGTTCAAGGTCGCCAAAAGCGCTGAAGAAATGAAATCGGTTTTGCAGGAAGGGCTCGATCAGATAGAGACACGACATTACGGCGCGGAACTGGAAGATGCCGGTGTTGCTCTGCGTTCGGAAATCGCGGTGGCTTTTTATGGGAAGGATGTCCGGGTTCGCGGTCGCGAGGTCGACGCCCGCTAGCTGAATCGGCGGCATTGGTTTTTCTCAGGCGTTCATGATCAGCATACTTCCTCATATCGCCGCCCAGTTACACATGGCTTTCGGTTCGAGCCTGCTCTTCGACCATCCGCATGCAGAAGCTTGGCATCAAGCGAGGCTGGGCGGACCTACTTACCATCATTTCCTGATTGCAGTTTTTGGGGAACCTGCTAGGCTATCGATTCATGATGAATGAAGATATGATGCAGACCAATCTACAGCGTTACATAACCGATATCATCGGCGAAACCAACGGGATCACCCTCGACGATACCCTGGCTTTGTTGATTGCCTCCGAAAAGAGCCGGAAGGACCCGGGCGCCGCCGCGCTGATTCGCGAGTTTCGCGGCCTGTTGACCCGATTCCAGGAGGATCAGTCCGAAATCCAAACCTTGTTGAACCATCCCTTTTCCAAGGCGCTCTACCAGTTCTTCCACGGTTTCCCACTGCACTACCGCGAGGAACATATTCACCTGACCGGTTCCCTGACAGCCGACTTCCTCTATCCCAAAATTGCCGAACTGTTGGAAGGACCCGGCGGCGAGGTCATTCGCGAAAAAATAGAACTGGTGTACGGCCGCGGCAGTTCGCAGATCACCGGTCCGGCCGATATCGACAAGTTGATTCGCCTGAAAGATCACGAGCGCTTCGATCGATATTTGAAGATTCTGATGTTGCCCAAGCTCATTCTCAATTCCAGGCAGGCGCACCGGGACGCCGCTTACCACATGGCCCATGAACTCTTTCACAAACACAATGTGGGCAAGATCCGCTTGAAGTTCACTCTCTCCCGGGCCACCGGTGATTCGGCCGAAACCATTCCCGGCATTGCCGACCTGACCCCGGACGACGTGGCCCTGGGACTTTACGAGGGGTTTCAGGCATTCCGCCGGGAAGAATCCGGGTTCGAATTCATTCTCTCGCCCTGCTTCCGTAAGGAAAGCGACTTCTACGACCACAATCGCTACGAAACCAAGCGCGCCTCCGTGGACGATCAGGTGAATACCATCCTGCGCCTTTTGGACGAACATCCCTTTCTTGCCGATCATTTGCGCGAGGTCGACACCGTGGGCAACGAGCGCGACTTCTACCGCAAGCAGCACTTCAACGACCTGCGCATCGGTTTTCGAAAGCTGCAATATCGCGGCTTCCAAATCCGCAGCCACCACGGCGAGACCTGGAAGATCCTGCGTAGCGGCATTCAAGCTGTCGACAATGCCATGAATATCTGGCATATCGATGCGTTGGAACACGGGATCAGTTTGGGCATCAATCCCAACTACTATTTCCACAGCCTGTACCAGCGCGTGCTGCGCCTGAATCAGGCCGGTAAAACCATCCCCAGGGGTTCTCAAGACTGGGAAGAACTATGCGATATGCAGTGGCACCACAATCATCCCGTGCTGGACAAAATCCTTGCCGGCGACCGCCTGAACGCTCATGAAATCAAACTGTTCACCAAAACCAAGTTTCACACCGCCCTGGAAGTAGAACACTACCAGCACGACGTGCTGAACCGCATGATCCACAAGGGCGTTTCCCTGATGAGCCTGCCCAGCAGCAACTACAAGCTGACTACTTGCTTCGAAGGTTACAAGGATCATCCTTTCAGTTGGTGGGAGAAAAAGGGCGTCAAGTTGGGCGTGGGCACCGATAACTACATCACGCTCAATACGGATTTCATCACCGAGATGCTGATCCTTCTATATATGGACCCGATGGGCTTGAAAATTACCAAGCTGTTGATGATCACCACGGGAGAAACCCGCCGCCCCTACATCTCCAATCTGTTGTGGCAGATGCACAGTAAGGAATAAGCCGTAGCCTTCGTGCGATTGGGCGGCGTTGCATCGATCTCTCAGAAGAGGTTTGGATCGTGACCACCTTCGAACGACTTGAGGGAAACAGGCACACTTTTTTTTTGAAAAAAATGTGTCAACCGTTGAAGTTTTTCGAAAAAATACGAGATAAAGTAAAAGAGAGATATTTTTCCTTCACAGGAGTTCGAAGGGCCGCTCCGCCTTACCGATGCTTTGGAGTCCTTCATGCAGGAGCTTTCGGGTTATCGCCTAACCCAGACATTATTAGAAGACGGGCCGTTCTACCTGGCTCGCGCGGTTCGCCTGGCTGACGGGAAAACGGTCCTGTTGCGCGTATTTGGTTCAGGAAATCCCAATTATCTGGAACAAGCCAATTTCAAAAATGAATATGCAGCTCTGTCTAAACTGGATATCCCCGGAGTGTTGAGGCCCGTGGACCTGATATGTCGCCACGATTACTGCGCCTTGATCAGCGAGGATTTCGACGGGGCGCCCGCGCACCCCGACGGTTTCTTTCAACGCCATGGCACCGAGGGTTTCCTGAAAGTGGCCGCGTCGGTTGCGCGCACCTTGGCCGCGTTACATCAGCGCGAGGTTATCCATCAGAATTTACGGCCTACCAACATTTTGTATAACGAGGACAATTTTGAAACGCGATTGATTGGTTTTCGTGTGGCTTCCGGGCCCGATGCCCTGGTTTCCCAATCGGATCTGGATTGCTTTCACAAGGCGGCCGCCTATCTTTCACCGGAACAAACCGGGCGCCTGAACATGCCGGTTACCCATTATTCGGATCTCTACAGCCTGGGCATTACTTTGTACGCATTGCTTTGCGGCAGGCTTCCGTTCGAATCGGAAGATCCCATGGAAATGGTTCACTATCACATCGCCATGGAAGCGGAGCCGCCGGCCGAGCGCGATAAGAAAATCCCGGAAGCCGTTTCGCGCATTATCATGCGGCTGCTGAACAAGGTGCCGGAAGAAAGGTACCAAAGTGGGGACGGGCTGGCCATGGACCTGGAACATTGTCTCCGGGGATTGGACCCTGGTGACGGTTCGATTGCCCTTTTCGATTTGGGCGCCGGCGATACCTCCCAAAACTTTCGAATCCCCGACAAGTTGTACGGGCGCGACCCGGAAATCCGCACCTTGTTCGAAACCTGGGATATGGTACGCGAGGGCGGACGCTGCTTCCTGCCTGTTTCCGGTGCGTCCGGCATGGGCAAAAGCAGCCTGGTTGAATCACTGCGTCCCTACGTGGTGCGTTCTCACGGCTTTTTCGTGCGTGGACGCTGCGACCGCACACGCCGCGACATTCCCTACGACGCCCTGGGTATGGCCATGGGCGACCTGGTCGGGCAGATCCTGGCTTGCAGCCCCCAGGAGGTTGCCGCTTGGAAGCAGCGATTGTTGCGCGCCATGGGTGGCAGCGGTCGCGTGATGACCGATCTGGTGCCCGAGTTGCGCATGGTCATCGGCGAACAACCCGAGCTCACGCGCCTGGAGTCCGGCGAGGCCGAAGCTCGCTTCAAGTTGGTGCTTCACCAGTTTCTGGAAGTCTTCGCCGAACAGGGTCATCCGCTGATCATCTTCCTGGCCGATTTGCAATGGGCCGGCAAGAGTATGCTGTCTCTACTGGATTACCTGATCGTAGAAACCGATCTGCACCACTTCCTGGTAGTCGGCAGCTATTCCGGTGAAATCAGCGTGGAGGGCCCCAAGGTTGAAGCCTGTTTCCAGCGTTGGCGCGAGTGTGGCGTGGGTATGGAAACCCTAAGCCTTGCGCCGCTCGACAGGGTCATTATCCAGGAGATCCTTTTGGATGCCCTGGGTTTGGCCCCTGAGAACTCGAGGCCGCTCGCCGATTTGGTAATGCACCATACCAGCGGGGTGCCGTTCGACGTGCGCGTCTACCTTAAATCACTTTATGACGAGGGTAAACTGTTCTTCGACCCCCGTTTGGGTGATTGGCGTTGGGATGAGTCCATCTTTCAAAACATCGAAAAGCAACCCGATGATCCCATTTCACTGATTACCCGCAAAATCGTGGCCCTTAGCCGGGATACGCGCGGGGTGTTGGAACTGGCCGCCTGTATCGGCAATCGTTTTACCCTGCGCATGTTGTCCATCGCCTGGCAACGCAGCCAGGCGGAAACGGCCGGTCACCTGCGGGAGGCCATGTCCGGGGAGTTGGTACAGCCCCTGGGCGACGCCTACAAGCTGCTCCAGGTCTATGATCCTGCCGAGTTGGAAGCCATGGAGCAGCGGGGTTTGGAAATTCATTACCGCTTCAGTCACAACCGGGTGCGCGAGGCCGTATATTCCTTGATGGATGCCGGGCAAAGTCGCGAAAACCACGTGATGGTGGGTCGCCATTTTCTCAAGTATTCGCAGGCTCACGCTTTGCAGGACCAGGTGTTCAGCATCGTCAGCCAGCTCAACCAGGGCAGTGATCTCATTGACGAGGAAGCCGAGCGCTATCAACTGGCTGAATTGAATCGGTCCGCCGGCGTCAAGGCTTGCGGCGCCGCGGCCTACGGCGACGCTGTCGGGTACTTTCGCAAGGGCCTTGCTTTACTGACGGACGATGCGGTCAAGCAGCGCTTCCGCTTGTGGTTCTCGCTTACTTTGGGACTGGCCGAGGCTGAGTTCTTCAATCGGCAGGAGGCCGAAGCCGAGCGCCTGTTCGGCGAGTTGTTGAGTCGATCTACCAAAGTGACCGACAAGGCCCAGGTCTTCCGTCTGCACCTTACCCTGCTCCACAACGCGGGCCGATTGGATGAGGCCGTGGATTGCGGCTGCCGGGCGCTGGATCTGTTCGGCATGGAGATCCCGGCCGACGAGGCCGGCATGGAATCGGCCTTTCAAAACCATTACCAACAGGTTCACAAAGTGTTTGCCGAGCGCGGAAGAGAACACATCCTGTCTTTGCCGGTGTGCCGGGACAGCCGAGCGGAGGTGTTCTCGGACCTTGTCGTGCACCTGGTGCCGCCGGCCTATAATTGCAGGCCCTCGCTGTTCCGCCTGTTGGCGCTGCTCCATGTGACCTATGCCTTGGAACATGGAAATTCCGCGCTGACGCCGTTTGCCTATGCCACTTACGGCGTAGTACTGGGACAAATGGGCGATTATGAGGGCGGATTTGAAATGGGCCGCCTGGCTTTGGAGCTTAACGTTAAATTCCCCAGTGCTTTAATTAAAAATCGGTTATTGTTTATCGGCTGCAACCTGTTGAACCCCTGGCGACGGCACCTGAGCGTGGACCTGCCCGTGTTGCGACAGATCTTTCGCGCCGCCAACGATTGCGGGGACCTGGTTTACGCCAATTATGCAACTGCCGTGTTGCTGCACAACCGCTGGGTCATGGAAGCCCCGCTGCTGGAAATTTTGGATCAGTGCGAGCAGTTCATCGCCTTTGCCGACCGAACGCGGAATCCCGCCATCGGCGATACTCTACGCCATCTCAGCCACACCATCCTCAACCTGCGCGGCCTGTCATCTGCCCCCAACAGTATCGACACCCCCGATTTCGATACCTCGCGATGTGAGGAGCGGATCAAAAATACCGGTTACATGACCGGACTGGCCATCTGTCGCACGCTGCATCTTCAGGTGTTGTACCTGCGCGGCTTCATGGAAGCTGCAGAAGAGTTGGCCGTCGATACGGAACCCCTGATGCAATTTGCCGAAAACACGGCGGTGCGGCCGCTTTTCAACTTGTTCTACGGGTTGGCTCTTGCCGCGCGTCTTACCGATCGGGACGGCGACAAGCGTGAGGAAGGACTGCAACGCCTTCAGCAGATCGAGAAACAATTCCGGGCGTGGTCCGACAACTGTGCCGAAAACTTCGAGCACCGTCACGCCCTTATTCGCGCCGAGTTGTACCGGGTCCAGGGCGAGGACTTCAAAGCCCAACACCAGTACAACGAGGCGATCCGGGCGGCGGCCAGGCACGGATACGGTTGTATGGAAGCCGTCGCCAACGAACGCGCCGCGGCCTTTCTGTTCGATCGGGGCTTCCGAGACTATGCCTTGACCCATTTGGACCGGGCCTTCAGCGGTTTCGAGCGCTGGGGCGCTACCGCGGTCTGCCGCGACCTGAAGCAACAGTACGCCGCCGAACTGGCCGCCGATACCCGGCAGCAAGGCAACGGCTCACAGGCCGTATCGCCTCTGGCGAATTACAGCCAGGCGTTGGACCGAGCCACGTTGTTCAAGGCGGCCCAGGCCTTGACCGCTGAAATCCACCTGGAGCCTCTGCTGCGCAAGATGATGCGCTTTGTCAGTGAAAATGCAGGCGCGCAACGCGGCCTGTTCCTGTTGGCCGCCGGTGATACTCTGGTCATTGAAGCCGAGTGGCATGTTTCCGACCAGGAAGTCACTCTCATCGACGCTGTTCCCCTGAGCGCGCGTTCCGATATTGCCAAACCGGTGATCCACTATGTCTTTCGCACCCGGTCCGACCTGCTGATCGATGATGTAGCCCGCGACAAACAATTCCTGGGCGATCACTACCTCATTCACTCGGGAGTCAAATCGGTGCTATGCGTGCCCATCATTCGACAAACGGAACTGGTGGGTATCGTCTACTTGGAAAACCACCTTATGCCGGGCGCCTTCACCCACGATCGCCTCGAATTGCTGCGCATGTTGGCGCCGCAAATCGCGGTTTCCATCTCCAACGCCCGCTTCATCAGCAATATGGAAGCCCTTAATGCTACCTTGAAGAGCGAGATCACCGAACGCAAGAAAGCCGAAAAGGAACTGAAGAAAGCCCAACAAATTGCCCTGGCCAATGCACGCAATGCGGGTAAAGCCGAATTCGCTACCTCTGTGCTGCACAATATCAACAATGTGCTCAACAGCGTCAGCCTGAGTTGCCAGACCATGAATAAACTGGTTGCAGACAGCAACCGGCGCAAATTGGGTCGGGCCATGGCCATGATCTCCGAGAACCGCGACAACCTGGGGTTTTATTTGACACAACACCCCAAGGGAAAACTGCTGCCCGGTTACCTGGAACAGCTCACCAAGGTGCTTACCGAGGAACACCTGGAAATGGCCGGCGAATTAACCGGCATGGACAAACACCTGGAGCTGATGAAGGGTATTATCAAAACCCAGCAGAAGTCTGCCAAGGGTGCGCTGTCGGTGGAAACCCTGGACCCCGTGGTCTTGATGGAAGACGCCGTAAGCGTTCAGGCCGAGAACTTGAGGCGGCACAGTGTACGCGTCATCCGCCGGTTTGAAACCGAGGAGCCGGTCAAGGGCCGCAAAGCGGAACTGATCCACATTCTGATCAACCTCATCAAAAACGCCGTGGAAGCCATGGGGCTTGGCGATCAACGCATCCTGACCCTGGAAACCATATTGGACGGCGACAAGGTGCTCATGCGAGTTTGCGATTCAGGGGTGGGCATTACTCGGGAGCAAATGGTGCGCATGTTCACCCACGGCTTCACGACAAAGGAAGACGGTCACGGTTTCGGTCTGGCTTATTGTAAACGCGAGATGAAAGCCATGGACGGAGATATTACCGTGACCAGCGAAGGAAAGGGCCGGGGCGCAACTTTTGAACTTTCCCTAGTTCGCGCCAATCAACCTAAAACCGTAAACACGCCGGTCGATGTCGTCTCAGGAGCCTGACAAAGAAATCGCAAGGATTTCCGCGGCAGATTCGGAAGGACCGCGCAGAAAACACGGTCCCCTCAGTATTTTAATCGAGCCTTAGCTCATGAACGCCGAACTCACCCTCATCGTCGGTAGCCAGAGCGAATAAACGACCGTCTGCCGCAAAAAGCCCGCCGTCTTCACCACAGCTGTAACGGAAGCGTTTCTTCACGGCGCCGTCCTTGTTCACCTGAATCCCCTCGGCATTGCGGTAATAAGGCGACTGATCGAAGACCAGAAAACTGCCGTCGGCCATGGGCAAAATGTGGGTGTAGAAAGCTTTCTTATCCGGGAATGCGGGCTGCACGAAGCCGCTACGCTTGATCCAAGGGATTTCCTTGTACTCGGCAATGTCTTCCTTGGTGACTTCCTTTTGGGCAAGGGGAACCTTAACGGTTTTCACGAGCTTGCCGTCCAATCCGAACACGTTGAAGTTGGGGGCTTCTGAATTGCCGACCACCACCTGCTTGTTGAAATCGTCATAAACCACCACGGTGCGGGGTGCAAAGGCGTTGATAGTGAAGCCGCGACGATTGCCGTTGCGCTTGAAGGATTTATCTTGAATGTCGGAGATTTGGTTGATCAGCTCGCCCTCGCGATCGTAGAGCCCTACGGTTTGCCGTGCGGACTCGCCCCATGTGGTGGCGTTGATGACATATTGACCCTCGGCGGTGACCTTGAAGTACTGCGTCCTG
This sequence comes from Acidobacteriota bacterium, assembly GCA_030066195.1. Lineage (GTDB taxonomy): Bacteria > Acidobacteriota > Holophagae > Acanthopleuribacterales > Acanthopleuribacteraceae > JASJCB01. The sequence continues at coordinate 14,423 of JASJCB010000137.1, forward strand.
CCGCGACCGCCCTTCAACTGGAAGGGAACCGAACCGACATAAGTCAAATCGGCGGCAAAGGTGTTGATGGTACGGCGCCCGCCGTCATAGACCACGATATTGTCGCCGTCTACGCCCAGGTAGGCTTGAGGACCGCCTCGGCCCATGAAGGAAAACTCACCGGGACCGGTGCCTTCCTGGCCGAACGTACCGACATAGGAGCCGTTGCCTTCCCAAACGAACACGGTGTTGGCTTCGGAATCGACCACATAGACGCGATTCTTTCCGTCCACCGTCATGTCCAACGGGCGGCTGAGGAAGACGTCCGAATCTTCAGGAACAGGGTCCATGGTGCGCACCAGGGAAAGGGTACTTCCGTCGACTGCAAGAAGTGATAGAAATAAAACCGGCAACATGTTGCAAGACCTCCACGTGATTAAATGCTGACTCCTACATGGACGCGTTCGTTTCAAGTGTTGCAATGGATGCAAGGTTATCGAAAAAAGAACCGACAAATCGAACGGCGACTGCTTGGCGACCCGGCACGTCTCTTTTAACTTGACGGCCTGTCAGGTTTGAAAGATGCGGGGTTTTTCCTTTACAATTGTAAATTGAAGGGAGGTTGTCCGTGAATTATTTTGCTTACGGTTCCAATTTACTGCACCAACGTCTCAAAGCCCGTACGCCGCAAGCCCGAGTCCTGACCACTGCCGCGCTGAGGGGACACGACCTGCGTTTTCACAAAACGGGCGACGACGGCTCCGGCAAATGCGATGCTTTCCATACGGGCGGCGAGACAGATATCGTGCACGGCGTCATTTATCACCTGGACGCGGAAAGCCGCCGCATTCTGGACCGTATCGAGGGGGTGGGTTGCGGGTATCGCATCAAAAACGTCTCGGTTGCCGCGGGCGGGACGCGTGTCGAGGCTTTCACCTATGTGGTTGAAGATGCCTATATCGACCCGGACATGCGCCCGTTCCACTGGTACAAACGCTTCGTTGTAGAAGGCGCCAAACAAAACGCTTTTCCGCGGGAGTACATCGCGACAATCTCCGCGGTAGAGGCCTTTCACGACCCGGACGAAGCACGACGAAAAAGAAACCTGTCTATCGGTACTTTATAGGCTGTCCGCAACTTCTAAATCCGCGAGGAATCGCAACGCTGCATTGTGACGAAGTTGTCTTAGGGGCCTATTGCGCCGAAAATCACCAACTGGACACGCCGAAATGGGCGCATTACGATCTTCACATTACGCCCGTCGACCGTTTTGAATGGGATGGTGTGTCCCTCAACGCGCCCAAATCCGCCGAATTCCGGTTCTGAGTCCCCAACAACGCGTCCAGAACAAAATGGCACAACCTTTTGGATATGTTGTTTGGCTTCACATCGATATAAGCAGATGTTTTCGTTGTTTTATGTTTGTTTTTCCGGTAGATGGGTGGTTTTCGGTGTTGACCCATGAGCGTCCGCCGGCCGTCCTTTTTCGAAATGCGCCGGTCCTCTCGCGCCGATCTCCTTGCAACCCGTGGGATCCGATCGATGACTGGAGAGTGCTGCCGACCCCGAGACCCCGGGTCGAAAGGTTCCTGCATGCCGATTCACATGCTAGGATAGGTAGAAGCCCATCCTGGAGGCACCGATGAAAACCACCGGTCTTTGCATTCTTTTCTTACTCACTGGTTTCATAGCCGCCTGGCAGCATGCCGTTTCCGACCAAGAAGCCCTGGACGCGAGTAAGGCCCTGATGCAGCAATTGGGCGGCCGTCTGAAAAGCGAAATGCAGGCCAAGGGACCCGCTGCCGCCATGCAGGTGTGCGCCGTGGAAGCCCTGCCCATCACCGCCGAGGCCTCGAAAAAACAAGGCCTGGCCTTGTCACGTGTCACCGATCGTCCACGCAACCCTAAAAACGCCGCCGATGCCGAGGACCTGAAGGTTCTGGCTTCCATGCGAGAAGACCTGAAGGCCCAAAGCCTGAAAAAGCTCTATCGGTCCGGCAATCATGTCTACACGCCGCTGGTCATTCAACCGCTTTGCTTGAATTGCCACGGCGAAACCCTTCTGCCCGATGTCAAAAAGGCATTGGACCGGGCCTATCCCGACGATAAAGCGACAGGATATCAACTGAATCAATTACGCGGCGCCATTCGCATTTCCCCGACGCCCTGACCAAGGATCTAACGTGCAATTACAACTGATCACCTGGCCTGAAGTCGAAACTTACCTCGCCAGGTCAAAGGGTATTATCGTACCCATCGGCTCAACCGAACAACATGGTCCCATGGGACTGGTGGGCACCGATGCGCTCTGTGCCGAAATCGTGGCCGGGGGCATCGGCGACCAAATCGATGCGCTGGTGGCCCCCACCTTCTCGATCGGCATGGCCCAACATCATTTGGGCTTTCCCGGCTCCATGACCTTCCGGCCTTCCACTCTGATCGCCGTTTTGCGCGATGCCGTGACGTCCCTTGTGGGTCACGGGTTCCGGCGCATTTACTTCATCAACGGCCACGGCGGCAATGTTGCCACCGTTCAGGCCGCTTTCGCCGAAATCTACGCCGAATACAGCCTGCGCGGTGAAGCCGCGCCGCAAGGGTTGCGTTGTAAGCTCGCGAACTGGTTCACCTACCCCAATGTCATGAAGTTGGCGCGCGACCTCTACGGCGATGCGGAGGGCAGCCACGCCACGCCCTCGGAAATCTCACTGACCTGGTATGCCTACCCCGAAACCGCCCAAAAGCGCGTTTTGGACCCGGCCAGGGCGCCTGACGGCCATTTTACCGATGCTGCCGATTACCGCGCGACCTTTCCCGATGGCCGCATGGGCGCCGATTCCAGTCTGGCGAATATCGAGGACGGCAAACGACTTTTCGACACCGCGGTCGCCGACGGCATCGCCGATTACAAGCGTTTTTTGGAAGAGTAGTCGGGGACCCGCTGCCGGGTCCCTCGGGCAATCAGCCCGTGAAGCCGTTTTTCAATTCGGTCAGAAGGTCCATGCCTTCCATGACGTCCTTTTTATCGACGCCGAAGTCGATCAGGCAGGCGATTTCATTGACGCCCGCATCGGCCAGGGCGCTGACTAACGGCTTCACCTTGTCGACCGTTCCCAGCAGGGAACTGGAGTTGAAATACCGCTCGAAGGCAAAGGCCAACAGGTCGTCCGTGTTCTCAACCTTGGGTGCGCCCGGCATGCTGGCGAACTGGTTCAGGTAATTGCTCAGGTAGCGGTACATGGGCTGGCGCGATTTTTCCCGAACCACTTCTTCATCCGTGCCCAGGTAGGTGTGCAGCATCAAACTGATAATGCCCTTGCGCGGATCATGGCCGTTTTCGGTGCGCGCTTTGCGGTAGATCGCGATGTTCTGGGCCAGGTCGTCAACGGAACCGGGCAACATGGTAAGCACATTGGCGCCCATCTCGCCGGCGCTTACGAAGGTGTGCGGCGAGGCTACCGTAATCCAAAAGGGCAATTCCGGCTGAACCGGACGGGGCAGGGTGCGCACCGTGGTTTCATCGTCATCGACACCGGTGAAACTGACCTCTTCGCCGCGCCACAGGGCACGTACTACATCGATGTCGCGGAACATGATCTTGCGCCGATCCTCAAAGTTCTGGGGGCGAATCACATAGTCATGGCGGTGCCAACCGGTTGCAAAGGAGATATCGACCCGACCGTCGGACAAGTTGTCCACCACGCCCCACTCTTCGGCAATGCGAATGGGGTGGTGCAGGGGCAACACCGTGCTGCCGCAGCGAATGCGCACATTCTCCGTGATGGTGGCAAGCGCCGCACCCAATACGGACGGGTTGGGATACAAGCCGCCGAAGGTCTGGAAATGACGCTCAGGAGTCCATACCGCTTTGAAACCATGTTGGTCGGCATAGCGGGCGCTGTCCAGCAGTAACTGGTACTTGCGACCGGTTTGGCCGGTGCCGTCGTCGGAAAAGAAGTAGATGCCGAAATCCATTTTGCGGACCTTGCCGTCGGTTGCGGCGCGACTTTGCGGTGCGGCCGCCGCGGCGGGTTTGGCCGTCGCCTTCTTTTTTTCGAGCCGCTTTTTCAATAACTTTTGCTGCTCGGGCGTAAGGTTCTTGAGGCGTTGCGTCAAATCGGACATGGGGTTCTCCTGGGGGCAAGTGATGTGCGACATGCACCGGACTATTGAGATCGGGGTTCCGGGCTCTCCAACGGGCATCATCCTAGCACAGACATTTTCGACGAGAAAAGGATTTCGCGCTCAAGTCCTGCCCGGAAGTTTTTCGACATGACCGCGATCACCCGACCGCCTTCGTCTAAACGAATCAGGGTTTGACCACTTCCAGCAGGGTCTTGCCGTGTTTCTCAATCAGGGTCCCGTTATCTTTCCCGAAGAAGCTTGCCAGCCCCTCGTAACCACCTACCAAATACTCCTCTCGAGTGGTGAAATAGGAACCGTGCCCGTTGGCAAGCGCGGCCACCATGATATGCTCGAAGCCCATATTCTTCCCGGCTTCTTTGATATTAAGGCCCAACTGGTGAATCGGTTCGCCCGGTATCGAGGTAATTCCCAGGTTACCCAAACGAATGGACTGAAAGCGAAAGCGCCGCGGCGTCCAACCGTCCGGCATGCGAAAATCCAGGCCCAACTTCAGACCCAGATCGCGCAGGCAGCGGGTGAAACCGCTTTCGGCTGTCCCGGGCCCGGCGTGTTGATGCAGGCTCAAAGCCAAAACGGCCGGTCCCATATCGATCCACCGGTGCTTGCTCTGCAACACGCCCGAACGTTGCGTGATCGCCGCCTCACGCGCCTCTCGAATGCCCTCGGCCAGCAGCCGCCCGGTCTCCTCCAAGTCGCCGATGGGTTCGATATCGCCTTCCGCGCCGTTGATGAAAAACGGAATACCCAGCTTCATTTCGGCTGCCTGGAGATTGGCCTCGCCCATGATATCGGCCGAGTACATCAGGTTCTCGGGTCCGAACCAGGTACCGTGAATCGCAAAATTCCACACCGTGGCAATGGGGTTGCCGCCGGTCGCGTGGTCCACGCGAATGACCAGCATTTCGGGATCGATATCGGAGCGCGTCAACAACTTCGAGGAAACTTCGGCGCGTCGGTTGGCGGTTGCGCCGAAAACCTCGGACCGGCCGACGCCGATACGCGCGGGCTGTATATTCTTTTCGGCCCGGACCATGGCCCCGGCGATCTTGTCGCTAAGTCCCTGAAAGACGGCATCCTGGTAGATATCGACCGCAAGATATTGCCAGGGGATGAGTTTGGTAAAGGCCCCGGGTCCGCTGTGCGTATGAGAGGCGCAGAAGAGCACCTTTTCCAAGGGAATGCTGAATCCCTTGTCGCGCGCCTTCTGCCAGGCGGCCTGGATCATTTCTTCCTGGGCCGCGATCAAGTCAACGCTCACCAGGGCGACGCGCTCATGGCCGTTGGAAAGAACCAGGGCGCGCGCCGTCAACGGATCTTTGACGCCCTTGGAGGGTTTGAATAAGGTATGAAAGTTATTTTTACGGGTATCGGGAAACAAGCAACGTCGTTCCCCCCCGCCGTAACCGGAGAGCGGCACACCAACCGGCGGCGTGATGTCGACCAGAGCCGCACCTGCCATGTACTCTCCGGATTCTATCCGATTGGATGGTTTTTCCTCGACCTGGTTTTCGGAAGGGTTTTCCTGAGTTTGGAAATCGATTTGCACCGGGGCAACCAGTTCCTTGCCCACGATGCTGCTGATGGAAGTATCGGCCTCGAACAGGTACCCGGTTTCGTATTCAAGGGGCGCCGCGGGCATCACTTCAACCACTCGATCGGTAACCGTACGGATGGTAACCTCGACCGGCCGGCCGGCTTGTTTCAATTGGAGCGCTTCGGACGTTAAACTGTTGACATCCAAATCTCTACCAAAGGTCAGGTAGACCGGCATCTCCACGGGAACGCCCCGCTCACCGGGCCGCGGGCTGACGGCAATCACTTCCAGGTCTTTGGTTTCGAAAGGGTCGTTATCGTATCGTTTGATACAGGCTGGGGTCAAACACAGGGCGGCGGATAAACACAAAAACAAAAGCCCGCGGCTTTGAGGCATTCTTCCCTCCGAACTCTTTATTCGGGCACCATGCTATAACGCACCGGTCATTTAGGCAACAGCCGTCTTAAAGCGGTTTCGATCGGACGTGTGCCTATCGACTGAGAGCCTATTTTTGTTACCATGTATTTATGGGACCGGTGATCCTTATTGCCTCCGCCCACGCGCATCGCATCGACCGAGGTTACTTCTATGAATTCGGAGAAATCCAATCCGCCCACCTCAGCCGAAATGCCCGGCGATATCACGCGTATGCTCAAGGCCTGGAGCCAGGGCGATGAGGATGCGCTGAACCAACTGATTGCCATGGTCTACGGCGAGTTGAAAAAGACCGCGGTCCACCGCATGCGCGGCGAGTCCGGTCTCCGAACCATTCAGCCCACCGCCTTGATTCACGAGGTCTACCTGCGCTGTCGCGAGAGTAAAAACCTCCATTTTCAAAGCCGCTCCCATTTCTTCTGGTTCGCGGGACAGATGATGCGGCGCATTCTGGTGGAGCAGTTTCGCGCACGCTCCCGAGTCAAACGCGGCGCGGGGGCTAGACACGCCTCCATCGTGGATTTAATCGATGTTCCCGATCGTCCCGACCTGGACCCGGACACCATCCTGGCCTTGGATGAAGCCCTGACCGGTCTGGCCCGGATCGACCCCCGCCAGGCGCGGATTATCGAGTTGCGCTTCTTTTCCGGCCTCAGCATGGAGGAGATCGCCGAGGTGCTGGGCCTGTCGCGCATGACCATCTACCGGGAACAACGCATGGCCAGAATCTGGTTGGCCAATACCCTGAGCAAAAGCAAGCCCGAATGAAGTCGTTTGAGTTCGTCAAGGCCGTCTGAGGCGTCGAAATGCTCAAGTAAGGCCGTGATACGCCGAAATGAAATCTTGTAAGATCGGCACGAATGATCAACCCTTTGAAAAAAGTAATCGGGCAACATACACGGGGTTAATAGGAGCGTTTTTATGGAAATGGGAATTATTGGGAATTGTCAATACAATGCCCTGGTCGATACCAGCGGAAATATAGCGTGGCTTTGTTGGCCGCGCCTCGATTCCAGCTTTGTGTTCGGATCGCTGCTGGATGATAAGGCGGCCGGGCGATTCCGTATCGGTCCACCCGACGGCAGGGCGGGCAGCCAGGAGTATTTGCACAATACCAATGTCCTGAAAACCACGTTCCAAAGCAATGACGGCAGTTTCGAGGTGATCGACTTTGCGCCCCGTTTCCATTTGTACCACCGCTATTACAAGCCCAATATGCTGATCCGCATCATTCGACCCGTCAGCGGTTCGCCGGTTGCCTCCGTCGAACTGAAACCGGTTTACGATTACGGGCGCATTCAGTGCGGCACTGTCTTCGGCAGCAACCATATCCGCTATACAGGACCTCCGCTTCAGCTTCGCCTGACCAGCAATCTGTCGTTGAATTGGATTCACGAGAGCCGGGAGTTCGCGGTGGATCGAACCTATTACATGGTGCTGACCTACGGCGAACCCCTGGAAGACCGGTTGGGGCCCACCTGCGAACGCTTTTTGGAAAACACCGTTCAATACTGGCGCAACTGGTGCAAACATACCCACCTGCCGCTGGACTACCAGAAGGAGATCCTGCGCGCCGCGCTGGTGTTGAAGCTGCACCAGTTCGAGGATACCGGCGCCATCATCGCGGCCACGACTACCAGCATTCCGGAAGCCGCGGGCACCGAGCGCAACTGGGATTATCGCTTTTGCTGGCTGCGGGATGCGCTGTTCTCGCTGCTTGCCTTGCGGCGCCTTTCCCATTTCGAGGAGTTGGAGAAGTTCGTCAACTACCTGCGCAACGTGGCCGAGACCATGGATCGCACCAACGACCGCCTGCAACCCGTCTACGGCATCTCGGGCGAGTACCGACTGACCGAGCACATCTTGGATCACCTGGACGGTTACCGGGGCAACAAACCGGTGCGCATCGGCAACCAGGCCCACGAACACCTGCAACACGACGTCTACGGCGAGGTGATCATGGTCATCAGCCAGATCTTCCTGGACCAGCGGTTCATGGGCGAGACAAGTCATTACCCCGTCCGCCTCTTACAAAGACTGATGGACAAGGTCGAATTATACCTGGAAGCCAACGACGCGGGTCTTTGGGAGTTCCGCGGTATTGCCCAACTGCACACCTTCACCGTATTGATGCATTGGGCCGGCGCGGCCCTGGGACAACAGGTCAGCTCGGTTCACAATTACAAGAACCTGCACCAACAATCGCGGGAACTGCGCCTGCGCGCCGAACGCATCCTCAACGAACAGTGTTGGAACGAAGAGGTGGGCGCGTTTACACAGGCCGCGGGCGGCAAGGCCTTGGACGCGGCCATGTTGATGATGGTGAACATGGGTTTCCTGAGACCGAACGACCCTCGCGCCAAGCGTCACGTGGCGGCGATTGCCAAAAATCTGTGCACGGAAAACGGTTACCTGCATCGCTACGTCATCAAGGACGATTTCGGCGACACGCACAACGCATTTTTAATCTGTTCCTTCTGGTTGGCGGAAGCTCATGCTAGACTAGGGAACAAGCGGGAAGCTCTGGAGCTTTTCGATAAGCTGCTGTCCCGGTCCAACCACCTGGGTCTTTACAGCGAAGACATCGATCCTCTTACCGGTGAGCTTTGGGGCAATTTTCCGCAGACATATTCTCATGTCGGCCTGATTAATGCGGCCTTTGCATTGTCGCGCAGGAATTCGGACCTGGGTTACTTCAGCCCCTTCGATATCCAAAACTGAATCTCTATATAGGGTGCCGCACGCAATGCCTTAAAAAATCGCAGTCTGCATGCACTTCACTATTGGAGGTCTCTTCAAGTGGAAAAGGAACGCATCCTCATCGTGTCCAACCGATTGCCCGTAACTATCGGGCACGAAGATAACGGCCAGTTTTTCTTCAGGCGCAGTACCGGCGGCCTGGTAGCGGGACTCAAGAATATTCACGAGGAATCGGAAATGCTTTGGGTAGGTCATTGCGGCGTCATGCGCGACGACCCCAGCTTTTCACAATTGGAGAAAGACCTGGCCGCCGAAAGACTGATCGCGGTTCCCCTGGACGAAACCGAGTATTCCGGTTACTACCACGGCATCAGCAACGATGCTCTGTGGCCCCTATTCCATTACTTCCCGGATCTGATGCACTTTTCCGAGGTCGATTGGGAACATTATCGCAATGTCAACCTGGCTTTTGCCAAGGTGATCATAGACAATGCCGGCGAAGGCGACAAGGTTTGGGTCCACGACTATCAGTTAATGTTGCTGCCCGGTATTCTGCGCGAAAAAGCGCCGCATCTGAAACTGGCGTATTTCCATCACATTCCCTTCCCCTCATCTGAAATCTTTCGTATCTTTCCGGGACGCCAGGACATCTTAAAAGGTCTTTTGGGCGCCGATTACATCGGTTTCCACACGCTGGATTACGCCCGGCACTTCTTCTCGGCGGTAACTCGCATCCTGGGCTGCGACATCAAGATCGACGAAATCCACTACGGCGGACGCCTGATCAAAGTGGGCGCGCATCCCTTGGGGATCGACGTGGAGGGCATCCGCGCGCGCCGAGACACCATTACCGATCCACGCGACTGGTTGGACGTGGGCGACGAGGACACCCTGGTCTATTTGGGCATCGATCGCCTGGACTACACCAAGGGCATTCCGCAACGATTGGAGGCCTTTGAGCGCCTGTTGACAAGTTACCCGGATATGGTGGGCCGCACGGTTCTGGTGCTGCTCTGCGTGCCTACCCGTGAATCGATTGCCACCTATGAAGAATTGAAAGCTTTTGTGGAGCGCATGGTCGGCCGCATCAACGGCAAGTTTGCCCGGCCGGGTTATACCCCGGTGCAGTACATGTACCGCGGGCTCCCCTTCGAGGAAGTCGTCAAGCTGTATATGTGCGCCGATGTGGCCATGGTGACGCCGTTACGGGACGGCCTGAACCTGGTGGCCAAGGAATATGTAGCGGTGCGCAAGAACGACGGTGTTTTGATCCTGAGTGAGTTCGCGGGCGCGGCCAGCGAGTTGGGGGAAGCACTCGTTGTCAATCCGTTCGACACCAACGCGGTTGCTCAATCCATGTACGAGGCCGCAGCCATGGAAGAAAGCGAGAAGAGCAGTCGCATGTCCTTGATGACTAAAAAGGTTGAAGAGAATACCAACACCCAATGGTGCGATGCATTTTTGGAGTCCTGGGAGGATAGCATGGTTCGCGAAGAGGCATCTTCACTACTGCTGGAGGGAGAAACGCTGACCGATTTCATCGCTCATGTGTCCAGTGCGCGGCGGGTCTTCCTTTTCCTGGACAACGACGGCACCATGACGCCCATTGCCTCCCGGCCGGAGTTAGCCATTCCGCCGGAGTCGGCGCTCAACCTGCTGCGCGCTTTCGGACAGGTGGGCCGGGTAACCACGACCATCGTCACGGGCAGACCGCGAAGTTACTGTAACGAATATTTCACCAACCTACCCGTGAACGTGGTGGCGGAGCACGGCATTTTCCTTTGGCACCGCGATCGCCGGGATTGGGAACCGCTGACCGACTTCGAAAGCTATAGCGACCTGAAACCGGAGATCATGAAGATGCTGGGTATGTACACCCGTTTCGTACCCGGGTCGCATATCGAGGAAAAAGAAAGCAGTATGGTCTGGCACTACCGCAAGGCGGAACCCTCCTTCGCCGAAGCTCAGGCCAAACTACTTTTTGAATCCTTACAGCAATTGCTCAGCAACACCTCGATGTCGCCCTTCCACGGCAAGAAAACGGTGGAGGTCCGCCAGGTTGTGGCCAACAAGGGTCACGCGGTCGAACACTTCTTGAGCTTGCTGGGCTGGAAACCGGGCGATTGTCTGATCACGGTCGGGGACGATACCACGGATGAGTTCATGTACCGCGTGCACCCGGAGGAAAACAACGCTGTCCACATCGGGGCGCCGAATATCTACGCCCGCTACTACATGAACGGAACCGAGCACCTTGCCGAGGTTCTCAATCATTTGTTGCGGGAATTGAGCTGATCTTCTGCAGCCGCCGTCGATTTCTGGTCGAACAATGGTTGCATAAATCTATTATGTTTACGCAAAATCTATTTTTTTCCTACTCGGGCAAATAGTTGTTGACGTCAACAGGACCGATCGTTTACCTTACTCCCATACCACAACCGTCGAAGGCGGCACATCGATGCCGCCGGTCGATATGCAACCATAAAGACCTGATTTGAAACCAGGCCGGTCGGCTGAATGAAGAGCGGGTCTGTGCCCGGCAGCCGGAAGCAAGGAGGCATCGGCCGACTTGGGTTTTTGGGGGAGTATGCCATGAGCGACGGGGGAACCTGTATCCAAAATCCGGTTGAATCCACAAGCGACCCGTCCGAGCCGGTTAAAACTGCCGCCCGATTCGATGATCTTGGCAATTCACCGATCCAAAACCCACACACAAGGTGTATCGAATCGGAACTGGCGTGGCTTTCCCGAATCTTGGAGCAACGGCTCGCCTCGCATTTGGAAGGTGAGAACGACGAAAATCTCATCGATCGGATCCCACCGCCGACCCTGCAGGAAACGGCGGCTTATGCCCGGTTGTTACAAAGGTTCGGTTTCGGCAGGGATGAAAGGTTGGTTCTCATCCTGGCCATGGCGCCGCACTTGCGCCCCCAATTATTGGACTGCCTGATGGTCGTCAATATCGCCGTCAATCGCGGTTACAGCGAATTCGGGGGTTGGGAGGGCAAGCAGCACGGTGGTTTTCTGCCCACATGTGAAACCGCCGTTTTCCTGCTGGCCGGCTACCGACTGGACCGGCGTCTTCAGGCACAGCGTCTTTTCGAATCCAATCATCCCCTCCTCCGAGAAGGCCTGTTGCAGCTTCACCCGCCGGAACCTAAGGAACCCTTTCTCAGCAGTCTGCTTTCCATGCCCGCCGAGGTAGTGCTGCGCCTGGCGACCGGGGAGAATCGCCAGGATATTTCCACCGGAAGATTCCCGGCCAAACAACTGACGACCAGGCTTGAGTGGGAAGACCTGGTCTTACCCGAGCATGTCAAGACAGAGATAGACCGCGTTCATTCCTGGTCGGTCTTCGGCGATATCCTTATGGATCGATGGGGCCTGGCCAAGATCCTCCAACCCGGCTACCGCGTACTCTTCTACGGCCCGCCGGGTACCGGAAAAACCCTGGCGGCCTGCCTGCTGGGGAAGCGGGTCGATGCACCCGTTTACCGCATCGACCTTTCCCTGCTCGTCTCCAAGTACATCGGTGAAACGGAGAAGAACCTGGCTTCGTTATTCGATCAGGCCCGGTCCAAAAACTGGATCCTGTTCTTCGATGAGGCCGATACCCTGTTCGGAAAACGGACAGCGGCGGCAACGGTCAACGATCGCCATGCCAATCAGGAAACAGCCTACTTGCTTCAGCGCATCGAGGATCATCCCGGTATCGTCATTTTGGCGACCAACCTCAAAGACAATATCGACGATGCCTTTTTCCGTCGTTTTCAATCCGTCATATATTTCCCAATACCGGACACGGAACACCGTCTTCGTTTGTGGCGCCAGGGCCTGAAAAACACACCGACTGAAGGGTTGGACCTGAACCGGATCGCCGCTGACTTCGTTCTTTCCGGCGGCAGCATCACCAATGTCATCCGGCATGCGGCTCTTTGTGCGCTGGAACAAGGTCGTCGGGCCGTCAACCAGCAAGATTTGCTGGAGGCTATCGGCCGAAAGAGTCACGAGATCACCAAGACTGCCAATCCGAATCGCCCGGCCGTCATGTTGCGCGGGCCGCTTGCATCAAAATAACCCGAAAAATCACGGTTGCGAAGAGGTTCCCAAAGACGTGGGGGCTCTCGTTGCAATAAGCGCTCGCGGCAGGAACAAGTGTGTTCCGGGAGCAATGCTCCCGGAATTTGCTGATTATTGGAAGGTTATGGTTTCGTTGCTGATGACTACGCCGCCGCAGCCGGTGCACTGGTAGGTCACGCAGTGTACATACCATTCGCCGTCGCGGTAGTAACGGCCGCCGGTGATTTTTACGCCGGAGCAACCCTGATCGGCGCAGGCTTGTGCGGCTTTGCTATTGGCAGCGTCCCGAGCGGTATCCCAGCCGCCCAAGCTCTTGTCGCAAACTTCAGGGTCGTCGGTAGTCCCTACCGAGACCCCGGGATTGGCGGTAAGCTTGGTCGTTTTGCTGTCGGCGGCTTGTAGCTGGTGAATAGCCATGGCCAGAAAAGCGGTCAGTGCGATAACAAACATAGAACGTAACATGAAAAATCCTCCGTGAATTTTATGTGCGGAGCACACCCCCCGACCTTACACAATTAAGTTGAATCTGTCACGTGAGAAAGCAGACCCCAACCGTCCGGCAAAGCATCGTAAAAAAGACCGTGAAGCCCCCCGAAAACTCTTCTCTTTTCTTTAAAGACACCCGGACCGCGCGGCAGGTGGAAGGGAGAAAGATCCCATTTCGTGTTCAGAAACTCCGCATCATATTCGAAAAAAATACGTCGATCCCGAGCTAATAAAACGCCTACTTCGACCGTGGTATCGCCATGATACAATCTTACCGAGAGTTTCATGGCGTCTTCCTCCGGCGCCCACGTTGCCGCGTGACCTCTTGTTTCTCCAGGTCGGAGAGGGTTTTGGCCGCGGGTTTGGGAAACAATTGTTCGAAGTCTTGCAGCGCTCCTAGGGCCATAGCGATGGAAAGCAACCGGTCGAGGGAGATTTGGCCTGTATTCTCGAACCGTTTCAGAGAAGCGACGGTTATGCCCGCGCGTTGCGCCAATTCTTCATGTGTCCACTCGTGGTAAAGACGCAACTCTCTTACACGCCGGGCATGGAGCGCCGACGCCTCGGCAGGTGTAAGGAAGTCAAGAGATAACATATTGCCCCTTAAGCGTCCAAATAGACCATAACAGCTCATATATTGCCAGATATACTTCGGTGAAAATTGTCTTTCCCCATTCCATGGCGGATATGGCCCCGCGGGGGAGTTTGTAGATATGTCAGGCATTTCCTACTTGGTTAAATGCTTGGCAACGGTTATCATAATGGGCTCGGAAGCGTTTGCGGACGCCTTCGGGGGGATTCTGATGAAGTCCCGGTTTTTTAGCATCACG
>JASJCB010000301.1 GCA_030066195.1 Acidobacteriota bacterium
GGTTGGCGTCGGCCGCAACCTGCCAACCGCTGAGGTAAATGGCCTTCAGGCCGGCTTTGACCTGTTGCATGGCCTGGTTACCGGTGAGCGCGCCGAGAGCGTTGATGAAATCTTCCTCTTCGATCATACGCCACAGTTTTTCCGCACCGCGGCGAGCCAGGGTTTGCTCTACCAGCAGAGAACCACGTAGGTTGAGCACCTGCTCAGCAGTATAGGGTCGCTTGACGCCGTTCCAACGGGGATCATCCCGCCACATCCGTTCCATTTCTTTCGCTTGTTCTTCCAAACTGACTTCGTGGTGCATCATCATTCTCCTTATTACCTTCAAAAAACCATGAAAATACTCAGGTTTAGATCCCCGGCCGTCAGGCGGCGATCTCCGATCGATCCGTCAAGAACGGGGGAAAATCTTCCTTCAGGAAAAGATCCCGAGCCGACACCATGGCGTGTTGCCAGGCCTCCTTGTCGGCTTCGCCCGATTCATCCAGAATGCGAGCCAGTTCCTCCTCGAAAACGCGGGAGACCAGTTCCCCGGTCACCTCACCGCCGTCGTCCAGCGTCACACCGTGGAACAACCATTGCCAGACCTGTGCGCGGGAAATTTCCAGCGTGGCCAGGTCTTCCATAAGGTTATCCCAGGCGATACACCCGATATCATGCTGCCAACCGTAGATATAAGCGATCCCCACGCGCACATTGGTACGCAGACCATTCATGGTGACGGGGCCGCCCGATTGAGGCAAAAGATCGGGGTATTTGTCGGGAAGCTCGGGGATGACGTCCAACTGATTTTTGTGCTGGAACGCCTTCATGGCCCAGCCGATGAAGTAAGGGTGAGACACCCAACAACCGTCGTGGCCCCACGATGCTTCCATTTGTTTGTCCGCAAAAACTTTATCGGTTTGCTGCTTACGCGTTTCAGGGTCCTTACCGGGCGTAAAGGCAGCCATGCCGCCCAGTGCAAAGGCGCCCCGAGTGTGACAGATGTAGATCAGGCGCAAAGCGTAGTCACGCATCCAGGGCCGCGACATGTTGATGGTAGCGCGGTCGGCCAGGATGCGGTCCGGGTGATACTTAACGGTTTTGATATCCGAGAAGATCTTGTCCCAGCGCCCCACGTTGAGGCCGCAGGCATGGTCGCGCAGTTCATAGAGAATCTCCTCGACCTGATGCGCGGCCGACAGGGTCTCGATCAGGAAAGTGGCGCGAATAGTACTGTTGGGCAGACCCAACGCATATTCAATCGCGGCCAGTAATTCGTTCCACCAGCGAGCTTCCAGGTAATGCTCTACCTTGGGGATGTAAAACTTGGGCGTCATGCCCTTTTCATACTGGAAGCGGGCGGTATGGAAAGCCGTCAAAGCCAGGTCCATCAAACCGCCGGAAATGGGGCAGTTGTTGATCCGTAAGTTACTTTCGTCCAGGTGCAAACCTCTGGCCCTGACCATCACTTTTGCCATATCGGCGGGATCTAGTTTGTAGGTTTTGGCAGCCTTGCCGTCCTTGGCCGGCTCTATGTGTGTCAGGGTACCGCGAACCGCCCCGATCACATTTTCCAGGCCCGCCATGACATTGTCCCAACTGGGCTTCATGGCGTCCTCGAAATCCAACATGGCGCAATCGGCGCGATCACCCGCGTCATTCCGAGAGAGCATGTTGATCACCATTTTCGTGGAGTTGACCGGGCCGGTAATCTCCACCCGACGACACTGAAGATCGGCAGGTACCGGCGCGACCTTCCAGTCGCCGGTGACGGCCTCGCTGTTACGGTCTAAGTAGGTTGGCAGGCGACCCGCGTCATAATCGGCCTGGCGACGCTTACGAGCGTCCAGAAGAACCTGCCGCTGGGGCTCGAACCGCTGATGAAGCTTGAGCAGGAAAGCCTGAGCCTCATCAGACAAAAGCGTGGCGTCAAAGCGCGCGCCCATGGGCATAGTGATACCGTGCGGTAGGGTACGAACGTTGGTATGCGCGGTATCCAGTACTTGGGTGGACATGTCAACCTCCGTTTTACTGAAGTGCGAATGATTCGCCACAGCGAATATTCGCGATAGGCAATTATCGCCGCAATGCGGAAGTTCAGTCAATAGCCAAGTTGAGATTTTTGCCATTCTCTTTAGAGATACGGCATTCATCACTCACCTGTCCATGATTCCGACGGCTGCTGGAAAACAACAGAACTATTCAGACTGTTGATTCGCTCCTGCTCCCCCAAGCGTGGGCGCGCTTGGAGAGGTTATCTCAGGACTCCGCCGCTCCGGCATTTCAGGGGGAGACGTAAAGTGAAACGGCTTCCTTTTCCTTCTTCCGAGTCCACCTCGAAGCGCCCCTGGTGGCGCTCTATGATTCTCCAGGCGCTGTACAAGCCCAGGCCCGTGCCCGTTCCCACCGGCTTTGTAGTATAAAAAGCCTCCCAAATGTGGTCCAACTGCTCCGGCGGAATACCGCAGCCGGTGTCCGCGAAGGTGAAAACCGCCTCTTGCTCCGTTCTCCTGGCCTCGATGTGCACCTCCCGCGGGGCGTCCGGCTCCTGCTCGTGCCTTTCCGTTACCGCTTGGCAAGCGTTGACGATCAGGTTCAAGTAGACCTGATTCATTTCCGCGGGATTACATTCAAGCTCCACCGGTTCTTCCGCTTCCAGCGACAGGTCAATATCGGCGAAATTGCTTCGGGTGAGATTGATGGTCGCACGGAGGCCCTCTACCAGATCCACATGTTTCCAGTCGGCCTCATCCATTCTTGAGAAATGGCGCATGTCTTGAACCAGGCCGCTGATACGTTCGCAACCCTCTTTGATGGTCTTGATTTCCTCGTTCATGCGGGACAGTGGAGAAACGAGAGCGGCAGCCGTTTCGCGATCCGCGTTTTCGTCGATCAGGCCTTCCAACAAGGTTCGGTATCGGGTCAGTTCTCGTTTCAAGACCTGCGCCGACCCGTAGATAAAGTTGTTGGGATTGTTTACCTCGTGGGCGACGCCGGCGGCCAGGGTTCCCAGAGTTGCCATCTTTTCACTCATCACCAACTGGTTTTGGGTTTTGATCAGTTCCTCGTTCTTGGCCTTGACCTCCTGGTTACTGCGCTCCAGGGCACGTGTAAAACGCGCCTTGGCCACGGCCGCCTCGGCGTGTCGTCGGAACCGCCGCAGTTTGCGGATATCGCCTTGATCGAACGGGTCGTCACCGTCCCAAACCAATACGCCCATCAGTTCCTCGCGGAAGCGCATGGACATAGCCAACAGCGCTTTGGGGAAAGGCCTTTCCAAGCGTTCGCTTGCCGGTAAGCTCATGATTTCGGTGATCAGGTGGATGCCTTCGCCCCAGTTTTCCCCGGCTTCCAGGTAACGACCACGCAGTTCCTTGGGCGAAAGACGGAGTTGCTTGACGGCTTCCATGCGATAGCCGATCGAGGCGGCGGGCCGGTATTCCGTACCGTTGTCCGATAACCACAGCAGACCGCGTTGCGCATGAGGGAAAAGCTCATGGCCACGGCTCAGAAGATTGTCGAACACACCTTCCGGGGCCAGGTTGCTGTTTATGGCGTTGACAATGCGTTCCAACGATTCAAGTTCGCGATTGCGAGCATCCAGCATCTTGTTGGTCATATGCAAGTCATTGGTCCGTTCGGCAACCTTCTTCTCCAAGTGCCGATTGGCGTCCAGTAAGCGCAGGTGGGTATCTACCCGCGACAGCAGTTCCTTCTTGATCACGGGCTTGGTAAGAAAATCATTACCACCAGCATCGAAGGCATTGACCAGATCCGTCACCTGGTTCCGCGCGGTAAGGAAAATGATCGGCAGGTCATTGACCGAGTGTTGGCGGCGCAGGTCGCGACAGACCTGGTAGCCTGAAAGGCCCGGCATCATAACGTCCAGCAAGACCAGATCGAAGCGTTCCTTTTCCAGTAAACGCAGGGCCTCCGGCCCGTCTGCCGCCTCGGTAACCCGATAATGGCCCAGCAGGTAGTTGAACAAGACCCGGCGGTTGACCGGCTCGTCGTCCACCACAAGGATGCGGAAGGCTTCATTGCCGGCAGTGACCGGCATGGGAAGTCCGACAGAGGGTACTTTTTTCGGTTTTTTGGCGGGCACCGGGACGACGCTTGCCAGGCGGGTGACGCCCGGTTCCGTGGTCGCCGGTTTGTCTGAAACAGCCAGGTCAAACGTAAAGGTAGAGCCCTTACCCTCGACCGATTCCAGCGAAATGCTGCCGCCGTGCAACTCCACCAGTTCCCGGGTAATAGCAAGACCCAGGCCGGTGCCGCCCTCGTTGCGCTCCATCCGGCCGTTTAACTGTTCGAAAGAGTTGAAGATAGCGTCCTGCTTCTCCTTGGGAATGCCGACGCCGGTGTCCCTGACACTCAGGGCCAGGCGCCGCTTTTCCTCCTTCCCAACCAATTGGGCCTGAATACGGACGCTTCCGTACGAGGTGAACTTGACAGCGTTGCCCACCAGATTGTGTAAGATTTGGAGAAGGCGATTTTCATCGGCCTCCGCCGCGGGCAAATCTCGGGCCACCCCGTTCACCAAAACCAGGCTCTTGCATTTGACCAGGGGTTGCGAAAGGGTGATCACCACCTCGGCCAGGGCGTGTAGATCGATGGGCTTAACCGATAGGGTCAAACCGCTGTTCTTTAACTTGGCGAAATCCAGGATGTCGTTGACTAGGCTTGTCAAGCGGCGCCCGCCGGCCACCACCATGTTGAGATTGGCCGCCTGGGCCTCGTTCAACGGACCCGCCACCCCGTCCAACAGAGATTCGGTGAGTCCCACGATACCGTTGAGCGGTGTGCGCAACTCGTGACTGGTATTGGCCAGGAACTCGTCTTTCAAACGGTCAACCTGACGTAGACGCTCATTGACCTCTTGGGCCTGCTCGACCATCTGGCGCTGTTGCTCGGCAATCTTCCGTTGCTGGGCGGCAATGGCCCGTTGTTGCTGGGCATCACGCCGTTGTTGTTCCAGCTTGTTCCTTTGTTTATGCAGATACCGCAAAATAAACCCGAGCAGTATCAGGCAATACAGAGTCTTGGTCCACAAACTCCACCACCACGGCGGTAGGATGGTCACCGCTACACGGGCCTCGTGCGGGCTCCAGATACCGTCACGATTGGTGCCGCGCACCATGAAAGTATAGTTGCCGGGCGGCAGACTGGTAAAGGTGGCCCGGCGGTTCTGGGCATCGGTTTCGATCCAGTGATCGTTGAAGCCGTCCATCTTGTAGGCGTAGCGGTTCTTTTGGGGAATGGCCGGGTCCAGCGCGCTGAACTCGAAGCTGAACATGCGCTGCTTGTGATTGAAGGACAACCGCCGCGTATCCTCCATGGGTTTGGTCAACAAACCGTCGGCGTGATCCGGCCGGGGTTTGACCGGTTTGTTCTCCAGCAGGAGCCGTGTAATGACCACTTGAGGTTCAAAGCTGCTGTCCCTTAACTTTTCGGGATAAAATCGGTCGAAACCATTCACGCCGCCGAAATAAAGCAAGCTCCGATTCTCCAGAGACAAGGCGCCTTGACCGAACTGGTTGCCCTGTAAACCATCGTGGGCATTGTAGGAGCGCGTCTCTCCCGTTTCCGGGTCCCATACGGCGAGACCCTCGGTGCTGCTGACCCAGAGCCTGCCTTGTCGATCCTCCAAGACGGCCATGATGTAGCCGGTCAACATGGGCGTATCACGACAGGGAAAGAAGCGCTTTTCCTGCACTGAGAAACGGTATAAGCCCCGATCGGAACCAAGCCACATGCGATCCCTGGTGTCTTGGGAGATGGTGCTGATGTAAACCGGGCCTGCATCGGGCCTTTCGGGGTCCTTAAAATTGAGGAAACTGTCGCTGAGGGGATCGTAGCGGCAGATGCCGCCGCCCATGGTGCCGATCCACAGATTGCCCGATCGATCGCAATACGAACTGCGAATACGGTTGTCCGGTAAACTCGCGGCCTGTTCCCGATTATGGAAATAGTTCATGAATTTACCCGTTTTTTCATCCAGACGAGCCAACCCGTGCAGGGTCCCCACCCAGAGTGTGTCGTTACCGTCGCGAACGGTGCTGTAGATATAGTCGTTGGGAAGACTCGCGGGGTCCGCGGGGTCGTGGCGAAACCTGGTGATGCGATCGGGGTTTCGCTGCAATCGGTTCAGCCCGCCCTCACAGCCGATCCAAATGCTTTGCGGGTTGTCGATGAACAATGTGGTAATACGGTCGGAACTCAGGCTGCCGGGGTCATTCGGATCATGCCGATAATGGTGAAAAGTATTACTCCCCGGGTCCTGTCGGTTAAGCCCCGCACCCAGTGTACCGGCCCACAACACGCCGTCGTCGTCTCTGGCCATGGCCCATACGGGCGAGGGCGTCAGAGTGCCGTCCATGCCTGGGACGGGACTGGTAGTCAGGAAACGATGCCTGGCCGGTTCGTAGCGGCTCAACCCATTGGTGGTAGCAAACCACAAGGCGCCGGTTTTGTCTTGCATAATGTCCCAGACCAGATTATCCCGCAGGCTGCGCGGGTCCAGCGAGTTATGACGATAATTTACGAAACCGCGATTCGGTTCCTCCAAGTTCAACATCACCACCCCGGAATCAGTGGTGCCCACCCACAATCGATGCTTGTTGTCAGCGAGCAGGGCGTAGATGCGGTTGCTGGGCAACCCGTCAGCGCGATCCGGTTCATGCTGAAAACGACGAAACAAACCGGTGTCCCGATCCATAAGATTAAGGCCGTCGCTGGTACTGACCCAGAACCTGCCGTCCGCATCCTCGGCAAAATCGGTGACCTCGACACCGCTGATACTGTTTGACCGACCGGCTTCCGGCCGATATCGAAGGAAACGACCGGATTCCCGGTCCATCCTCGCCAGCCCGGCATCGGTGGTGCCTACCCAAAGCGTGCCGCGCTTGTCCACGTAGAGGCAGCGCAATAGATTGGACGGCAGGCTTTCCGGGTCATCGCTCTCCTGCCAGTTGTCCAGTTCGCCGGATTGGGGACGGTAGCGATAGAGCCCGCTACCCTCCGTAGCAATCCAGATATTTCCCCTATCGTCACCCAACGCCTGCCATACCCTGGCGTCTATGGAAGCCTCGGGCCGGTCGGGATCATAGGTCAATCGAGAAAAGCGGCCCGTGTCCTTATGATAGCGGCTGACGCCGCCGGACCAGATACCCACCCAGATGTCGCCCTCTGCATCCTCGTACAATGAGGTAATCTGATTTCCGGAAATACCGTGCGGATCTTCCGGGTCATAGCGATAACGAATAAAGCGATATCCGTCATAACGGTTCAAACCGCTACGGGTCCCAACCCAAATGAAACCGCGCCGGTCTTGCAGCAACCGGGTAGTGGCGTTATTGGACAAGCCGTCTTCGAAAGTGATGTGATCGAAGTGTATGTCGCCGGCGATAACCGGGACAACCATGGTCCCAATGAGCAACTTTGAAATGAGGTTTGGTTTAATTGACATGACCAGGGTACTAAGCATAAGCTCCATTTTTTTCTCGTATGACTTTTTCGGCATATTTTAAATAAATCTATAGTCAACAAGATTCATTTTTTGCCAATCACAATAATTCTTGTAAATATTGCTACAAAGACGGCGAAACGATTTCTCACTTGTCATTTTGGGTTGACAATACGAAAATCGACCTCACTGCTTTCAGAAACAGGTCTGTCGGCATGTGAAATTGTTGGGGTTACTCAACTCATGGGCAACACCGGCGGCCGGCACGCATCCTTTTCATCGGTTCTGAAATGCATGAGTTGACCTAACGGTTAATCTACCGTGCCGTTCCTGGATTGAGTGAAGGAATTGTCGGAACCGCTGCCGCGTTGCGCGCCGCAATTCCAGCAGGCGTGAAAGTTGCCCTCAGACTCCTCCCCGCACTCTACGCAGGTCCAAGGTGTGGCGTCGTACAATTGGAAGCGGGTCATTTCGGCCACCAATTCGACGGCTTCCCGGGAACGATTTTCGTCCAAAATATAGAGTTCCGGCCATAAAATGAGCGGAGGAATCTCCCCGGCGGCTATACCCGCGCGGTGTTCATTGCGCACCAGGCATTTGAATCCGCGTCCTTCCAATGCTTTTCGGATCAGGTGCAGCAGGGCAACATCGTTTTGGGTGGTGAATACCTTGATCATACGACCTCCGCATCCCCGCTCATCTCAACGCAACTCCAGGGCCTTGCTTTTGATAAGCGCGATCTTGTCCCTGATTTCCGCCGCTTTTTCGAACTCCAAGGTCTCCGCCAGAGCCATCATTTCCTTTTCAAGCTGCGCAACTTCCGTGTAAGCTTCTTCCTTGGTCTTGTGGCCGGTCTCTTCCTCTTCCAGCTTGCGTGAGGTGGCGTAATCGCCCTCGTAGAAATCGGCCATGGTATCTTCCAGTGAGCGCCGGACCGTGGACGGAGTGATGTCGTTTTCCCGGTTATAGGTCATCTGTTTGGTGCGACGACGTGTCGTTTCGTCGATGGTCTCGCGCATGGCGTCCGAAATCTCGTCGGCATACATGACCACCCGACCGTTGACATTGCGAGCGGCGCGGCCTACCGTTTGGATCAGCGAACGAGGAGAACGCAGGAAGCCCTGCTTGTCGGCATCCAAGATGGCCACCAGTGAAACTTCCGGCAGGTCCAGACCCTCACGCAACAGGTTGATGCCCACCAACACGTCGAAAACGCCCAGCCGTAAGTTGTGTAGAATCTCCAAACGCTCGATCGTATCGATTTCGGAGTGCAGATAGGCGACCTTAAGGGCGTGCTGCTTCAGGTATTCACTTAAATCCTCGGCCATGCGTTTGGTGAGCGTGGTGACAAGGGTACGCTCGCCTTTTTCAATGGTGTTGCGTATTTCCTCCAGCAGGTTATCGATCTGATTCCTGATGGGGCGAACCTCGATAGTGGGATCGCACAACCCGGTCGGCCGAATGATTTGTTCGATAACCTCATCGGTATTTTCCATCTCGTATCTACCGGGCGTCGCCGAAACGAAAAGCACCTGGCCCGTACGTTCCCAGAATTCATCGATCATCAGCGGCCGGTTGTCCAGGGCCGAAGGCAGTCGAAAGCCATGGTTGACCAGATTGTCCTTGCGGCTGCGATCGCCGCGGTACATGCCGCCCACCTGAGGTACGGTCACATGGCTTTCGTCGATGAACAGCAGGTAATCATCGGGAAAATAATCGATGAGTGTTGACGGCGGCGATCCGGCCGGGCGTCCGTCCAAATGGCGCGAATAGTTTTCGATGCCGTGGCAAAAACCCGTTTCCGTAAGCATTTCCAGATCGAACTGGGTGCGCTGGCTCAGTCGTTGGGCCTCCAACAACATCTTTTGGTCGTTCAGTTCCTGGACGCGTTCGTCCATTTCCACACGAATTTGCCCGATAGCCCGTTCCAAACGGTCGCGCGGCGTGACGAAGTGTGTGGTGGGGAAGATCATCATCTCGTCGCGCACGTCACGGGTTTTGGTGGTCAGCGGATCGAAGGTCTCCAAGTTGTCGATTTCGTCGCCGAAGAACTCCACGCGCACACCCAGGTCCTCGTAGGGAAGGTAGATTTCCACTGTATCGCCGCGCGCTCGAAAGGTCCCGGGATAAAAGGCCGAGTGGTTGCGTAGGTACTGGATATGCACCAGGTCGCGCAGCAGTTGCTGGCGATCGTATTCCTCGCCGCACTTCAGGTTGACGGTCAAGCCTCGGTAGAACTCGGGCGAACCCAGACCGTAGATGCAGGACACCGAGGCCACAATGATCACATCGCGCCGCTCGATCAGGGAACGAGTGGCGCTGAGACGCAGCTTTTCGATGTCCTTGTTGATCATGGCCTCCTTTTCGATATAGGTATCGGTAGAGGCCACATAGGCTTCGGGCTGGTAATAATCGTAATAGCTGACGAAATACTCGACCGCGTTATCGGGAAAAAACTTCTTGAATTCCTGGAAGAGTTGCGCCGCCAGTGTTTTGTTGGGCGCCATGATGAGCGCCGGCCGGTCGAGGGATTCGATCACCTTACCCATGGTAAAGGTTTTGCCCGAACCGGTGACGCCTAAAAGCACGGTATGTTTTTCGCCGACCTCGATCGATTGAACGATTTGTTCGATGGCCCGGGGCTGATCGCCCCTGGGCTCGAACTCCGTGACCATGCGGAGCGGTTTTGTCATACTACAAGAAACTTCTCAACGCGTAGGGACAGGCATCCATGACCACCTGGATTCCCCGGCGTTCCATTTCCTCTTGGAAAATTAAGTCGATGACCCCTTGCTGACACCAGATCAGCTTGGGTTTCCATGACAGGTTTTCGATTTCTCGGCCCAATTCGGGCAGGGCCGAACTTTTTCGGAACACCTGGATGATGTCCATGGGTTCTGTGAGGGCCTCCAGGCTGGGCAGGACAAGAATGTCCGTTTTGGAGGCCTTCTCGATATTGGGGTTGATACCGATGATGGTATTCCCTTCTTCTAAAAGGTAGTTGGTGACTTTGACAACGATTCGATGAGGCGCCTCGGAATAACCGACGACGGCTATTTTGGAACCGTTTTTAAAAAGCTTCATTCCTTCGGATACAGGTCCGAACATAGATCCATCCTCCACCCTTGTGATTCTAGTTCGCATCCCCGGGAATCTCAAGCTTAACAATTACAAAACCCACTCATAAGCAGGTTCCGGCTTTCATGCCGAGAAACGGGAATTTCAGCGAAGGCCGGCGCCCGAACCAATGAATCGTTAGAGTTATAAGCGGGCGCTCGACAAACGCCGATGCCTATTAAGTAAAAAAGGCTCGGATGTAGATACACCCGAGCCTCATTCAACAAAAAAACAAGATGCCGGTCACTCTTCGTGACGTTTCACTTTAGATTCGACGGGACGTTTCGGGTGGCCCTGGTAGATCTGGCGGGGACGGCCGATACGCAACTTGGGATCGGCCATCAGTTCCGACCACTGCCCGATCCAACCGGGAAGTCTGCCGAGAGCAAACATCACCGTGAACATGTCGGTGGGAATTTGCAGGGCTTTGTAGATGATGCCGCTGTAGAAGTCCACATTAGGGAACAGCTTGCGCTGGACGAAATACTCATCTTCAAGAGCGGTTTGCTCCAAGGTTTTGGCCAGGTCCAGTAAGGGGTCCTCCACATGCAGCGAAGCCAGAACCCGATCGCAATGACTCTTGATCAACGTGGCGCGAGGGTCCATGTTTTTGTAGACCCGGTGGCCGAAGCCCATCAAGCGGAAGTCGTTGGTTTTGTCCTTGGCCATGGCCACGTACTTGGGGATATCGCCGTTGTCATCGTGAATCCGGTTCAGCATTTCGATCACGGCCTGGTTGGCGCCGCCGTGCAGCGGGCCCCACAGGG
>JASJCB010000133.1 GCA_030066195.1 Acidobacteriota bacterium
CGGGGGTCAATATTGCGTTTTGTCATACGGTTCTCCGGCCCCTCCAAAACGATGTCCGGCGCGTGCGCCAACCATAGAACCATAATACGACCAGGACCTTAGAAGCCGAGGCCGGTGTGTTCCGGGATATTACATCGGTGGAAACTGAAATGCCAGGACTTTTTAAAATTAAATTTAATTTTGCCAGGGCTTTACAGGAAATACTGGGGTTATGGTTGATAAAAAAGCCAGGGACATTTCAACAAAGTAAGACCTTCCGGGCGAAAAAAACGCGGGATAGGGTTTGCCTGCTTCCGGATTGAAGCCTTGTCCCGGAGAACGAGGTTGTGGTTTTAGCGCAAAAGGCAGTCTGTCTCGGCCGGGCTATTCCCATTCGGAGCCTGATCGGAGCGGTCTTTCGGTCGAGATCACAATCGCCTGAATATCCGGCCGACTCCATTTCTTGCTTATTCGGCGGTCAAGGTGCCTCTGCCGGCGGAGTAGTGGCCCGGGAAACTACATATATAGGTGTAGGTCCCCTTGGCAGGGACCGTGAAGGTGACGGTGGTGCTTTGTCCGGCCGAGACAAGGCTCGTGTGAGCGATGACCTTGTCTTTCATGCTCGCGGGGATGTAGCCGGTGGACTTCGCGTTCATGGCCGCGTTGCCGAAGCCGGTGACGTCGGTGTCCGCCGCCAGCAGGACCCAATTGTGTTGCAGGCTTTGGATGCGGCCGGTGTTCTTCAGTTCCAGAACCACCTTACTGCCCGATTTGGCCGAGATACGCGTGGGTTTGATGCGCATCAGATCGTCGGCTTCGATACGGATGGTTTGTTGCCAGGGACCGGCAAAAACAGCGGCGATGATGCATAAAACGAGGAGCGGAAGCAAACGAAGCAGCATGAGCAATCTCCTGCAAAATCGGTACAAGACGAACCCTTATACATTAGGGCCCGTTGGGGTTGCTTTCAATAGTCGATTTTCATTTTTGTGTTATTTCCCGCGTGCAACTTTCTGCCAATTTTGTTAAACTCGCGCGTACGCCCCCGTAGCTCAGTGGATAGAGCACCGGCCTCCGGAGCCGGGTGCGGTGGTTCGATTCCACCCGGGGGTACCATTCACCCGCGCGAGGCGCGCATCATTTTTTACGACATAGGGTAGCATCGGTAGCAACTGACATTTTGCCGGCCCCCGATGCCCACTGGCTATTTCCTTTGAACCGTTGTCACATAGAAGAAAAGTATCGAGCAGATTTGAAGCGTGTTGCTAATTGGGGCGGTCGCCTTCCGTCCAGCCGCGCGATGAATAGCCGGACGCCGCGGCGGCGTTCCCGAACAAGCATTGCCTAGGAGCAAGTATGGAAAATTTTGAAGAATTCGGTCTATCCGACCAGGTCATGGCCAATCTGAAAGAAAAGAATTATGAAAAGCCTACCGACGTACAAGTCGGCGCCATTCCGCCCATCTTGGAAAAGAAAGATGTTGTCATCCAGTCCCGCACCGGCAGCGGTAAAACCGCGGCATTCGGCCTTCCCCTTATCGAAAGCGTGATGGCCGACGTACCGGCCGTACAATTCGTCTGCCTGGTACCCACCCGCGAGTTGGCCGCCCAGGTCCACGAGGAATTGAGTTCCCTGTCCAAGGACACCGAAATGAAGGTATGCGCCATCTACGGCGGCACCGATATGAACCGTCAGATCCGTCGTCTGCGGGACGGCGCCCAGGTGGTCGTGGGCACCCCCGGCCGCATTCTGGACCACCTCAAGCGCCGCACCATGAGTTTTTCCGTTGTGCGCGGTATCGTTTTGGACGAGGCGGACAAAATGCTGTCCATGGGTTTCCTGCCCGACGTACAGAACATCATGCGCCAGTTGCCCAAGCGCCGCCAGGTGGTGATGTCTTCGGCCACCTTCCCCTATAGCATCGAACAGCTTATCCTCGACTATATGGAAGACCCGGTCAAAGTGGATGTTTCCAGCGATGAGGGCACGCCCAAGGAGATTGACCACTATTTCTGCTCGGTCCAGTCCAATGAAAAGGAAACCGCGTTGCTGGCCCTTTTGGAAAAGGAGCAGCCTGAATTCAGCCTGATCTTCTGCAACACCAAGGTCGATGTCAAGTCGGTCCACTTCTTCCTGACCAAGGCCGGCATCAAGGCCGAGGAAATGTCCTCCGACATGTCGCAGAGCCAGCGCGAGCGTTCCCTGAAGCGCATTCGCATGGGCGTCAGCCAGCACATGGTCTGCACCGACCTGGCCGCACGCGGGATCGATATTCCCGCCTTGAGCCACGTCTTCTGCTTCTCCTCCAGCGCCGACAGCGAAACCTATGTCCACCGCACGGGCCGTACCGGCCGGGCGGGTAAGTCAGGCAAGGCCATATCGCTGGTTTCCACGCTGGACCTTGCCGGCTTCCAGACCGCCCTGAAGACTACCGGCCTCGAAGCGCAGGAAATCCATATCCCGACCGAGGACGAGATCACCGACTCGCGCGCCCAGCACCTGCACACCAAACTGGAAGAAATCAACTACGGTCACGCGGCCGATGTCCGCGACGAGTACAGCAAGGTCGCCGATCAGCTCACCGACGAACAGGTCCGGGATATGCTGCCGCTGTTGCTGGAACACTTCGATCGCCCGGTGGTTCTGCTGGAGGAAGCGCCTCGACCCGCGGCCGCACCGCGCGACAACCGCGAGGAACGGCGCGAGAGTCGCGATGATCGTCGTGATTCGCGGGGACGCCGGGACGATCGCGGACGTGGACGGCGCGACGATCGCCGAGACTCGCGGGGACGCCGGGACGATCGCGGCGGACGCGGACGGCGCGATGACCGCGGCGGCGGACGCGATCGCGGCGGGCGCGGTCGCGACATGAACCGGGACGACCGCGGACGCGACAGGCGCGACAACCGGGGACGCCGGGACGATCGCGGCGGGTCGCGTGAGCGTCGTCGGGACGGGGACTTTTCTTCGGGCCCGCGTCAACGCAGCACCAGCTTTACCACCCTGGTCCTCAGCCTGGGCCGCGCCGACGGCCTGGACGAAATGGACATCCAGAACATTCTTCGCCGCCAGGGCCGTGCGCGCATGGACGATATCGGCGATATCCGCATGAAGGATCACGAGAGCTTTATCAACGTGGGCGACAATTCCGTGGAAAATGTGCTGTCGGCCGACGGCAAACATTTCAAGAGCTTCGAGCTGTACATCAGCCGCAGCCCTGAGAAACTGGAACCACAATCCTAATCGTTCAGCGGCGGCGGGGCCCATACCGCCGCCGACGGATTCTCCATGAAGGTGAGATCTTGTCAAGCATGGGAAGCAAAGTCAAAGCCCTGGTGGAACTGACCAAGCCGCGGGCGTTGGTCATGATTGTCTTCACCACCTGCCTCAGCTATATGATCGCGGTGACGGACGGTGTGGACCTCGGTGTGCTGGCCCATACCGTCATCGGCGTTACCCTGGCTGCCGGCGGCTCCCTGGCTTTGAACCAACATATGGAGCGCAAGCTGGACGCCCGCATGAAACGCACCGGTGGACGCCCCATCCCCTCCGGCCGGGTCTCGCCGGAGCTGGCGTTTGCTTTCGGTATGGGCATCATGCTGTTCGGCTTCGCCTGGCTGTGGTTTATGGTCAACCCGGCCTGTTCGCTGGCTACTATCGTCTGCGGGGTCTCCTACAACTATATGTACACGCCGCTCAAGCTGCGCACCAGTTTCTCCAGCTTCGTGGGCGCGATTCCGGGCGGCATGTTGCCGGTCATGGGTTGGGCCGCGGCCCGGGGAAAGGTGGAACTGGGCGGCTGGATTCTGTTCGTCATCCTCTTTCTGTGGCAAATTCCCCACGCCTTGATCATCAGCATCCGCCATCGCGCCGATTATGAAAGCGTCGGCATGAAACAATTGCCCGTCGTTTCCGACGAACGCACCAGTCGTCGACAGATGGTTTGGAACACCCTGGCCTTGATCCCGGTCAGCCTGCTGCCCTTTCAGGCCAATCTCACGGAAACCGTCTATCCTTTTATCGCACTGGTTCTAGGTCTCTTCCTGGTGGGCCAGGTGGCTTATTACACCTACCACGTATCGGAGAGGAACGCCAAACGCGTTTTCATTGCTTTATCGGCCTATCTTCCGCTGTTATTATTGGCCATGTACTTCGATAAACCGGCATAAAAAATGCTCTGGAACTGTCGTAGAAGAGTGAAGGAGTTTGCTATGAACATCATCGCCCGTTTCCTGCTTTTAATCCCGGCCTGGTTCCTGCTCGGCTGCGGCGTCAATTCCGAGGAACTGGTCCAGTCTATCACCAACGACCCCGCGGCCTTCCAAGCCTACTGGTACAACGGCCAGGCGGAACTGACCCGCTACAAGTTGAGGCAGTCCCGCTACGGCGCTCAGCACGAGGGCGACGCCGTTCATATTTTCGTTACCGAACCCTTCCTGGCCGGAAAGCAGGTGAAGCAGGATTACCAGGGCGAAGGCGAGTCTTATCCCGTTCTGAAGTTAAACAAGACCAAGCATTTCCTGACCGGCATCTATCCCTACACGCTCATGACCTCGGTATTCTCGGAGGTAAAGCACGACGGTAGGCATACCCCCAAGGTTTCTTTTTCCTCGCAGGAATGGTGCGGGAATATGTACGCTCAGTTGAACCTTCGCGGCGATGACTACCAGGTTGTTTCCCACTCCTACTTCCAGGGCGAAGCCGACCAAAACTTCAAGGTGGACAACGTTTGGCTGGAAGACGAGATCTGGGGACGCATTCGCATGGCGCCCAATCACCTGCCCGTGGACGACATCAAAATGATTCCCTCCATGGAGCACGCTCTTCTGCGCCACGTCGCCGTCAAACCCATGGATGTGCAAGCGTCCCTGTACGAGGAAAAAGACCGCCGCTTCGCAAAACACAAGATCTATATGTACGAACTGGAATACAAGGAAAGCAAGCGCAAGTTGGTGATCTACTTCGAAAGGGAAGCACCCTACGCCATTCTGGGTTGGCGCGAGATAGACGGGGAGGGCCGCGAAACGATCGCGGTGCGCACCAATACCATCCGTTCGGATTATTGGAACCACAACCGTCCCGAGAATCGCAAGATGCGCAATGAGCTGGGCCTCAATCCATGACCACGCACCGCGTCGGGGACCTGATTCGAATCTTCGACAAACTGTTTCGAGAAACATACAACACGGTCCTCGTTCGCGGTGAAGACGAACCCGTCTACCTGCCGGCGGATGACGACCACCCCCGCCATCGCATCATCTTCGCTCACGGTTACTACGCCAGCGCCCTGCACGAGATTGCCCATTGGTGTGTGGCCGGACGCCGGCGGCGCCTGCTGGAGGACTTCGGCTACTGGTACATGCCGGACGGCAGGACGGCGTCCGAGCAAGCGGAATTCGAGAAGGTGGAAGTAAAACCTCAAGCCTTGGAGTGGATCTTTTCTGCGGCATGTGGTAAAAGCTTCCGTTTCAGTGCGGACAACCTGAACGGCGAGCCGCACGATATGGGTCCCTTCAAGCAGGCGGTCCATAACCAGGTGAAAACCTACTTCCGGCAGGGCCTGCCCAAACGAGCGGCCATGCTGGTCGCCGAACTGATCGAGTTTTACGGCACAAAGGACCGGTTCCACCTGGACCGCTTTGTTGCGGCCGAGTGCTGAGCCCGGTTACGTCTACCGTCCCATGGGAAGTTTTACATGAAGAACGAAAAGCTGAGAAATATCGCGATCATCGCACACGTCGACCACGGGAAAACCACCCTGCTGGACGCCATGTTCCGCCAGAGCGGCCTGTTCCGCGACAACCAGGTTGTGGCAGAGCGGGTCATGGACAATATGGACCTGGAAAAAGAACGCGGTATTACCATTGCCGCCAAAAACTGCTCGGTCATCTACAAGGACATCAAGATCAACGTACTGGACACGCCCGGTCACGCCGACTTCGGCAGCGAGGTAGAACGGGCGTTGATGATGGTAGACGGCGTCATCCTGCTGGTGGACGCCTCGGAGGGCCCCCTGCCGCAAACCCGCTTCGTGCTGAAGAAAGCCCTGGACGCGGGCCTGAAGATTCTGGTGGTCATCAACAAGATCGACCGCAAGGACGCGCGCATCGAAGAGGTTCTGGACGAGGTCTACGACCTGTTCATCGATCTGGACGCCCACGAGGACCAGTTGGATTTTCCCGTGCTCTACGCGATCGGTCGCGACGGCATCGCCCAGGAAGATCCCGAAACGCCCGGCAAGGATCTGCAAATCCTGTTCGACATGATCGTGGACCAGGTACCCAGCCCCACCTACGATCCCGACGAACCCTTTCAGATGCTGGTTTCCGATCTAAGCTACTCCGAGTACCTGGGCGCGCTGGCCATCGGCAGGGTGGCCAACGGCACGGTTCGCCGCAATGAGCAACTGGTATGCATCAAGGAAGGCGGCGAGGTCAAGAACCTGCGCATTTCCAAATTGCAGGTCTACAACGGCCTTGAGCTGGCCGAGGCCGACCTGGCCGAGCCCGGGGACATCATCATCCTGGCCGGTATCGAAGACGTCCACATCGGCGACACCATCTGTTCCAAGGAGGCGCCCAAGGGACTGCCGAGGATCTGCATCGACGAGCCCACCGTCCGCATGAACTTCGGGCCCAATACCTCGCCGTTCGCGGGCAAGGAAGGCAAACACGTGCAGTCGCCCAAGATCCGCGAACGCCTTTACAAGGAAACCCTGGGCAACGTGGGGATCCAGGTGGAGCTGTCTGAGGACGGCGAGAGCTTCGTGGTCAAAGGACGCGGGGAGCTGCAACTGGCGATCCTCATCGAAACCATGCGCCGCGAGGACTTCGAGTTGACGGTGGGCCGCCCTACGGTCATCTATAAAGAGGTCAACGGCAGGCGCCAGGAACCTATCGAGCACCTGTTCGTGGATTGCGGCGAGGAACACGTGGGTATCGTCAGCGAAAAGTTGAGCCTGCGCAAGGGCCGTATGACCAACATGGTGAACCACGGTACAGGCCGGGTGCGCCTGGAATTCTCCATTCCCAGCCGGGGTCTGATCGGCTACCGCAACGAGTTCCTGTCGGACACGCGCGGCACCGGTGTCATGAACAGCTACCTGCACGGCTACGAGCCCTACCGGGGCGATTTCCCCACGCGCACCACGGGTTCCCTGATCGC
Source organism: Acidobacteriota bacterium (assembly GCA_030066195.1). Classification (GTDB taxonomy): domain Bacteria; phylum Acidobacteriota; class Holophagae; order Acanthopleuribacterales; family Acanthopleuribacteraceae; genus JASJCB01. Next base: position 7,144 of record JASJCB010000133.1, read on the forward strand.
GGATCGCCAGGGCGAGGCATTGGCCTATGCGTTGTTCAACCTGGAACCCCGGGGCACGCTGCTCATCGGACCGCAGACTGCCGTCTATGAAGGCATGATCGTGGGTATTCACAACCGCGATAACGACCTGGACGTGAACGTCTGCAAGGGCAAGAAGCTGACCAACATGCGCGCCTCCGGCCGCGATGAGAACGTGGTGCTGTCGCCCATCCCGCCCATGAGCCTGGAAGGTGCGCTGGAGATGATCCGCGAGGACGAGTTGGTGGAGATCACCCCCAAAAATATCCGCCTGCGCAAGATGGCGCTCACGGTCAACGAACGCGAGAAACTGCGCAAGGTCATGAAGCAAGCAAAGAAGAACGCGGAAGAATAAGAAAAACGCCGGACTCCCCGGAGTTCGGCGTTTCATCCGGCTAAGCCGACAGTTCTTCCGGCTCGATGCCCCATTGCCGGTGGAGGAAATCCGCCGTGTTTCTCAAAGCCTTGCGTGCTTCCGGCAGGCGGCCGGGCAGGAACTGCCAGACATGTTGCATCTTGCGCCAGACCTCGCAGGTCACCGGTACGCCCGCTTCCTTCAGGCGTTCTTCCATGCGTAGGGAATCATCCCTCAGAACCTCGGCGCTGCTTACCTGGATGAAGACCGGCGGCAACCCGCTCAGGTCGGCGAACAGTGGAGATGCCAACGGTGTTTCCGGTTCGGTCTCGCCCAGGTAGTAAGCAGAGAAGCGGCGCAATTCCTCGTTGTGGATCAAGACCTCGCGATGTCGATTGGTGGTTACCGAATCGCCGCTCAACGACAGGTCCGTCCACGGCGAGAAGGCAAAGGCCGCGGCGGGCATGGGTAAACCATGGTCGCGGGAATGGACCAATGTGGCAAAGGTCAATCCGCCGCCGGCAGAATCGCCGCCGACAGCCGTTTTCGCTACCGGGATGCCGCTTTCAACCAGGTATTTGTAGACCTTGACAGCATCCTCGACCGCCGCCGGAAAGGGGTTTTCAGGAGCCAGGCGGTAATCGACCGAAAGCACGGCCGCACCGCTACGCCGGGCCAGGTAGGAAACCAGGGCTCGATGCGTGCGCGGGGAGCCCACCACATAACCGCCGCCGTGAAAGTAAAGGATGACGCCCTGATCATTAATACCCGTGCGGTACCAGGTACAGGGAACGCCTTCCACACTGATTTCCTCTGTATCCACTTGGAACGGCGGACCCGGAACCTTGCCGACCACGGTCTCGAAATGACGTCGCACCTTCTCGTGCGGCACATTTTTGCCGCCGCCGGATTTGACGATCATGCGGACGACTTGTCGTGAAATAAAAGCTTGCCAACTCATAAACGCTCCGCGTAAACAGGATTGGTTTCGATCATTCGCGCGGTCAACTCGCGCACGAACTTGGCGGCCACCACCGCCGTCATGCCGTTGATATCGCGGGTCGGGTTGTATTCCACGATATCGGCCCCGACCAGGGGGACATCGATGCGCTGGATCAAGCCCAGGATATCGCGCGGGCTCAAGCCGCCCGGCTCGTAGTGCGAGACACCGGGAACGAAGGCGGGGTCCATGCCGTCCAGGTCCAGGCTGAGATACAAGGGGCCGTCGAAATGCAGGAGGAGATCGGGTTGCCAATGTCGCATCTCGATCACTTCTACGCCGAAACGAACCGCCTGCTCCCGCTGATGAGCATTCATGGTGCGAATGCCTACCTGAACCAGCCGTTTCGCCAAACCTTCCTCCATGATGCGGGCAAAGGGGCAGGCGTGGGACAAGCGGTTGCCGCCCAATTCGTCATAAAGATCCGGGTGGGCGTCGAAATGCAGGATGTCCACGGGACCGTAAACGGCGGCATAGGCGCGCAGAACCGGATAGGTGACCGCGTGATCGCCGCCCAGGCCCAACACATGCGCGCCGCGATCCAGCAATTGACGCACGCCGTCGGTGATACGATCGACCATGTTCGCGTTCAGATCCAGATCACCCGCATCGCCGAAACGTGGATGATTGCCCAGGTCCATGCCGCTCTCGGTGAACATATTGCCGTGATCGCTGTGGAGCGCCTCACGGATGAGAGGCGGCGCCTGGGCGCAGCCGCGCAGGAAACTGGAGCCGTCATCATGAGGTAGGCCCAGCAGCACAACCCGACCTTTTTGCGCGGATTCCGGTTGAAATGTTGACATGGCTAACCCCTTCATTCATGGTAAGCTTTGTACGCTGCCTGAAAACTGTTAGCGCCGAGTGATATTCTACACGGTTTCCAAACCGCGTGCATTTTTGACAATGCCGGCCAAGCTGAATGAGATAAAATGATGCCATGAAAAAACAAGCTTACCACCACGGAAATCTTAGAGCGGATTTGCTGAAGTTAACCGCGCAAATGATCGCGGACGAAGGATTGGACAGCGTTACCATGCGCGAACTGGCCTTTCGGTTGGGCATCTCGCGTACCGCGCCCTATCGTCATTTCGAGGATAAAAACACGCTGTTGGCGACGGTTGCCGAGGGTAAGTTTCAACAGTTGAACCTGGCTTTATTACAAGCCTTCGACCAACCGGGCGAACCCATGGATCAGCTGAAAGCCATGGCGCGCATTTATATCGATTTCGCGGTGGAAAACTACGATATCTACCGCCTCATGTTCAGCGACGAGTTGAAGAAGCCGGAATCCTATCCGGGTCTTGCCGAGGCCGCCGACGAGACCTTTGCCATACTGGCTCAATCGGTCATGCGCTGCCAGGAGTCTGCCGTCATCGAGCAGGGCGACCCCACCTGGCCGGCATACGCGGCCTGGTCCACCCTTCACGGCGTTGCGGAGTTGTACATGGAAGGCAAACTGGTGCTTTCGGACAATAAAGAACAATTCTTTGCCTTCATCTGCGACACCATGGCCGCGGGATTGGCAAAGTAACGCGATCCAATTCGGCTACGGTACCCTTAGAAGCGTCTGGTTTTGGCGAAATCTCCGAAAATCTTTTTTGAAGGTTCTCCAGGCTGTCATGCCCTCGGCGATCTCCGGGCGTGTGTAGATGACCCTGGGGAAGCGTCTGCTGAAGCCCACCTTCAGGTTGTCGCCGCCCTGCGCCTTCCAGGTATATTCGCCCAGGGTGGATTTACCTCCGGCCTCGGCGCCCCCGGGAAGCAGTTGCGTCGTGCCGGTCAGTTCAATCTCCCAGGTAGTTTGCGGCGAACCTTCGAAAGCGATGGGGTTTCGACGTTTGCGGCCCGGTTTGGTGAGCACTGTATCCATTTCCGGCACAATGCAGGCCGGAAGACGGAAACCGTTGCCGTCCCGACGCAGAAAACCCGGCCATTCGATCTTCCAGGATTGCGAGGTGTTGCCGTTTTCATGATTGCGTTGCAGCATTTCCAAATCCACGGTTGCCGGAAGATCCAACCGCATGCGCAGCAGACGTTCCACGTATTCCTTGTCGCCGCCCATGTAGTAGCGGAACCCGGCGGCATTGCCTTCCTCCAGCACATCCAACCGGCCTGATAGATCGTTGTGGTCGTTCAGCTTGCCCGCCAGTTTGAATGTCAACGAGGCGGGCTCGATCGCGCTTTGGGGGATCGGCGCCCAAACCGCACCTCGCGGTGTGCAGATCAATACCTGACGGCCCTCGTAACCGGAAGGCAGCCAACCGAAACGGGTTTTGTTGGAAGTGCCGTCGAACAGGAGGTAGCGTTGACCGTCCACCACCACTTCCGCGGGCAACCCCTTGCTTTCAGTCAGCGGCACGGCGGCAATCAGGTGGTTGAAGCTGGGGAAAGGTACATCCTCGGCGGTTATGAAAGCGCCGTCGACGATATTGGCCAGCGCCGGATAGGCGAGTACTTTCTTCTTTTGGGCCAGATGAGCGTAGCAGGCGACCATGTCCTTGCAATCGCCGTAGGCGCGGCGGATGACCTCTGCGCCGGAGAGGGGTTCATACCCCCTGGCGTTGGAAAGATAGACCTGCCGATAGGTAATGCGTTCCGTTACGGCGGCGGACAATTCCATCAACTTCTTTTTGTTGACCCTACCTGTTTCAGGCGCCTTACCCTCATAGGCTGCTTTCTTGAAAACGTCCCAATACCAGCGGGCGAAATGATCCCAGGACCGATACCGGTCGGCCGTGTCTCCGCTTTCCGGGTACCGTACCAGGATTCGCGGGTAGAGATGGCCGTAGGGCGCGGGTTCAGCTTCATCGGCCAGACCCGGCAGGTTCTCGAGCACCAGGTCACCGGTGATGTCCTTTGTGAATTGAAGGCCCCATTGTTCAAAACCGAGTAGAAAGGTTTCCGGCTTGTTATTCGCGCCGGGAAAGGAAAGGCGGTATTCCAGGGTGGGATACGGAGTCGCCGGGGAGGCGGACGTGACCGGGCCCAGGAAGCTTTTTTCGCGGTAAATGCTTTCGAAGGCGACCACGGAACCCTTGGCCACGTGTTTGAAAAAGGCCACGGCTACGCTGTCGTCGAAGAAATTGGCGCCGTCCGAGGCGCCCAGCACTACCAGTTTATTCTTATCCAATTTGTCCAGCCTGCCGTGAGCCGGCAGGTGCCAACCGCGAATGCGTAACAGCTTACCGCCGTCGCTGGAACCGCTGACGGCATATTGACCGGCCCGTTCCGCGCCGCCCTGACGCAGAACCAGGTCGACCACACGGTGCCTGCGCACCAGGTTACCCTTCTCGTCCAGATTGATTTCCAACTGCTCGCTCAACCGCCAGACATCGGCGCCGCCCGGCCGGGTCGCCGTTTCCAGTTTGAAGCAGGCGACCTGAGCCCAGTCGGGCAGTTCCTCGTAACGACCCGCATCGAATTCGGTCCCCGGGAACAACCACAATAAGAATAACCACATGTCTATTCCCCCCGACCGACGGCGATGGTTTGACTGACGGCCTCTTGCATCCAGGTTACAAAATACTTGAATTCGTCGATCTTATCGGCGGCCTGGGTGCCGTCCACCAGAATCATTCTACGTTCGACCGATATGATGTTCTCGCTTTTAGAGGTGACCTGAAACGAGATCTCGCCGAAGCTGTTCTTCTGTTTCCACGAGGGGTTGCCCAAAAGCCGCAGGCCCTTGGGCAGGGTAATCTCGGCACGGCTGATCATGCCTTTGTTCTCGGGTAGGATGACGGGTTGCTTGCGGTCATCCGGGTAAACCTCGGGAATCTCGAACAGGGGTTGCGAGCCGGGCAAAGGAGCCAGGCTGAACCAGTCCAGTCCTTCGATGTCCAATTTGGTTCCGGCGCGAACGTTCCGGGCGATGCGCCTGCTGAAATCATCGGCGTTGCCCACACCCGCTCCGCTAATGCGCCAGGCGGGCAGGCGGTCGGACCATTCTTTGGCCAAAAGCTCTCGCGCCGCTTCACTTCCCAGCGGCCGGTAGATGCGCCGGAAGGAGGCGTTGTAGGCGCCGCTGCCCTGCTCTTGCAGCGTCATGTTCACCGTGCCGCCGGTATCCACGCTCAACTTGTAGCTTTGAATCAGGCGGTGGGATTTCCAACTCCGGCGCGGCAGGGTCAGGAAGCCGGTTTTCCAATTGTCCTTGTCAGCGGGATCGATCACCGCCGTTAACTGCCCCCGGAAATGAGAGGGGATATCGCCCACATCCAACTCGGGGTAACCGGGCGCCAGAGTCAGTTTGCGCTTTTCGTCCAGGCTGAAGAGCAGAATGGGATTGGCGATATCCAGCACGAAAGGGTTCATCTCCTGAGGAACCACCGGCAAACGATTGTCCGGTGTGGTGAAGCCCAACTGAACCGGCAGGCCGCAATCGCGCATGACCTCGAACATGGCCGGGCCCATGTTGAAGCGACTCGCAAAGCCGCGCTTGAAGATGTGGTCGACCATGTCCAAGTCGTATCCCAGGGCAACAAGAGCATTCGGGTCGAACGCCCGGCGTTCGGCGGGCGTCATCAGGTCCAGCGGCTTGATCTTGTGCCGAAAAGCCTTGTAAACGAAGCGGGCGGCCTTGTCGGTTTCCTCGGGCATGCGCTCGCGGACAGCGGCAATCCAACGCTTGTAGTCATCCCGGTGTTCGTAGTGGTAATCGTAGAAAAGCTTGACATAGTTATTGGCGTAATCGGCCCAGAAGCTCCGCATATTGGCGCCCTGGAAGGGTAAGGTGCGGAAGATTTGCAGGCTGACCATATTCGGGTCTTCGCCCGGGGCGCCGTAGGGATGGCTATCGAGCGGCGGGATATCTTTGAAGGTAAGTTGGGTGTAATCGCCGACGACACCCTGGGTCATCACGGTTCCGTTGCGGATCTCGCCCCAAAACAGACGCGTCACCATGTGCAGGAAATCGTCATCGGAGAAGCGCGATTTGGAGGCGATTTCCAGGGTATCGTTGTTGATCATGAAGACCTTTTCTTTACAGTACCAGGGTTCGGAAACCAGGTAGAGGCTATGAAATTGGTCCTTGGGCAGGCCGTTTTTGGCTTCTTCGCTCCAGGTCATTTCCACGATGCAATCGGTGGTCAAGCCGGGCGGCAGAACATAGCGAACCGTGGCGCGCCCGCCGGCGGTCTGATAAGCCAGAACCTCCAGCATGTCGGCATCCTGGTCGAAATGGGTCTCGCGCCCGTCCCGATCGACAACCCGCCCCTTCAGCATGGTCATGTTGGACGATATGGCAAAGCGATTGGCGGCGGCTTTGCCTTGCTCAGTAATCACCCGGATCAAACGGTAATGATGAATTTCCGTTTCATCGATTCGCAGTTTGCTGGACAAAATGACGGCATCACGGGCCCGCGCCACGTTATCCCAAGCACCGGACGGCAACCCTTCGCCCAACTCGAAATTCCCGCCGAAGGCAACTCCGGTGAGCAACAAAACCAAAAAACGCATACCAATCATTCCCTTTTCGGTACTTGGATGAAGGCTGCCGCGACCGGCGCCCCTCTATAAGGGTAACGGATTTTCTGCCAAAAACGATGACAGGTGTTACATCGATCCGGTCAATCGATCGAGCGCGGCCCTCGGGTCGAGCTTGCCGGCCCTTGACCGCCGTATTTTTCGATAGTACCGGTAGGGGTCTTTGTATTCGGCAGTCAAGACCGAGTAGAATGATCCGGGGGTATTTCATGAATAAGGATCAATGGCAAATTATCCAGAACATCGTTGAGCAGGCACTCGAATTAAGCGGAGATGCGCGCGATCAATTCCTGGCCGCCCAATTCCAGGGCGAATCGACCATCCGCGTCGAGGTGGAGAAACTACTGGCGGTCGAGGCCGATGATATGGCCTTCATGGAACAACCCGTAATGCAGTTGGAGATCGAGGAAGGAGCGGACCCGCCCGAGCGCGTGGGCCCCTATCACATTCTGGGCGAGTTGGGTCGGGGCGGCATGGGCACCGTCTACCTGGCCCGTCGCGAGGGGGACGAAACCGGGAAGCAGGTCGCCCTGAAGATTCTCAAGCGGGGGATGGACACCGATGAGTTGGTCCGCCGCTTCCACAATGAGCGCAAGATCCTGGCTTCGTTGGATCATCCCCATATCGCCCGCTTGATCGAGGGCGCGAGCACCGCCGACGGCCGGCCTTATTTCGTTATGGAGTATGTTGACGGCGAGCCCATTACCCGCTGGTGCGACAGCCGTCGCCTGAACCTTGACGCCCGCATCGAACTGTTCCGCAAGGTCTGCCGCGCCGTGCACTTCGCCCATCGAAACCTGGTGATTCACCGCGACATCAAGCCTTCCAACATCCTGGTTACCGCCGAGGGCGAACCCAAGTTGTTGGATTTCGGCATCGCCCGCCTCATGAAATCCGATACCGATACCACCCTGTTTCGAACCAAAGAGGGCAACCGGCTGCTCACGCCCGACTACGCTTCGCCCGAGCAGATCCTGAACCAACCGCTGACCACGGCCTCCGATATCTATTCCCTGGGTCTGCTGCTTTACGAACTACTCACCGGCAGGCACCCCTTCCGCCACAACACCGGCGAGGGCGAAGGACGCCTGGCGAGTGAATCGCGCATGGCCAAGCCCAGTTCCGTCGTACTGCGCGCCATGGAACGCCGAACCGGCGAAACTGTGGAAACCATTGCTCCCGAACGGCTCAGTGAGGTCCGCGCCCTGGACCCGCGCGGCTTGCGTCGACGCCTGAGCGGCGACCTGGACACCGTGGTGCTGCACGCCCTGCGCCGCGAGCCCGAACGCCGCTATGCCTCGGCCGAACAATTCGAGGAAGACCTGGGCCGACTCCAGAACGGTTACCCCGTCCACGCCCGGCCCGAAAGTATTTTCTATTCCCTGCGCAAGCTGGTAGGCAGGCACCCCGTTGCCTTCTCCGCCGCCGCCGCAACCCTTTTCGCCGGGGTCATCCTGGTCTCCCTGCTCGTCCAGCAAAGTATCGAGGCGCGACTGGCCACACGACGCGGCGACACCCTGAACAACGTCATGTTCAGTATGCTGTCCTACGTGGACGGCTACGTGGCCAGGGACGGGAAGATCGATATCAGCGACTTTTTGGATCATATGTTCCAAGACATGGAAAAGGCGCTGGCTGATGAACCCGAGCTTCAAGCAAACGCCCTGGACACCCTGGGCATGAAACTGATTCGCGCCGGCGAGATCAACAGCGCCCTGACCGTATTGAAACGCGCCGACGTCCTGTGGTCGGACAAAGGCCGGCAGGACAGCGTCATGACCGGCCGAATTCGGCTTCACCTGGGCGAGGCCCTGACCCAGAAAGAATACTACGAAAAAGCCGCCGAGCACCTGGAACACTCGCTCGGGCTCTTCCAAAGGCACGGCGATGACTTTTTCAGCGCCATGGCCATGACCGGTTTGGCTCTCACCCATTTCTACCGGTCCCGTTACGAGCAGGCCGACGACCTTTACAAACAGTCCCTGGCCATTCAGGAAAGAATCGGTTCCAGGACGGAAGACTACGGCCGTACTCTCAACCACCACGCCGAGAACCAGATGCGCATGAATCAGTTCGACGAAGTGGAAAAGACGCTTGCCCAGGCCGATACCTTCTTCAAGGAAACCAATTCCACCCGCCACGTTCTGTACGCGGAGACCCTTTCGCTGATAGGTCGCCTGGCCTACCTTCGCGGTGACCTGAAAAAGGGCATCTCCTACTACGAACAGTCCCTGGTTTTGCTGGACAGCCTGGTGGACGAAAGCCACCCCACCCTGGGGATCATCCTCAACAACCTCTCCATTCTCTACCAGGAAGCCGGCGATTTCCCCAATGCCATAAGCGGCCTGAAACGCGGCATTCGCATCGGCGCCCGCCAATACGATCCGAATACCCAGATGATGTTCATCATCGAAAGCCAACTCGCCCGCGCCTACCTCAAGGCGGACCTGCCGGAGCTCGCTCTACCCATCCTGGAAGACTTGTACCGGCGTGAAATGCCCGATATCGAGGGCGTTTCCAAGCGTCGCTACCTGTTGACGGCTTATATCGCCGATGCCTACCATCGCCTGGGCCGATCCGACCGGGCCGAAACCTTCTACCTGAAAAGCCTTCAGCACCACATCGAGGAAACGACCGGATTCATCCAGGCCCTCGGTTATTGGAATCTGGCCTTGTTCTACCTGGATATCGGCCGTCCCCAAAAGGCGCGGCCCCATCTGGACCACCTGAACGCCAGGTACGAAAGCGACTGGCAGTTGATCGCCGCCAACGGCAGGGCCGCCATGCTCACCGGTCGAATAGAAGAAGGCGAAGCCCTTTTCAAAACGGCGCACGAGGGCGCCCAAAAAACCGATGACAAAGCCGAGATCCATCATTTTCACGCCCTGGCTCTTCAGAGCATCCAGCGGTTCGAAGAAGCCCTGGCCCACAATACCCAAGCTCTCGCCTACAGGGAAGAGCAGCCCGCCCAAGTTGTCAAAACCAACAAGGCCCTGAGCTTGCGCGCCGATTTATTCAAGGCCCTCGGCAGAACCCAAGACGAAGCCGAGGTAAGAGCCCGGCTGTCGCTGAGAAAAGCCGAGGTACAAGCCGCCCCGGAGCAAACCCTTACGAATACCGGCCCGAATCGTTGAGCTCCTCACCAGGCCCAGGCCCTAACGGCGGCGCTCAAGCTTGAAATCGCCGTTTTCCCTGTCGAAGATCAGACGTAACCCGCGACTCTCGCCCACGGTATAACGGTTCTCCGGCAACTCGCGGAAGCGGCCGTCTTGGATCATGGCAAGAACCCGGTCGGTTACCCGCTTGTCTTTTTCCCGATAGACGGGCACTTCCAGCTTGATGCCGCCCTTCAAATAGACCGGATTCATGAGCACGCGCAGAAACCGGGCCATCAGGGTGGCGTTGGCGGCCGCCGGGCGGAAGTAGGGATTTTCTACCGGATCGCGAGCGGTTCGGATGATCTTGAGCGACCGGAAGTTCTCGGTATCCACCAAATCGATCCTGCCGTTCTCCGGCCGCACGAAGTACATGCGACTTCCGTCCCAACACCAATAGGAACGCTTTAAATGAGGCTCCGACTCCATGGTGTGCAGTGTTTCGAAGGTCCGCTTGTCCAGATCCACCACCGCCAAAGCCAGAATCTCGCTATCCTGCTCCAGATAAGTCAGCAGGAAGCGGCTCTCGCCGTACGGGGCCACTTCCACCGGACGGCAATCGGGTACAAACCCCCGGAAATCCTCCAGATCGGTCACCCCGACGAAACGACCCTCGCGATCCACCTGGTAGGTAAATAGACCGATGCGGTCCACAATCGCATAACCGGCCATGGTCGCCGTGATTTTGGAAAGGATATCGGTGCGAATGCGGCCGTCTTGCAAGGCATAGGCCTGACTGTCGCGGTAATCGAACAGGATGTAGTCCATGCGCCCGCTGCCGCTCGCGGTAGCCAACAGTGTTTTTCCGTGGGCCGTCACCGCCGAGACGATGGTGCGGGTAGACATATCCACCAGGTCGATCTTCTTGACCAGGTCGTCATTCACCGCAAGGCTGAGCAACAGCAATAACAGGGAGCCGTTCATGACTTAGCGGCGCAACATGCCGCGACAATTCACCTCGTGAAACCGCACCGCCTCGTGACAGGCGTCGATATCGCCGCCCGCGCAGTGAAAATCCACGGCCTCTTCGATCAGGTCACACTCCTCGAAATACATGCCGGCAGCGCCCGCTGTTACGCTTAGCGCCAATACGACGATCGCGATGCGTTCTTTCCAGCGTTTCATGGCCTCGATCCTCTCCTCTCAATTCAGGTATCAAAGATTAATATACGCAAAAAACGAGGTGGATACTTAAAAAAAATAACGAATGGGGGTTTTTATCGGCGGGCAGAGATTCCGGAGTCCGGTGGGTGTCGCCCCCCGAGTGTCAGCCGATCTCGCCCGCTCTACTCGCCATCTTGAGATAGAGTTCCTTGTAGCGCTGCTTGGCGCGATGCAATACCCGGTTGAAATGCAGCGAGGAAAGATCCAGGTCGGCGCAGATATCGTCTTTCTCATCTTCCGCGATATAAAACCGGAACAGGATTTGGCGATCCCTGTCCGATTTCATTTCATCGATGGCCTGGCGCACCAGTTCCGCCTGCTCATTGCGCAGCAGCGAGCGTAACTGGCTCTCGGGCGCGGCCGGGAAGGAGTTTTCCTCGGTTTTCTCATAACGGCTTTCGTTGCGCGCCTCAGCCCGGTAATAGTCGATCACGGCAAATCGGGCTATGCTGGAGAGAAAACTGCCCAGTTTCCGCGGCTCGCGCAAATCCCCTTTCCGTATTTTTTCGATACCGATGCGAAAGGTTTCCTGGTAGAGGTCGTCCGCCGCATCCTCATCGCGGGTTTCCTTGCGAAGAATGAAACTAACAGCCCGACCGTAGGCGCTTACCAAATCGGATTCGGCCGAGATATCGCCGTTCATAATGCGAGCAACGATGTTTTCGGCATCGTTTGCGTTTTCTTTGTTCAAGCCGGCTACCTCATCGATCCATCCAAAAGAACATATCTCATTAAAGCAAAAAACATGAAGATGTTAAATGAATTCAAGCGGTATCTCGCCGCAAAATGCTCGATTGTTATGGGGAACACATGAGATTTGGGCGTTGCGGGGCGTTAAACAGGCGTTCCCCGATAGGAAGATATCGTTCGACGACGTTAACTCGGTCGAACTTCTCAGTTCCCGGATTGGAGGGCCGGGTCACAGATACCGTAATCGTCCATCACATGCAACAGATCATGAATATCGATGCGGTCGTCCCCGGTCATGTCGGCTCGCTTGTCCTGACCATGGTTAAGGCCCCACCAGGCGGCCATGGCTCTAAGGTCGTTTTCGTCAACCTCATTGCTGACATCCAAATCGGCCCGACAGGTGGAGTAACAGAAATAACCCGTTACTGTTTCGGTGATGCGCACGTCGTCCAGCGCGGCTTCTACGATGGAACTGTTTCCCAGGTCGGTGACATCGAAGCGCAAGCGCAGGAACGGGCCCGGCGTCACATAATCGGCAATCTTGAAGGATTTGCGCACCCAACCGCCCGCGGATCTTTTCCGGGAAGCCGGCACATGCTCCAGCAAATTCCAGGTCTCGCCGGCGTCGTCGCTGATCCACACCGTCATGGCGTCGATGCCCTCGTCGGCCGACTGCACCGCGAACCAGCGCGCATAGGAAAGCCCGGCCTTGGAATAGGAGGCGTCGATGACGGGAGAAATCAGGCTGGTGACGCCCTCATCCACATCGCGATAGGGGTCGGTGTTGTCCGTCAGGAAACACTGTCCCGAGTAATCGCCGTCAAACGCCGGAATGCCGCGACTACCGCCGCCCAACGGCGCGCCGCGCTGCCAGGCGCCGCTGGTCAGGTTCGCGCTGTTACTGACGGTCCATTGCCGATCCGTCTCGAAATTATCGGAAAAAACCGTGGTCAGACCGGCCGCCGCGGGCAGATGATAGTAACCGTCCCGTGTGAAGGTCAAGGAATATACCCTGTCACCCGCTTCCGTGAGGGCGCTGAAGCCGAAGCGAATGTCGGCGCCGCAGGGTAGGGTCGGAAAGTCGGCGCGGTAGAGGCCGGGCTCCGTCTCCTGCATGGACAGGTCCGAAAAACCTCCGCCCACATCCACATGCAACCGCCCGCTTTCCGGTTGAGGCAGGTGACCGTCGCGGCCGGTTACCGAAACCAGCAGGCTCGCGCGGCCCGCATTCAGGAATTCCGGCAGGTCCTCGACAAGCTCGAAGATCAGCTTGGGCCGGGTGACCCCCTTGGGATCGGCCAGGGCGGCAAGTAACGCGTCTTGGGAAAGAGACGTGCCCTGATTGACCTGTTCTTTGTCACAGTAACCGATATTGTGGATACCGATCGCGGTTCCGCTCGCCTCATCGATGACCGGACTGCCGGAGTTACCCTCGGTGGTATCCACCCGGTAGGAAAGGACATGATTTGATATGTTCATCAAACCGCCGGCGTCGTAGGTCAGGCTTCGATTCCATTCCTGACGATCATGGGTTCCATACCCGGCCAGGCGCACCGACCCGGGTTGGGGCTCGCGGTTCAGGGTAAACAGGTCGCCTTGTGCTTCCCGGGGAGTAAGTCCCGTCAGAGGGTTGGGAAAACAGCCGAAGTAGGCCCAGTCATTGCCGGCAAGCCGATCACTTGCTTGAAGCGAGTCGGGGTCGATCGCGTATTGGTCTCGAGGCGAGGGGTGGACCAGGCGTCCGTCCGCGGTGGAGGGCGGCACATTGAACTGCACCACGTCGAACAAGCCCGCGCAATGCCCCGCCGTCAGCATACCGCCGTTGGCGTCGTCGATCAGCCAGGCGGTGCAACCCAGCGGCAACAAACGGCCGATGCGGGGATCGTCTAACGGCAGCCGATCATCGTCGCCGCACAGCGTACGCGTTTCAGCCTCATACTCTAGCCCGGCCCCGCGCACCCGCAACCGGCCGTACCCGGAATCCCCGTTCGCGCTGAGTTCCAATAGGACCCGATTACCATTGAAATACGCGGAAGAACGGCCCCATTGCTGTAAGCCGACAGCATCCAGCACCTGCTGCTCGCCGTCCTGTAATGAGGTCAGACGCAACCACATGCCGTCCGCCAACACGGTGCCCGCCAGATTCAATCGCAGCCAGGTTGCGTTGGGGACGGTGATTGTTTCTCTATAAAGGACGGCGCCTTCCACGGAACGATTGACCAACCAACCGGAATCCAGGTTCAGGGGCGTCTTGAATTCACCTTCGCCCGCTGAAACAGGCAATAGCAGGAACGGCCAGATGAATCCGGTGAGAAGAAGAGGCCGTTTCAAAAAAAGGTGAATCTGCATCGGGTCGATTCCGTGTCGCCATAAAATTGCCGGGCGAAGAGAGCCCGGGGGTAATGGGGGTTTTAGCAAAATCTATACCGGTCACCCACCGAGAGAACGCCGATTTGGGGAAACTATTGTCGGTCAAGCCATAGCGAAAAAGGATGATTTCGGTAAACGGGTCATTCGGCAGGCGCCCGGTCGATCGGCTAGCGTTTGTTGCTCGGGGAGTGACGATTTATTCTCCGCACCGGTGACAGGTTGCGCCGACATTCAGTCACTGGAGAAGGTGACCGCGAATGCAGGTGGTCTTCTTCCGGGTTTTCCAGGAAGACAAACCGTTCTCGGCCGATCGCAACCTGGATCTGAATAAGGGCGCCTTCAGAATGACAAGTCCCTTTTCATCGATCACTCGTAGCGGGTAATGGCTGAAAACGTTTTCAACCCTGGGGAACCCATCGGCGTCGACCCATAGGCGCCGGCTATGAGGTTTTTCCAGGAGCGTCCGCCTTCGCAAGTGACCTGCATGGTAGAATGCTAAGGGAAGAAGGAGATTGCTTATGAATGTCGCCGGTTTGCGAGAAAAAGTGAAGCAGGAAATCAACAGGGTCCCTGATGAGCATTTGGCCGAGGTCTACGATGTTGTTCGCCACTACAGCCTGATCCGTCAAAGCGCCTCGAAAACTCAATCTATCATGGACTTTGCAGGCGCCTGGCAAGACATGCCGGACCAACAGTACGAGGACTTTTTGAGTGAAGTCAACCAAAGACGTCGAGTTGCCGGCAAAAGGAGACGCGGTGCCTGAAAAGGTGTTGGTTGATACGGATATTCTTTCCTATTTTTTTCGAGGAAACACTCAAGTTCAAAAACGGTTTAATGCGTATGTCCAAAATGGAAACACGATTCGCTTTTCTATCATCACTTTCTACGAAATTGTCAGCGGCTTAAAGCATAAAGATGCTGCCCGACAGCTAGGGGTATTTCTTGATTTCGCAGAACAATGTGAAGTTGTTCCGCTGACCAGGGAAACGGTCATGGCGTCGGCCGATGCATACGCAACTTTAAGAAAAAACGGTACACCTGTAGATGACGTAGATTTGTTGATTGCCGGTGCTGCCCTCGCGAATGGTTACGTGTTGATTACCCACAACACAAATCACTTTGGGAAAATCCCTGCATTGATCTACGAAGATTGGTCCCTTGCAGAGTAATAGAAAACACCCCCATTAGCGCAGATTATGAGGTTTTCCCGGGAGTGCCGGCATCTTGAGGTTGTGTGAAAAGCAGGTCTCTTAAGCCCCTCAGGCATGTGCGCCCGGGTTGTCGGTTCGAACAGCCAAAAATTTTTGGGGGTGTTTCTCCCATCGATCGGTTCTATGGGTGAGATGATGCGGACGCCCCCAGTCGGCGGTGTCACGAGAGCTATATTATGTATTGGGAGGCTTTACCATGAAATATTGGCCCATATGCTGTGTTTTGTGGTGTCTTGCCGCTTGCTCCGACGATATATTTCAAAAAACCACGACAGTGAACAGTTATACCCCCGTTGCCCTGCAATCGTCAGCTGACGCTGCCGATCCTCGGGTCGCTCGCGATCGAGCCTCGATGATGTGGGTCGATACACCCGAGTCCCTGGTAATTCGAAACCAATTTGACAATGCTATCGATATCGAGGAGCCGACCCAGGGCCGTGTCAATGCCTTCGAGTGCGATTTCGACTTGAGTTCTCGATAATATCCAGCCAGGCGGCGCCAAGCGTTTTCAGCGAAAAGGTCGCCTGGATTTTTTCATGCAATGGTTCCCGAAGTTCGGGCCGGTCCCGGCGGAACCGCTCGAGCGCAGCGCACAAGGCGTCGGCGTCGCCCGGCGGGACCAGGTAGACGCCGGGATCATCCGGTGAGACCAGTTCGCGAACGGCCGATGAGTCCCGCGTCAGGAGAGGCTTGCCGCAAGCCAGGGCTTGAAAGGCCTTGTTGGGTATCACATTGCCGGCTTTTTCCGATGTGCCGAAGATGCCCAGCAGAATGTCCGCGTCCCGCATATGGTTGCGCAGTTCCTCATAGGGAACCCAAGACAATCGTGTCAGGTTTTCCGCGGGATGTTCCTCCAGCCATGCTCGAATGCGTTCCTCCTCCTGGCCGCTGCCGATCAGGACCCAGGACACATCAGGGCCCGCTTTGGCGGCGGCTTCCACAATGGTTTGTATGCCGTGCAGGGGAATGTATTGACCGTAGAACAATACCCGCATGGTTTCCCCGAGGGGTTTCAGGGACAGCGGTTGAAAAACTTCGGCTTCCGCGCCCACGAAGACATGGCCGCCCTTTTCCTCGGGCAGGCCGTACCACTTGAGAAAGGCCCGCAGGTGGGTGCGGGTATCCAGGACAACCCGATCGGCAAGCCGTGCCGCGCACCATTCCAGGGCGTAGAGCAGACGAGCGGCCGGATGACCCGGCCGCATCAAGGCGCGGTCCCGGACCACCGTATCATGCAGCGAGATAAACACATCCCAGACGATCGGCGCGCCGCGCAGCCAGGCCAGCGGTCGCAGCAGCAGGACCTCCCAGGGACCGGGATAACCGATCAGGACGGCCTTGTGCTTCGGCGCCCAAAGGTAGCGCCACAACAGCAGGGGGTAGATCCACAATGCCCGCAAGAGGAATCCCAATTTGGCCAGGGGACTCCGAATACGGGTCTTGTCCTCGACGCCGCGCCAGAGATGGATGTGACAGGTTTCCACGGGGTGTCCGGCTTCCTTCAAGGCGGCAAGCATCAGACGGGTGCGGGGTTTCCCCAGATCGCAGGTTCCCCAAACCAGGACGGGCCGTGTCATCGTTCGTAGCGCTCGTACAGCGGGCCGAGCGGGCTCAGCGTAATGGTTCGGCCGGTTCGGTTGAGGACGGTGTGACTACCGCCGGACAGGCGGATCACGGAATAATTGCCGAAGGGTTGCAAGGTCTCCTGGCCGTTGAAGGTCAAACCGTTGCCGGGCGGCGGCTCCCAGGGCGAGGTATACAGGTCGGCACCCTCGGCCAGGGTGATGGTTTGCCGGCGCGGTTTTATGATCACCTCCGGGATGACCTCGGTGGGCAGGCGCAGGCCGTAGGTCAAACTGAAGTCGCCGCAGGAATCGCAGGCAAGTCGACGGGTTCCGGCGGATAAGACGGCGCCGCTTTGCGCGGGTTCGCCGTCTATGGTCAGCCCCTCGAAGGCGCCGCTCAGCACATAGGGACCCGATACCTTCAGTTCCAGGGAAAGACCGGCGGCCAATTCGCCGGCGGTGAAGGTGCGCCCGTGAACCCACAGGCGCCCGTCGTAAAACGGGACGAACCATTGCCGCAACAGCTCCTGATCCTCCTTCGGGAAGGCAAACACGGGGAAGCGCACGCTGGGCAGCACATAACCCGGGAAGGTATGACGGAACTTGCGGTACAACACCTTTTCGCCGCCGCGTTGTTGGTACATCTTGAACTGTTTCGCGGTGAACAGGCCCATGACATTGTTGCCGCGCGCCATCAGGCCCACGCCGTCGGCATAGGGCGCGCCGATGGGAAAGACCCGGTTCAACCCGGCGATGGTTTGGCGCTGGTAACGGGTCTGGTCGGCGGCATTGAGCGGCAGCCGGAAAAGGAAAACCACGGCGATGCCCGCCACGATCGAGGCCAACTGAATCAGGGGCGACCACGGCGTTTGCTTCAGGCGGCGTGCACGCTCCAGGCGCAACATCAGGCCGTAAACGGGTCGAGCGGCCAGCAGGGCGGCGGGCGGCAGGATGTCGATAATGTAGTACTTATAGGTGCCCTGGTGAATGATGAGGGTGGCAAGCAGGCAAACGGAAGCCAACCAGACCGGCGCCCACTTCGCCGGGCGTCGCCACCAGGGGAGGAAACGCTTCAGCCCGTGCCACAAGCCGAAAGCCAGGCAGATGCAAGGCACGAAGGCGAATAGAAAGGCCTGGCGCAGAAACGTCAACTTATAAGCAACGCCGTGTACCCGAGCCATGCCGGTCTTCACCGAATCACCCGCCTGGCCGGCCGCCTCGCCGCCGCCGATATCGTAAAACAGGATATGACATTGGGTCAGGATGAGAAACAGGGCGAGGGTGCCCATGCCGAACCCGAAGGCGCGCCAAAAGGTGGCCGCGCGCCGCGAACCGGCCAGAAACATATACCCGAAGAAAACGGCCAGGGTAAGGACATGATAGGCGGCCTTGGGATTGATGAACATGGCCGCGCCCATCAAACAGGCGGGCGCCAACCAGGGCAAACGCTCGTCGCGCATTCCCCGGAAGAGCAGATAGAAACTGGTGATGAAAGCGAAGGTGATATAGGTGTCGGTGCGATATTGGATGACGGTTTCATAATAGGAGCCGAAGGAGAGGAGCAAAAGCACCGCGACCAGGCCGAACCGATGGGACCGCAGCCGCCGGCCGATAAGGTAGACCATCAGATAGGTTCCGCTGACCACGGTAAAAAAAGCCAGGTAGCGGACCAACGTCATCAAGACATCTTCCTGGAGACCGGTGTACTTGAGCGGCCAGATGAAGTAGTGGAGCCCCTTGCGCACGGACTGCACGGCATAGCCGCTGTCGTGACTGAACAGGGTGGCCAGTTCCTGGAGTTCGTCCCAGTTGAAAGTGACACGGGGGATCATGAAGATCTGAAACAAATAAAGCACGGCCGACAGGCAGAGCAGGACATAAGGTCGTGAGGAGGACATAAGCCACCCGTGTAAAGGGAAGTAAAGCCCGAGAGGCAGGCTAACTATAACACGCCGTGGGCAATCCCACTCCATACAACAAGGTTGCCGTCTTTTTCGGCCCGGCTTCAGTTTGCCCTGGTATACCCTTCCGCGACTGGCCCTCATTGACAAAATCCAAGCACCTGCTTACAATAAGAAAAATGCCTTAAATAAACAAGGGAGCTCAATCATGAAACGTGCTAAAAGTATCCTGGCGATGTTATTTCTTATTGCCGGCACATGGGTGGTTGCGGATTATTGTGACGTCCTGTTTGCCGAATATGTGGATTCGGTCAATGAACTTGCCTACCTCCATGACTCTCTCGATGATGCGATTAAGAGTGGTGCTGACCCTGATGTTTTGGCAGCTCTTGGCGCTGAAGCCTTGCTAATGGCTGACCAGGCTGATGCTTATTATCTTGCCTGGTGTGATTATGGTTGCGATGAGCTGATAGGTACCGGTCCTCTAGACTGAATCGAGGAATTACATGAATATCGTCTTTCTGGTTTCGATCCTGGGGTTGGCGTCCTCGCCTGAGCTCTTTATCGACCGCACGGAGATCTTTGTTACCGTAGGGATTTATCAGGCCGCGTTGTCACCGAAATATGGTTTCTATTTTGCCGACAAACAGGAAAAAAAGATACTGCACTTCGATACCCGGGGACGACGAATGCCGGATATCGGCAGGGCCGGTCAGGGACCGGGCGAGTTTGAATGGATCAGCAGTATTGCTTTAGTTGAAGACCGCTTATACGTCATGAGCCAGGTAGGCAGACAGGTCCATGTGCTCACTCCGGACGGTACCTTTGTCAAACGATATCGGCGGGTTCCCAGCGGGTGTTTCGATCCAATCCGGCCCGCCTGCAAGGTCCCGAACGGCTGGGTGTTCGTGGATCGGGAAAACGCCCTGGTCCATTCCTCTGATGATTTTACCGATATCCGCATCATTGCCGGTGCTTTGCCGGACCCCGCCGAAAAATGGAAGCTCTCGGATCGGGACAAACATCTCGTCAAAGAATACGACCCCGTATTTGCCTTTTTCTGGTTCGACCAGGCAGCCGACGGCAATATTTATTTCGTAGAACCTTGGACAGGTTTTAAAATCAATGTCTACGATCCAAGAAGCCGCAAAATCATCCGAACCATCGAGAAATCGTTCGAACCGGTACCCGTCCCCAGGGGTTGGGCCGAGAGTCAATTCGAAAAGCACAAGCAAAAGCCGAACAGACTGTATCGCAATGTGACCTGGGAACTGTCATACCCAAGCCATTTCCCGGCTGTCAGTTGGATGTATATCGATTGGCAGAACCGGCTGGTCATCACGCAACGGAAGCGGGACCTCGCGGGGAAAAGCACGGCGATTCGGCATGACCTGGCCGGCAACCCGATCGGCATCGCACCCAAATCATACGCATGGGTCATCGGAGTTATGGACGGTTGGGCCTATGTCAAAGCCAAAAACGATGACGAATTGCAAGTGGTCCGCCTACCGCCCGATCAATTAGATGCATATTTGAACAGTCTGCCGTGAATCGTCCTATAAGCCGGAATCGCCCGGCATTTTTCATCTCTCCTTCACGCGATTTTCATGGACGCCGTGCAGATTGGTTTGACATAGGGGCACGGCCCCTCGATTTTTTCAACCCCGTTAGCGACCTCCCCGGGCGGGTCCCCGCTCGCCCGGGACCTCGTCGCCGGCATCGATACCTGATAGAATAATTCCCATCAGCCCGGAGCGCGCGGAGGCACGATGAAGGTATTGTTGGTAGAAGACGAACCCTCGATTGCGGATAATATTACCTATACCCTGGGGACTGACGGTTTTGAATGTACCTGGGTGGCCACCGGCAGCGATGCCCGCGAAGAGGTGGCCAAGGGCGGCATCGACCTGATTGTTTTGGACGTGGGCCTGCCCGATTGCAGCGGTTTCGATCTCTGTAGCGAGATTCGCCGCGATTTGGATACGCCCATCATCTTCCTCACCGCTCGCGCCGATGAGATCGACCGCGTGGTGGGCTTGGAGATCGGCGGCGACGATTACATGGTCAAGCCCTTTTCCCCTCGTGAGCTTTCCGCCCGCGTGCGCGCCATTCTGCGCCGGACTCGCGGCTCCTCCGGCGGCAACGGCGCCAAGGAAGAACCCGACCAGGCGTCGCCCGTCTTTCAGATCGACGAGGGCCGTTGCCTGATCCGCTACCACGGCGCCGACCTGAATCTCTCCCGTTACGAATACCGCCTGCTCTGCGTCTTCATCCGCAAGCCCGGCTGGGTTTTCTCTCGCGATAAACTGATGGAACTGGTTTGGGACGAACCCGAGGCCAGCATGGACCGTACCGTGGACGCTCATATCAAGTCGTTGCGCGCCAAGCTGCGCGCGGTCAAAAGCGATGTCGATCCCATCAAAACCCATCGCGGCATGGGTTACGCCCTGAAGGAAAACCTATGAAAGTACTCACCCGCATGATGATCGCCTTCCTGGTGACGGGTGTGTTGGGTGTGGTGTTGGTCCAGTTCTTCATGCAGGAGAAGCTGAAGGATGTCTACCTGCGGCCCATCGAGGACGACCTGGTGGACATCTCCATGCTCATTGCCTCCATGCTGCAACTGGAGATGCAGGCGAGCAATATGTCGCTGCTGCACACGGCCGAGGTCATCGAACAGGCGGCCGATCAGTCCCTGGACATCACCCATCACAACCGCGAAAAGAAAGGGCTCAGTCTCCACGTCTATGTGACCGACCGCAACCGCAAGGTGCTCTACGACTCCAGGGACGGCAAGGACGTGGGCGAAACCTATGACTGGTTCGACGTCACCAAAACCCTGAAGGGCAAGTACGGCGCCCGCTCCACCTGGGACAGGTCGGCGGAAAAAGCCCGGCTCTGGTTCTACGTGGGTTCGCCCGTCATGGTCGACGGCGAGATCATGGGCGTGGTTTCCGTGGGCAAACAGGTGCCGGACCTCGTGCCCATCTGGGAGGACATGCGCCAGGAGGCGATGCTGGGCGGCCTGATCGCTATTCTCTTCGCCACGGTGCTGGGCGTCTTCTTCATTATATGGATCACCCGCCCCATCCGCATGCTCACCGAATACGCCGACCTGGTGCGCGACGGACACCGCGTCGCCTCGCCTGTGGTCAGCAATAGCGATATCGGCCGCCTGGGCCGCAGCTTCGACAGGATGTGCGACGCCCTGGAAGGCAAGCAGTACGTGGAGCAGTACGTGCAAACCCTGACCCACGAAATCAAGAGCCCGCTGTCGGCCATTCGCGGCGCGGCCGAACTGTTGGAAGAAGACATGCCGCCGGAACGACGCGCCGCCTTCATGGGCAATATCCGCACCGAGACCGAGCGCATCCAACGCCTGGTGGAGCGTATGCTGGAACTGAGCGCCCTGGAAAAGAAGAAGGAACTGGACAACGCCGTCATGGTCTCGGTCAAGGAAGTGGTCAACGAGATCGCCGCAAGCCTGGCGCCCGCTGCCGAGGCTCGCGGGATCTCCCTGGTCGTCGACAGTCGGCAGGACTTCCGTTTGGAAGGCGATCGTTTCCTGGTTCGCCAGGCCCTGGCCAATCTGGTGCAAAACGCCCTGCATTTCACCCCTCGCGACGGCACGATCACCATCACGTTGACCGAACGCGAGATTACTGTGCGCGACACGGGTCCCGGCGTGCCGGATTATGCGCGGGAACGGGTCTTCGACCGCTTCTACTCACTGCGCCGACCCGACTCCGGCAAAAAAAGCTCGGGTCTGGGCTTGAGCATCGTGAAGCAGGTGGCCGAACTGCACGGCTGCACGGTCAGCCTGGACAACGCCGATGAAGGCGGCGCGATCGCCCGTTTCCGACTGGTGGCCCCCAGGCCGAAACGCGGCATGCGCACCATCCCGCCTACCAGAATCAAATTGGAACAAGCCCTGGAATGACCCCCTGGGCGCGCACGCATCCCGCGTGCATGCAAGCCGAGATTCGCGCCACGCGAAGTGAGGCGAAAACCCTGGGCGCGCACGCTTCCAGCGTGCATTTCCAGACAATAGCACAAGAATGACCGTGGGAAAAAAATGACCCCAGGAGTTGCAATGGGGCTCCTTCGAGGCTTCGCTTCCACGCGAGCAGGCCTCATGCTCGCCCGAAGGATAAGCGTTATATACAATTCCCGGCTTTTTTCATGACCCACCGACAACTTGGTGCTAATGTCTGGAAATGCACGCGGGATGCGTACGCGCCCAGGGGGAAATGCCCGTCCTCGCACGGTCTTGTCATCGGGTTGTTTTTCAACGGGTGGGCTCGACGAGGTTATTCATGCTTTCGGCCCAAAACAACTCGTTTTCCGGGTTTAACAACAAAATACAGCCGAATACGCGATATTGAAAAGATGAGCCTCGGTTTCATGCCTGATTGATTGATTCCGAACGTCCAAGATCGAAGAATGTGTTTTGATTTCTCGATTCCAAAAGTCGGGGAGCAAAGAATCAGTCCTCATTCTTTGCGCACCGAAAGTTCAGGGTCAAAGAATCAATTTTGATTCTTTGCTCCCGAAAAGTCCGGGTCAAGGAACCACAACCGATTTCTTTCACATTACTTTTCAGTGCGCAAAGAATGAGAACTGATTCTTTGCTCCTTACTTTTCCGGGTCGCGGAATGAGGACTGATTCTTTGCTCCTGACTTTTCCGGGTCGAAGAATGATAGCGAATTCTTCGATCCTGGATTTACCGACACAACTAACGACAACCCCGATAAAAGGCCTCGACACGCCGACTGACAATCAAAACCCACCATGAAGTAAACCCAGGGGGGCAACCCTCCGGGCGCGCACGCACCCCGCGTGCTCTTCGTAGGGTTGAGCATGTTTTTGGGTTGGTTTAATTATAGTAAGGCAACAATCCGCCTCGCCTTGCCCGAAGGGCGATTCTCGGCTTGCAATGCGCACTGGATACGGTTTTTCCACTTGAAAAGCGCTTCTGTTCTGGTATAGATTGGCTCCGGTGATTTTTTTTCACGTTCAGTATTCCCGGTTCGTGCCGGACAGTTTTCCCGTTGGCAGGGCACAATCATGAATCACGCGTTGTATTTCGATTACAACGGCTCCACGCCGGTTCACCCGGAGGTAGCCGAGACCTATATGCATTGCATTCAAACCTGTTTCGGCAACACCGCCGCGAGTCATCCCGAGGGCCGCCGCTCCGCCGCTGAAATGGACCAGGCGCGGGAGGCCATCGCCGCCCATATCGACGCCTCGCCGGACGAGATCTGGGTCGGTTCCGGCGGGACCGAGGTCAATAACTGGGCCCTGATCGGCGCCGCCGAGGCTCGGGAACGCAAGGGCCATCTGGTCATCAGCGCGATCGAGCACAAATCCGTGCTGAATACGGTGCGTTACCTGGGTCGGCGGGGTTGGGAATACACCCTGGTCGATGCCGATTCCGACGGCGTGGTCACCGTCGAGGCCGTCGCCGATGCCCTGCGGGCCGATACCTTCCTGGTCTCCGTGATGCAGGCCAACAACGAAACGGGGATCTTGCAGCCCGTCGCGGAGGTCGGCGCCATGTGCCGCGAGAAGGGCATCCTCTACCACTGCGATTCCGTCGCCGTGCTGGGCAAGTTACCCGTTACTCTTGCCGAGATCCCGGCGGACCTGCTCACCTTCAGCAGTCACAAGATGTATGCGCCCAAGGGCTGCGGCATCCTCTACATCCGCGACGGCGTGCAGGTAGCGCCCCTGATCCACGGCTGCGGCAGCCAGGCGGGCAAGCGCGGCGGCACGGTCAACATGGCGGCGCTGACGGCGTTTGCTCATGCCTTCAAACTGCTGGACGCGGGTCGCTTCCCCGACAAGGCCGCGTTGACCGAACTGCGCGAGTACCTGTGGCGGGGCATTCAGCAACGCGTACCCAACGCCCTGCGCAACGGTCGCGGGCCGGGCCTGCCCAACACGCTGAACGTGGCCTTCCCCGGTTATCGAGGTACCGACCTGGTGGCGGCGTTGGGCAGAAAGGGTGTCTGTGTTTCCGCCGGCAGCGCGGCCACCGATTCGCCCTCACATGTGTTGCGCAGTATGGGCCTGGAAGATTGGCGCGCGGGCGGTTCCCTGCGTCTGAGCATGGGCCTCTACACTCGTAAGGAAGGCGTGGACCAGTTACTCAACGCCTTGGAAAGCACCCTGGCCGAGGAGGCCGCGCCCGCTTATTGCTGACCAGTCAGTCCAATAGTTTATCGGCCGGCTTGTTGATTGTGACGGTGGCGTCGAGCATCAGAAACCGAAGAATCAGGTCCGAAAATGGTGAGGTTATGGCTATTACCCAAGTTTTACTTGCTTACGGCTGTTCAGAAATATAAAATTCAAGTTTCGGAGTGTGCTCAGCGCGCACTACTTTACCCGGTGGACCGTCGTCGTCCAAAACAGTAAGATTAGCAATTGAGATGCGCGCACCCACACACCACGGGCCGTCAGCCTACCGACGGCGCCAATCAAGCATACGGATCACGATGTTGCAGTCGATAGTGGTAAATCACCATTCAACATTTCCGCACAAAAGGCCGTTAGGATTGGGAAGGGCCTTTTTGCGGTCGGTCTGGTGAGACCGCGGTCAACGGCTTCCATTAGGATTCGGAGAGAATTTTTCAATGGGAAGGACAGCTACTTGATCACTTTCGAACATTTTTTTTGGCCATTTGCTACTCCTTTTGAAAAATTGAACATATATTGGTCTACAGAAACTTGCTTTGCGCAGCGGCGCAAGGTGGAGAGGTGATTGTTTGAAAGACGAATTGCCCAAAGAGTTAAACGACCTTCTCGAAAGCGGCAAAGAGAAGGGTTATCTCACCTACGACGAAATCAACGAGTCCCTCCCCGAAGGCCTGGTAACGGCCGAAGAGCTTGATGAAATGTATCAAGCCATGGCCAATATCGGGGTCGAGTTGATCGATGACGCCGGTAAGCTGAACGTGAATGAAGAAGCTGCCGGTGATCAGAGCAAGTCCGGATCGAGCACCTTGCCTACCAGTCAGGATTCCATGTTCGGTTTGGAAACTCCGGGGAAACGGGAAGATAATGATTACGAAATCGACCTCTCGCCCAGTGCGCTCGATCGTACCAACGATCCCGTGCGCATGTATCTCAAGGAAATGGGGAATGTCCCGCTTCTAACTCGGCAAAAGGAAGTGGTGCTCTCCAAAAAGATCGAGCGCGGCAAAAAGATTACCTTCAAGGCGCTCTCGCGCTTCCGCTTTTTGTTGCCCGAGATCCTGGACATGGGCAACAAACTGCGCGTCAATCCCGAGGACATCAAGAACACCATCGAATTTCGCGCTGACGAGGATGATGAAACCGGCAAGACGCGCAAGCGCATGCTGGCCATTTTCGAAGAACTGGAACAGTGCGAGACCATGTTGCACAAAGAAGAAGGCAAGCTGAACGCTATCGGCGACGAGGAAAGCGATGCCTATCGCAAGCAAACTAAAGAAGTAACGCGTTGCCGCATTCGGACTTCCCGGCTGATTCGACAGATTCCTTTCAATAATAAGGAATTGAGTCACCTCATGGAAAGCGCGGCCCGCAACTACAACCAGATCATGACCTATGAACACCGCATCAAGCGCCTGGCCGATAGGATCGAACAGCCCGCCTTCATGCAGCGGCGCGCCGAAATGGAAGCGGAAAAAGAAAACGCGGAAATGTCGCTCAGGCTAATTGAAGACGAGATCGGCGCCCCGATCGAGCGCTTCAAGTTGAACTACAGCAAGATGCGTCGCGGCGAGTTCGAAACCGAGGAAGCCAAGCGCAAGCTGATCGAGGCCAACCTTCGCCTGGTGGTTTCCATCGCCAAGAAGTACACCAATCGAGGCTTGCAGTTCCTGGACCTGATCCAGGAAGGCAACATCGGCCTGATGAAAGCTGTGGACAAGTTCGAGTATCGTCGCGGCTACAAGTTTTCGACCTACGCAACCTGGTGGATTCGTCAGGCCATCACCCGCGCTATCGCGGATCAGGCCCGCACCATCCGTATCCCGGTACACATGATCGAAACCATCAACAAGCTGATCCGCACCTCGCGCGCGCTGGTTCAGGAAATCGGTCACGAGCCCACGCCCGAGGAAATCGCGGAAAAGATGGACATGCCCGTCAGTAAGGTTCGCAAGATCATGAAGATCGCCCAAGAGCCCATCTCCCTGGAAACCCCCATCGGTGAAGAGGAAGACAGCCATCTGGGCGACTTTATCGAAGACAGCAAGGTGGAATCGCCCGTAGAGGCCGTTGTTTCCAACAATCTCCGCGATCAGACCACCGGCGTCCTGGCTTCGCTCACCCCGCGTGAGGAAAAAGTCCTGCGCCTGCGCTTCGGCGTCGGCGAGGAAAGCGAGCACACCTTGGAAGAGGTCGGCCAGAAGTTCGCGGTAACCCGCGAGCGCATCCGCCAGATCGAATCGAAGGCGTTGCGCAAGCTGCGTCATCCGTCTCGCAGCCGTAAGCTGAAAGCCTTCCTGGAAGGCAGCCGCTTCTCCTAAGTCGAACAAACCCATCGAACGATTTTGAAAAAAGCCTCGGCTCTGCCGGGGCTTTTCAGGTTCAAGCCTCAAGCTTCAAGGGTTGGCTATTTCGGCGTTTTTGCTCCGGCCAGGGCCGCTTTTAAAGTGGATGCTCGAGCCAGGGCGGGTTCCAAGGTCAGTGCCTCGTTGAGCACCGCTTCCCATTCTTCCAGATCTGCCGGTGCTTGGTTCGACTTGTTTTCCGCCGCTACGCGGTGCCATTCGGCCAGGGCCAGTAACACTTCCAAATGATCCTTTTGAAAAGCGCGTGCGGTTTGGAATGCCTCCCTGGCTTTTTGCCACCAGTTGTTGCCCGGAACGCCCTGTCTCGCTTTTTCCATGAAAATACGGCCGCGAGTCAGGTGGACATCGGCCGCTTTCGGAGCCAGGGCCAGGGCCTTGTTCACGGCTTCAACGGCCGGACCCAGAGAGGGGCCGGGGTCAAGGTCCGACGCTCGTTGTCCGCGGGCCTGGATCCAGTAGGCGCAGGCCATGTTGTTGTAAGCCGGCCAATGATTGGGGCTCAGCTTCACCGCTTCTTCAGCCGCGGCCAGGCTTTGGTTGACTTGCTCCTCAGGTTCCTTGCCTTCTTCCAGGCGAAACAAGGCCCATTCGCGCCAGGCCCAACTGAGATTGCTGTGATAGGCCCCGCGTTTTGGGCTAAGGTCCCTGGCTTTTTCGAATTGAGCCAGGGCTTGCCGTAAATACGTATCGGTCGGCAGGCCGTGGCGTCGGGCGGTTTGCGCCGTGACGACATGCAGTATCCCCAGTTCGTTGGCGAATTGGGCGCGGTTGGGGTTGATTACTTGGCCGGCTTTCAACCAGTCGGCGGCCTTTTGCAAATATGGGATGGGGTTTTCATTGCGGCGGCCCGCCTCATGAGCCAGTAACCGGCACGCCTTGCCCAGGTAGTAGTAAGGGACGATATTATTGGGCGCAATGGTGCGAACGCCGTCCAGGGTTTCCACGGCCGCCTGCAAAAAGGTAACTCTGTCCGGTCCGCCGGCCTCGGCCGCTTTGAGTTGAGCGATGCCCAGGTTGATGCGCGGCATGGCCCTATTCGGGGCCAGTTCGCCGGCTCGTTTGAAGGCGTTGACGGCAGCCAGGCGTTGTTCTCCGGCGTCTTCGCCTAGACCTTGCAAATAATCGGCCCACGATTTGTGGACAAGGCCCACGGCGTTGTGCCAACTCTCGTCCCGATCATGTTCCGGGGCTCGGCGATAGGCGTCCAAGGCGCGTTCCAGGTCCGGCCTGGGATCGATGGATTGCCGCTCGTGGTATTTGGCGGCCTGCCAATAAACGGCCCCCAAGACGGCCAGGGCCCGTGCATCTTCCGCATGTCGTTGCAATGCCCGGTTTACGGCCGCCCCGGCTTTTTTCAACGTGGGTTCCGGGTCTTGTCCCGTGTTGACCAGGTATTCGGCGTAGCCCCGGTACATTCTTCCTCTCAACAGCAGGGCCTCGTGGTCGTCGGGGTGAATGCTCAGAACCGCATCCAGCTGAGCCATGCCGTTGGCGAAGGGTTCTTGGACGCGGTCCTTGCCGTATAATTCGAAAAAGAACCAGGAATGGTAGAGCACGGCGGCGGAACGAAAGATATTGGGATCGCTGCGGCCGATCTCGGCCGCCTTTCCATAGGCATCGGCGGCCCGGCGATAATAGGTTTCCGCATCGTCGGGACGGCCCTCGGCGCGAGCGGTCGATGCCTGCAGCCGGCGCACATCGCCTTCCAAAAGCACCGCCTCGTAGAACCAGGGCCGTTCCCCAACCACGGCCCGGGCAGCAGCCAACGCGTCCTCGAAACGTTCCTCGAAAAGCGCGATCAGGCCTCTGAGGTACTCGGGCGGAGCGATGTCGGCGCCTGATCCCTGAGCCAGGAAGACCAATGCCGGGTCGCGGTAACGGGCGCGGGCGTTTTGGCGGCGGGCCTCGCGCTCTTCCCGGTTGTTGATGGTTTCCAGTTCAGCCAGGCTTTGCAGGTATAGCGCGCCCAGGGTGCGGCCCATGGCAAATGCGGCTTCCGGTTCGCGGAAGCCCTCGTTCCAAGCTGTTTGTAAATGCATCAGGGCGGTTTGTAGA
>JASJCB010000134.1 GCA_030066195.1 Acidobacteriota bacterium
CACACCGGTTCCCATTCCGAACACCGTAGTTAAGCCCGATAGAGCCGATGATACTGGGGCGTGATGCCCTGGGAAAGTAGGACGTCGCCGAAACATATTCCAAAAAAAGCCCGCCCTCCTAGGCGGGCTTTTTTTGGGTCTACGCCGCGATATCTCGCCATAATTACCCTGAAATCCTCCCGAAATCTCTTTATCGGTGTAGGGATTTGTGGTTTAATACAGCCGTTTGGGCAGCACAGACGTTTCCGTGGAACGAGCAAACCTCTTTTTATGCGAGGAAAATTAACGGGAAACTAGAGCCAAGCCGACAAGTACGGTGCAGCGATGCGCAACCGACTTCAATAGTTTTGCGAGGAGAAGGTCTCTTATGGCCGATTTCAGGATCAAAAAGGGGTACGACGTCCCCATCCTGGGCGAGGCAAACAAGGAAACCAGCGATATGGCATATCCCTCGTTTGTAGGGGTCTGTCCCGTAGAGTTTCCAGGTCTCAAACCCAGGCTCGATGTGAAGGTTAACGACGAGGTCAAGATCGGTTCCCCGCTCTTTCACGACAAGAAAGACGAGACCGTACGATTCCTCTCTCCGGCCGGAGGTCGTGTCACCGCGATCAATTACGGTCCGCGCCGGGTCATTGAAGAAATCATCATTGCCACCGATGAAAGAGAAGAGCACGAGAGTTTCCCCAAGCATGCCGCCGCGGAAATTGCGGGTATGGATCGGGATACCCTCATCGACGAATTGCGGGCGGGCGGCGTCTGGCCCTGCATCCGGCGTCGGCCTTTCAACAAAATTGCCGGCAGGGACGACAATCCCAAGGCGATTTTCGTCAACTGCATGGACACCGCGCCCCTGGCCGGCGACCCCAACTTCTCCTTAAAAGAAGACAACGAAGCATTCAAAGCCGGCGTTGCGGCTCTGAGCGTGCTTTGCGGCGTGGTTCACGTCTGCACGGCCAAGGGCGCCGATGACAGTTTCAGCGGCAGCAGCGGCACCAAGCACAGCTTCAGCGGCAAACACCCCGCCGGCCTGACCGGCACTCATATCGGCCATGTCAGCCCCATCAACAAGGGGGAGGTCGTTTGGCACGTGACCGCCCGCGATGCGGTGCTTATCGGCAGCTTGTTGCTGGACGGCAAATATCCCACCAAACGCGTGGTTGCCGTTGCCGGTCCTTCCGTCAACAAACCTGCCTATATCAGGGCGCGGATGGGCGCTCGCATCTCCGATCTGACCGGCGGTAATGTGGCCGAGGGCGAACAACGCTATATTTCCGGCAACATTCTCTCCGGCGCCGTGCGGGCTTCCGAGGGCTTCCTCGGCTTCTACGACGACCTGGTAACGGTTTTGCCGGAAGGTCGCGAGCAGCGATTCATCGGTTGGATGATGCCGGGCTTCAATCTCCCCAGCTATACGCGAACCTATTTCAGCGGGCTTTTCGGCGGTAAGCGTTTCAAGATGAACACCAATATCAACGGTGGTCATCGCGCAATCATCCAGTCGGGTCTGTGGGAGCGTGTGGTTGCGCTGGATGTCTTCCCCGAGCACCTGACCAAAGCTTGTATGGCCGGAGACATCGAGGCCATGGAGCAATTAGGGATCCTGGAATGCGAGCCCGAGGACTTTGCCTTGTGCACCTATATCGACCCCTCCAAGACCGAGGTCAGTCAGATCATTGCCGAGGGCCTCGAGATGATCGAGAAGGATGGGTGATTTGAAATTTCTGCATGACCTTTTTCAGAAGAACGAACACATGTTCCTCAAGGGCGGTAAGCTCGAAAAGTTCTACCCTCTTTATGAAGCCCAGGAGAGCTTTCTCTTTACGCCCAAAAACGTAACCAACACCCGGGTCCATGTTCGCGACTCGCTGGACAGCAAGCGTTTGATGAGCATGGTCATCGTCGCGCTGGTCCCTTGTATCCTGTACGGCGCCTACAACGTGGGCCTGCAAATGGCTAAAGCTGCCGGCGATCCCACCGATAACATCGCGGGCCTCTTCGGCAGCGGATTTTTGCAGATATTGCCTATCATCATCGTCAGCTATGCTGCCGGCGGTGTTTGGGAAGTGCTCTTTGCGGTTCTTCGGCGCCACGAAATCAACGAGGGTTTTCTGGTGACAGGTATCTTGTTCCCCTTGACCTGTCCGCCGGACATTCCCCTGTGGCAGGTTGCCGTGGGCATCAGCTTCGGTGTTGTCATCGGCAAGGAAATCTTCGGCGGTACGGGCATGAACGTGCTGAACCCCGCGCTGACCGCGCGCGCGTTCCTCTACTTCTCCTATCCGCAGCAGATTTCGGGTGATCTCGTTTGGGTTGCCGTTGACGGTTACAGCGCCGCGACGCCTCTTTCCGCCGCGGCCGCAACCGCAACCGGCGCCTCTACCACCGAGGCCCTGGCCGGTGCGGGTTACAGCATGTCGAACATGTTCTGGGGTGCCATCCCAGGCTCCATCGGTGAAACGTCAGCGTTTGCCTGTCTGATTGGGGCGGTCATCCTCATCGCCTGCGGGGTGGGGAGTTGGCGCATCATGGCTTCCACGCTGGGCGGCGCGGCCGTTACCGCGGCCTTGTTGCAGGCCTTCGCCGGTCCCGATGCCTTGGGCATGCTCAGCATGACCCCTTGGGAACACCTGGTTGCCGGCGGCCTGATGTTCGGCGCGGTCTTTATGGCCACCGACCCGGTGAGCGCGGCCAGGACGACAACGGGCCAATGGGTCTATGGTTTCCTGATCGGGTTCATTACCATTCTGATCAGAACGTGGAACCCGGCATACCCCGAGGGGGTCATGCTGGCTATCTTGTTCATGAACATCTTTGCACCGCTGATCGATCACCAGGTGGTGCAGGCTAATGTGAAGAGGAGGTTGAGCCGTGCAACGTAAAGGCGATGCCTATACCTTTGTTTTCGCGTCCGTCATCTGTGTGTTCTGTGCGGTGGTCCTGGCGCTGGCCGCCACGGCCCTGAAGCCCATCCAGGAAAAAAACGTGAAACTGGACGTCACGGTCAACATCCTGGGCGCGGTCGGTCACGACCCGATGGAACTGAAGAAGACGCCTGACAAGGCCTTCGAATTGTTCGAAAAAGAATTCGAAATCAAGATCCTCGACAAAGACAATGCCGAGCAGGACCGTAAATTCATGGAAACGGAATTGGCTAAGCTGGGATATGTGCCCGATGAGCTGCAAGACCTCGACCTGGGCACCCTGGTACGCCGTTTCGATTCCAAGGTCGGCCTGTTGGCCGCCAGGGCCGGGCAGAAGCGAGCCGAATACGATCCCGGTTACAAGCTGGTCTATGTCCACCGGGGAGAAACAGGCGGTGTCGACGCCTATGTGGTTCCCATCGAGGGCTACGGCCTTTGGGATATCATCAAGGGTTACCTGGCGTTGGAGACCGATCTCAACACGATCAAAGGCGTTACCTTCTACGAACACAAGGAAACACCCGGTCTGGGCGCCCGTGTTACCGAGGCCTGGTTTCAAGAAAGCTTCAAGGGCAAAAAGATCCTGGACGAGAACAATAACCTGGTTTCCATCACCGTCGCCAAGGGCCCCACCGCCTCCGGTCCCCATCAGGTGGACGGCATCAGCGGCGCCACCCTCACCGGCGACGGCATGAACGTGTTTATGAAGAGAGACCTGGAAACCTACGAACCTTACTTCCAAACGTTGAGAAGCAGTTCAAGGAGTGCGACAAGATGACGACGGCCACCGAAACCGCCGCCAAGCCCAAGGGTACACTCTTCGGCAAGAAGGAACGCGCTATTGTCAAGGACCCGGTGTGGGACAACAACCCCATTACTCTCCAGGTGCTGGGCATTTGCTCGGCGCTCGCCATCACGACCAGCCTGCAACCGGCGCTGGTCATGTGTATCTCGCTGACCTTCGTGCTTTGCGGTTCCAACGTAATCATTTCCATTTTGAGAAACTTTATTCCCAACAAGATACGCATCATCGTCATGTTGAGCGTGATCTCCACCCTGGTGATCCTGGTTGACCAGGTATTGAAAGCCTATAGTTACGACATGAGTAAAGAACTCAGCGTGTTCGTAGGCCTCATCATTACCAACTGTATCGTTATGGGCCGCGCCGAGGCATTTGCCATGGCCAACAAGCCCTGGCCTTCCTTCCTGGACGGCTTGGGGAACTCCCTGGGTTACAGCGTCATCCTGATCGTGGTCGCCTTCGGTCGCGAATTGTTCGGCAACGGAACCCTCTTCGGGTTCCAGGTTGTTCCGCAAGTTGCCTACGAGGCCGGTTACACCAATATGGGCCTGATGTTGCTGCCTCCCGGCGCCTTCCTGATTCTGGGCGTCATCATCTGGTTGCAGCGCACCATGTCGGGCCATTTCGAGGATTAGGGGTGCATCATGATAGCTGAATACGTCAACATTGCGATGAAAGCGATCTTCATCGAGAACATCCTCTTATCTCTTTTCTTGGGCATGTGTTCCTTTCTGGCTTGTTCCAAGAAGATCGATACCGCTTTCGGCCTGGGTCTGGCCGTCGTCTTCGTACTCACGGTTACGGCGCCGGTCAACTGGCTGATCAACCACTTCCTACTGCGGGACGGCGCCCTCGCCTGGGCCGGTGCCTGGGGCGCTACCGTGGACTTGAGCTTCCTGCAGTTTATCTGTTACATCGCCGTAATTGCCGCCATGGTCCAACTGGTGGAGATGGTGTTAGATAAATTCTTCCCACCCCTTTACACCGCACTCGGCATTTTCCTGCCGCTGATCGCCGTGAACTGCGCCATTCTGGGTACTTCCTTACAAATGGGTACCAAGGGATACGACTTCGGCGAGACTTGTGTCTACGGACTCAGCTCGGGAATCGGCTGGGCGTTGGCTATCGTAGGGATGGCTTCCATTCGCACCAAGCTCCAATACTCGAACCTGCCTGCCGGCCTGCGGGGCCTGGGGGTCACCATGATCATCACCGGACTGATGGCCATCGGATTCATGACCTTCATCGGCATCAAGCTCTAAGGAGGAAGCTGCATGATCATTGCACTTTCAATCGCGGTTTTCGCGGGAGTCATCCTGTCCCTTGTGGGCCTGTTGACTGTCCTCGAAAAGAAACTGGTACCACAGGGTGAAGTCAACATCCTGGTCAACGGCGACGAGGAAAAAAGTCCCAAGGTCTCCCCGGGCGGTACGCTGCTGGGCGCCCTTTCCGGCTCCAAGATCTTCCTGCCCTCCGCGTGCGGCGGCGGCGGAACCTGCGCCATGTGTAAATGCAGGGTGCTTGAAGGCGGCGGTGATATCCTGCCGACCGAACTGACCCACATTTCGCGTAAGGAAGCCAAGGACAACTGGCGCCTGGCCTGTCAGGTGAAGGTCAAGCAGGACATGACGATTGAAGTACCCGAAGAGGTCTTCAGCATTCAGAAGTTCAACTGCACCGTTCGTTCCAACGACAACGTGGCGACCTTCATCAAAGAACTCATCCTGGACCTGGACGGCGGACAGACCCTGGACTTCACGGCCGGCGGTTATATCCAGATCGACATTCCCGAGTATCACAACCTGAAGTACTCGGAATTCGACATCCAAGACGAATACCACCCCGACTGGGACAAGTACAACCTGTGGCGTTACACCGCCAACAACCCGGAGGAATGCTTCCGCGCCTACTCCATGGCCAACCACCCCGCCGAGGGCAACATGATCATGCTGAACGTGCGGATCGCCTCGCCGCCGCCCAATCGCGACGACGTGCCGCCGGGTATCGCCTCCTCCTATATCTTCAACGTGAAGAAGGGCGACAAGGTGGTGGTCAGCGGTCCCTACGGTGAGTTCTTTGCCAAGGATACCGAACGCGAGATGTGCTACATCGGCGGCGGCGCCGGCATGGCGCCCATGCGCAGCCACATCTTCGACCTGTTCCATACCAGGAAGACCAACCGCAAGGTTACCTTCTGGTACGGCGCGCGTTCCCTGCGGGAAATGTTCTACGATGACCACTTCAAGAATATCCAAGATGACTTCCCCAACTTCAACTACAACGTGGCCCTCTCTGACCCTCTGCCCGAGGATAATTGGGAAGGCCCGGTCGGTTTCATCCACCAGGTGCTTTACGATAACTACCTGAAGGACCACGATGATCCCACCGAGATCGAGTACTACATGTGCGGTCCCCCGATGATGATCGCGGCCGCCAATAAAATGCTCTTCGATCTGGGCGTCGAAAAGGAAATGATCGCGTACGATGAGTTCTAATTCGACAAATCTGAACCCTTATGGAACGAAGCACCGGTGGTTACCGGTGCTTCTTCTGTTTACGGTGTTGGGTTGCGGCCCTTCCGAGAAGCATTACGATTGGCGTGGCAAGACCATGGGCACCTACTACCAGGTCCGCGTGGTCAGCGCACTGCCCATGGACGAGACGCATCATCAAGACCTGATCGCCGTCATGGGAGAGACCAATTCGTTGATGTCCAACTGGCTGGACTCCAGCGAGGTTTCCCGGTTCAATGAGCATCGGACAACAGAACCTTTCCCCGTTTCCGAAGCCACCGCCGCGGTGGTTGCGGCGGCCTTGGATCTTCATGCGAAGACTCGCGGCGCCCTGGACCCCACCATCAGCCCGCTCATCGAGTTATGGGGATTCGGCACCCACGAACGCCTGCAATTCCCCGAACCGGGGTCGATTGAAGAAGCCCTGGCCAGGGGCGGCATGCAACGGTTGAGCATCTCCGATAACAGCTTGATCAAAAACCTGCCGGAACTCACCGTCAACCTGAGCGCCATTGCCAAAGGTTATGCCGTTGACCGGGTGGCTTCACGACTTGAAGAAAGCGGTTTCACCAATTACCTGGTCAACATCGGCGGCGAGGTCCGCGTGAAAGGGGTCAACCCGCAAGGCGATCCCTGGCGAATGGCGGTCGAAAAGCCGAATTATGAAAAAGGCCGGGAAGTTTACGGGGTCTTCGATCTGAAAGACCGGGCGATGGCGACATCCGGCGATTACCGCATTTATTTTACCCATGAAGGCAAACAATACAGCCATATCATCGATCCCCGTAACGGTTATCCGGTAACCCACGGCATCGCTTCGGCCTCTGTTATCGCCGACGACTGCATGACCGCGGACGGACTGGCCACCGCTTTGCTGGTGCTGACTCCGGAGGAGGGCCTGGAAGTGATCGAGGATTTACCGGGGGTCGAGTGCCTGATCCTGGTCCGCGACGGTAACGGCGGTTACATCGAATATGCCAGTAGCGGTCTGGCCGCCTATCGTTTGCAGTAGCAGGCCGTAGCGCCGATCCTTTCAAACCCACGTGAGTGTTGATTTAAAGAAATCTTTACTTGATAATAGACCGAATCGTCCGACTATAGCTGATGCGTTGCGGGTTAGGGCTGTGAAGGTGCTTCTCTCCCAAGCCGTTTCGTACTACAATACCGGCGTTTGTGGATATTGCCGGTAGGCCGGCAGCCGGATTACAGGGAGAAGGCATGAAAATAGAGATCAAGGTACCCCAAGCGGGTGAGTCCGTTACCGAGGCCATGATCAGCGAATGGTTCGTGGAAGACGGCGGAACCGTTGCCAAAGACGAGGCAATCCTGGAGCTGGAAACCGACAAGGCCAATATGGAGTTGAATGCCGACGAGGGCGGCGTGGTCTCCATTGCGGTTGAAGCCGGCGAAGTGGTCACCGTGGGTCAGGTCATCGGTCATATCGATACCGCCGCCGCGGGCGCCGCAAGCCCCGCACCCGCTCCGGCGCCCGTCGCCGAGGAAGCGCCCGCGCAAGACGCCCCCGATCAGGTTTCAGCGACACAACCCCTTTCACCCGCGGTCCAGCGCATCGTGACCGAGGAAGGCTTGGATCCCGCAACCATCGAAGGCACCGGCAAAGACGGCCGTATTTTGAAAGAAGACGCCCTGAAAGCCGCCGCGGCCAAAAAGGCGGCGCCCCGGCCCGTCACGCCCGCTCCTAAACCGGCGCCCGCGCCCGTTCCCAAACCCGCCGCCAAGAGCGGCCATGTGGTCGATCTGCACCTGGCTCCCAAGAAGACCGCCGCTCGCGGAGAGCGCGTGGCGCCTATGTCCATGATGCGTCGCCGCATTGCCCAACGCCTGGTAGAAGCCCAGCAGACCGCGGCCATCCTGACCACCTTCAATGAGATCGACATGAGCGCCGTCATGGAACTGCGTGCGAAATATAAGGATGCTTTCGCCAAGAAATACGGCATTCGGCTGGGTTTTATGTCCTTCTTCGTCAAAGCCTGCGTGTCGGCTCTCAAGGAAGTTCCCGAAATCAACGCCATGATCGACGGCAACAATATCATCTACCGGGACTACTACGACATCGGTGTGGCCGTGGGCTCCAAGAAAGGGCTGGTTGTCCCCATCCTGCGCGACACCGACAATATGACCTTTGCCGAGGTCGAGAACAGTATCGCCGCCTATGCAACCAAGGCACGGGACGGCAAGATTTCGCTGGACGACCTCAGCGGCGGCACCTTTACGATCTCCAACGGCGGCATCTACGGCTCGCTGCTGTCTACGCCCATCCTCAACCCGCCCCAAAGCGGTATCCTGGGTATGCACAAGATCGAGAAGCGGCCCATGGTGGTGGACGACCAGGTCGTCGTTCGACCCATGATGTACGTCGCTCTTTCCTATGACCACCGCATTGTGGACGGCAAGGGGGCCGTCACCTTCCTGGTCAAGGTCAAAGAATGCCTGGAAGACCCCTCCCGAATCATGCTGGAGATCTGACTTATGGAATTCGACGTCATTATCATCGGCAGCGGACCGGGCGGCTATGTGGCCGCCATCCGCGCCGCCCAGTTGGGCCTGAACACCGCCGTTATCGAGAAATACAACACCTTCGGCGGCACATGTCTGAACGTGGGCTGTATTCCTTCCAAGGCCCTGTTGCAATCCTCGGAAAAATTCCACGATGCCCATAAAGGCTTTGCCAAACACGGCATCGAGGTGGGCGAACTGAAATTGGATCTGGCCGCCATGATGGGCCGCAAGACCGACGTGGTCAAGGGCTTGACCGACGGCATCGCCTACCTGTTCAAAAAGAACAAGATCACCGGCTTTACCGGCGTCGGCAAACT
Organism: Acidobacteriota bacterium; assembly: GCA_030066195.1. Classification (GTDB taxonomy): domain Bacteria; phylum Acidobacteriota; class Holophagae; order Acanthopleuribacterales; family Acanthopleuribacteraceae; genus JASJCB01. The sequence goes on from JASJCB010000134.1 coordinate 9,074, forward strand.
GCTGGGTGACGGCAAGGTAGAGGTCGCGGGCGAGGAAACCCAAGTCCTGACCGGTAAGCACATCATCATCGCCACCGGCAGCAAGCCCGTGGAACTGCCCTTCCTGCCTTTCGGCGAACACATCGTCAGCAGCACCGGCGCCCTGGCTTTCGACAAGGTGCCCGAGCACCTGCTGGTGGTGGGGGGCGGCGTTATCGGCTTGGAACTGGGCTCCGTCTGGGCGCGTCTGGGCGCCAAGGTGACCGTGGTCGAGTTTCTGGATCGCATCCTGCCTCCCATGGACAAAGCTGTCAGCAAGGAAATGAAGAAGGTGCTGACCCGCCAGGGGATGAAATTCCACCTGAGTACGGGCGTAACCGGCGCCGAGGTGAAAGACGGTAAGGTGCATGTCACCGCCAAGGACAAGAAAGACAAAGAACTGTCGTTTGAAGTCGACAAGGTCCTGGTCTCCGTGGGTCGTCGCCCCTACACGGAAGGTTTGGGCCTGGAAAACGCGGGCATTACCCCGGACAAGCACGGCTTCATCCAGGTAGACAACCACTGGTCCACCGGCGCACCCGGTATTTACGCTATCGGCGATGTGATCGGCGGCCTGATGTTGGCCCACAAGGCAGAGGATGAGGGCATCGCCCTGGCCGAACAATTGGCGGGCAAGGCCGGTCACCTGAACTACGACGCCATCCCCAACATCGTCTACACCTGGCCTGAGGTCGCCTGCGTGGGCAAGACCGAGGAGGAGTTGAAAGAAGCCGAAGTTCCCTACAACACGGGTCAATTCCCTTTCCGAGCGAATTCTCGCGCCCGCTGCGCCGACGTGACCGACGGCTTCGTCAAGATCCTGGCCCACGCGGAAACGGACCGGGTTCTGGGCGTGCATATCGTCGCCGCCAATGCCTCGGAACTGATAGCTGAAGCCGTGCTGGCCATGGAATACAGCGCCTCGGCCGAGGACGTCGCCCGTACCGTTCATGGACACCCCACCCTGAGTGAAGCCGTGCGTCAGGCAGCCCTCGGCGTGGACAATCGGATCATCCAAATGTAAGAAAATACAGGAAATGGGGAATGCCTGTTCCCCATTTTTCCTTTTTTCGGGTTATAATCAGCAAAATCAGGTTTAGGACGCAAGGGCTCTGTTTATGGCAAATATGAACGATCCCGACTTCAATACAAACATTCTTATCTGTGATGACAACGACGCAATCCACAAGGACTTCTTAAAAGTCCTCAATGCGTTACCTGATAAGAAGCTGGATATCGACTACCTTGAAGAGAAGTTATTCGAGGACGACCCCGACGACGATGTCCCCAACTTCCACGACCCGTTTGACGATATCCAATTCCATATCGATTCGGCCTACCAGGGGAAGGATGCCCTGCACATGGCCGAGAAGGCCGCCGAGGACGGCAAGCCTTATTCGGTAATTTTTATGGATGTTCGCATGCCGCCCGGTTGGGACGGCATTCTGACCGCCGAAAAGATCTGGCAAAAGCTGCCCTATACCGAGATCGTTATCGTAACCGCCTATTCAGACTATACCTGGGAAGAGATGATCGACAAGCTGGGCTTTAACAGCCGCTTGCTGTTCATCAAGAAGCCATTCGATACCCTTACCGTCAAACAGCTGGCCCTGAACCTAACCAACAAATGGAATGCCCGCGACCGCTCGCGCAGGGAACTGGACCTTTTGAACCAGGAACTGCTCCGGTCCGGCACCGCCACAACCCCGTCGCTCGATCGTCGACTTCAGGAATTGAAGGAGACCTTGGAGAAAATTTAAACCCTCGGAAATCATCGCTACGTGTAGTGTGCTGTCTCTTCCGGGGAAGAACAGCCCGCATACAATCTCCGATTTTCTTGGTTGTCAATAACTTCCTAATGGCATACACTGTAAATAGGGGTTAGAGCTGACAGCACCAGGTGAGGCAGGATGCAATCACAGGGCAAAGTGGCCAGGTATTTACAGGCCGGTAAAAAGAAGCCGTCTCAAGAAAGCCAACCTCAGGTTGAGAAGATTACCGAACCGGAAGAGGACAAGGTTGTCGAGGAACAACCGATCGAGGTGGATGAAAGTCTGTTCCAGCATTCGCTGACGCCCACCAATGTGCTCAAGAAGATCCACCGGGACATCGTCCGCGTCATCGGTATCCGGCCCGGTTATAACGGCAAGTTCACCACGCTGGAACAAAAGATGATCAACTCCCTTGAAAAGGTAGTGCGCAAGGGCAACTGCCCCTCCCTTGTCTACAAAGACGCTGATTTGCGCGTTGCTTTCGAGTGTCTGGCCAGTTTCTTCGACAACGCTCGCGTTACCTTAAACGACGGCGGTATCAGCGCCAAGACCACCGAGGTGCCCGTTTTTTCCTCGCTGTTGAATTACGCCCGCGAGGCCTCCTACCTGGAAAAACAAATCAAAGAGGCCCGTTCCCAGGTCAGCAAGCAACCCAGCCCGGCCCTCAAAAGCGAGTTCAAAAACAAGGTAGATACGCTTAAGGCCAAGAAAGATAACTGTCTGATCATGTATCAGAAGATCGTCTTCTCCGATGCGGAAACCTTGCAGGCCAAGCGTAAACAACGCCAGGTCTCGCTGTTCGGCAAACCCTGTACGCTTGACGATTTGATCAGCTTCTTTCGGAAGGGCGGCTCCACCAAAGGTGTCGAGGTGGATCTGGTGGAAGTGGACGACGCCGGTTTGGGCGATCCCTTGGACAACAAACCGCCCACCTTTACCGAGGACCCCGATTACCTGCCGCCGGTACGTACCGACTTTCTCGATGAGACCTATGATACCGGCACCAACCTCAACTTTCCCGGTGTTATGGATAAGGACGACCTTTCCATTTCCTTCGATGACAATAGCCAGGACGAAGTGGTCGATTGGATTCAAATTAAAAAGCAGGGTAAGAGATAACAAGTTGCAAGTTGCCGGTTACAAGTTGCAAGGTAAAAACCTTGCGGCTTTTTGCTACCCATTTCAGCATCACGTTTTGTCGCAAGGCTTGCGGCTTCTACCGGGGCTTGACGTATGACCGGCCGAGGGATCGTTGCGGCCGGTGATAAACGCACGGCCGCGGCCGGAACTTCCGTTTTTGCGCGCGGAGGGAATGCCGCCGATGCTGCCGTTGCCGCCGCTTTCGCTTCTTTTGTGGCCGAAGCGACCGTCATCAATATCGGCTGCGGCGGGTTTGCGCTGGTGGTCGATTCCGGCGGCGACAGGCCTGCCGTTGCTTACGACTTTTTTGCTTCCATGCCTTCCGGCAGGCCTGATCGCACCACGGATTTTCGCGAGATCCAGGTGGATTTCGGTACCGCAACCCAGTCGTTTTGGATCGGTCGCGGCAGTACGGCTGTGCCCGGCGCCGTGGCCGGTTTGTGCCGCCTGGCTCGGGAGTGGGGACGTCTGCCGCTTCCCGAGTTACTGAGTCCCGCCATTGCCCTGGCCCGCGACGGTTTTACCATGCCGCGTAATATGGCCTATATCCTTACTCTGCTGACGGACATCTTCAGCGACACGCCGCAACTCAAACAAGGTTTTTGGAGCGCGAACGGACCCAAAACGGCCGGTGATGCCATGCGTTTTCCCAAGCTGGCCGTCAGCTTGGAACGCCTGGCCGCTGAAGGGCCCGACTATTTCTATCGCGGGGAACTGGCCGAACAAATCGTAGAGGACCACCGGCGCAACGGGGGCCTGATCACCCGGGAGGACCTGGCCGGCTACCGAGCCCGTAAACTGGCGCCGTTGCGCGTGGATTTTCGAGGGAATACCGTATTGCTGACCCCGCTGCCCTCTCACGGCGGCAGTCTGATTGCCTTCTCCCTGGCTTTACTGGCCGCTACGCCCAAGGCGAACCATCCCCACAACCCCAGGCACCTGATCACTCTGGCCCATGTCATGAAACTCACCAACCTGGCTCGTGCGGAGTGGGGCGAAGGACAGACATCCGGGGAACCGGCCGTACTCGAGCGGGAGAATATCGAGCGGTGGCGCGCCCGATTGCACCAGGCGCTCGCGGGCGTCCCTTTTCCCGAAGAGGAGCCCAAGCCTTCCGGTCCGGGCCATACCACGCATCTTAGCGCCGTGGACGCGGACGGCCTTTCGGTCAGTATTACCACCTCGGCGGGTGAATCGGCCGGCTACCTGATCGACGATACCGGTATCTGTCTTAACAATATCCTCGGCGAGGCTGACCTGAACCCCGCCGGTTGGCACCGGCACCAGCCCGGACAGCACTTGTTTTCCATGATGTGCCCCACCACGGTGCTAAACGAAAAGGGGGGATTGGCGCTGACCCTGGGCAGCGCGGGCAGCAACCGCATTCGTAGCGCGATTCTGCAAACCATCTGCAACACGATCGACTTCGGCATGGACCCGCAGGCAGCCGTCGATGCACCGCGTATCCATTATGAAGACGGCGTCCTACAATGTGAGGGCGGCATCCCTGAAGAGTGCGCACAATCGCTGGAACGGGCAGGCTTCGAGGTGAAGCGTTGGCAGGAGCGCAATCTCTTCTTCGGCGGCGCACAAGCCGTTGCCGCCGACGGGGATCGGCTGAGCGGCGGCGCCGATCCACGCCGACACGGCGCGGTGCGTCATGGTTAGAAAGCCTATATGCAACTTTGTCGACGGCCTACCCACTGAGTAGGCAGCCGGCGCTACATGCCCATGTTCGGATCAAGCTTGCGGGAAGCATCAGTGGAAATGACGGTGTTATTTGGTGTATAGTAAGCGCTTCGGGCCTCGCCCGACAGTACCCCGGCGGCGGACGTTTTGCGTATACTTTCCATTCACCCCATCAATCCTCAACAGCGGCTTATAGACCAGGTTCTCAATCACTTGCGAACCGGCGGGCTGATCGCCTATCCCACCGATACCTGTTACGGCCTGGGGTGCAGCATCTTCGAGAAGAAATCCATCGACGCCATTTACCGCATCAAGCGCCTGGACCCAGGCAAACCGCTCAGTTTTATTTGTAGCGACCTGAAACATATCAGCGAATACGGTCATGTTTCCAACCGCGCCTACAAATTGATGCGCAAGCTGTTGCCCGGCCCTTATACCTTTGTGCTGCCCGCCACCCGCCAGGTCCCGAAACTGTTGCAGAGCAAGCGCAAGCAGGTGGGCATCCGCGTACCCGACCATCCTGTGATTCTGGAAGTAGTGCGTCAGTTGGGCCATCCCATCATCTCCACCACCTGCCAAATGGCCGACGACGAGTATCCCTGCGCCGATGTGTACGATATCAAGGACCGCTTCGCCCATTCCGTGGACCTGGCCATTGACGGTGAATACATTCATCCCGAGTACTCCACGGTGGTTTCCATCGAGGACGATGAAGTGACGGTTCTGCGCGAGGGTAAGGGTGACGTAGGCCCCTTCCAAGCCTTATTAGAAGTAGAGTGACGGAGGTTCCCAGTGGACCAACAGACGATGCTGGTAACCGGCGGTTGCGGTTTTATCGGCGCCAATTTCGTGTACGCGGCCCTGGCTCAGGGTCATCGTATTGTGAACCTGGACAAGTTGACCTATGCCGGCAACCCGGAGAATCTGGCCCCGGTTGCCGATCACGAGAACTATCATTTCGTGAAGGGCGATATCTGTGACGACGCCCTGGTTGCCCGCTTACTGCGCGAACACAAGGTCACACGGATCGTGAATTTTGCGGCCGAAAGTCATGTTGACCGTTCCATCGACGGTCCCGCGCCTTTTATTCAGACCAATATTCTGGGCGCCTTCACGCTTCTGGAACAATCCAGGCGTTACCTGGTCGAGGCGGGTGACGGCTTTAACTTCCGTTTTCTGCATGTATCTACCGATGAGGTCTACGGTTCGCTGGGAGACGAGGGTTTCTTTACAGAGACTACGCCCTACGCGCCCAACTCGCCTTATTCAGCTTCCAAGGCATCGTCGGACCACTTGGTGCGCGCCTATCAACACACCTACGGCATGGATGTGGTGACCACCAACTGCTCCAACAACTACGGCCCCTACCAGTTCCCCGAGAAATTGATTCCGGTGATTATTTTGAAAGCCCTGCGCGGCGAGCCCATTCCCATTTACGGCGACGGCTCCAATATTCGCGACTGGCTGTATGTGGTCGATCACTGCGAGGCGATTCTGGTCGCTCTCGAAAAGGGGAGGGGAGGGGAGACCTACAATATCGGCGGACACAACGAGAAGACCAACTTGGAAGTGGTCAAGCATATCTGCGCGATTCTGGACGATATACGTCCCGGCGACAAGCCGTACAGCGAGCAGATAACCTTTGTGAAAGATCGGCCCGGTCATGACCGGCGTTACGCGATCGACGCGAGCAAGATCGGAGAGGAATTGGGCTGGAAACCCAAGGAAAGCTTCGAGACCGGCATGCGCAAAACGGTGGCCTGGTACCTGGAAAACATGACCTGGTGCGAACACATCTTCAGCGGCGCCTACCGACTGGAAAGGCTAGGCTTGGGCGAGAACCAATAACAAGTGGGGTTTCCCGGGCGCGTCCACGCCCGGGGTCTTCAATTTGCCTGAATCAATTCGTTGAGACTGGAAATGGTCAAATCGGCCAGATCGGCATGAGGGCGATCGCCTTCCGGGTCGAAGTGGACCGTGGTCACGCCGGCGCTTCTCCCCGTCTGCACATCGTAGATATTGTCGCCGATAAACAAGGCGTCATCCGGCCCGGCGGACCAATTGGCCAGGAGGTGGTTGATACCGGCGGGATCGGGTTTGTGAGGCGCTTCCTCGCGGCCCAGGATATCTTCGTCATTGAAGAAATGATCGAATCCCAGGATGTCCAGGGTCAGGTGAGCCCGCGCCTTGGTATTGCGAGTGAGGATACCCAGGCGGCAGCCTCTCGCGTGCAATGATTGGAGCAGGGCCTCCGCGCCCGGTGAGGCGATCGAACGCCGCGCGATGCCGTCCTCGATGGCATCAAGTTCGGCGCCGACTCGGGCCGCTTTTTCCGGTTCCATATGCCTCATGGTTTCCAGGATGCCCTGATCGGGGGGGATGCCCAATTGCCGCTTGATGGCCGGGAAGTCGTAGAGTTGTTGGGTGAGGGTTCCGTCCAGGTCGAAGATCCAGCAGAGTTTATCAAGAAGACTCCCGACTCGAAAAGTGTACTGCATGGTGACCACTTCCTATAATTCGATGACGATTTTGCCGAAGTGTCCCCCGGCTTCCATCAGTCTGAACGCCTCCGGGGCGCCGGCCAATCCTTCGAAACGGTGGCTGATCACGGGTTCGATACGGCTCTGGGCCAGAAAAGCCAGGTAGTCGGCAAACTCGGAACGGCTGCCGACCAGGATGCCCTGAAGGCGCAGGCGTCGCATGAAGGCGGCGGTCAGGTTGACGGCCTTGTTGCTTGCGGCCAGGACGCCGATCAAGGCGATGGTGCCGCCCAAGCCGGTGGACTTGACCGATAGGTCGAAGGTGCCGTCGCCGCCCACTTCCAGGGTGCAGTCCACACCCTCGGGATAGACGGCAGTGACCGCTTTGTCCCAACGCGGGGTGGTTTTGTAATTGATGGTATGGTCGGCGCCCAGTTCCCTGGCGCGGGCCAGTTTTTCATCGGAACCGGAGGTGATGACGACCTCGGCGCCCAACGCCTTGGCGATACCCAGCGCCATGATGCTGACTCCGCCGGTGCCCAATAACAAGACCTTGGAGCCCTTGCCGATCTTGGCTTCCGTGACCAGGGAACTCCAGGCGGTCAAGCCGGCCACGGGCAGGCAGGCGGCCTGCGCCCAATCCAGGTAGTCGGGGATCTTCAGAAAGGCGTTGGCGGGTAAGATCACTTCTTCCGCCAGCAAACCGTCCACCGGCCCGCCCAGCGTGGTGTATTGGATGGATGCGGCGGGTCGGCCGCCTTCCCAATCGGGAATCATGGTAGAGCATACCCGGTCGCCGACGGCCAGGTTGTCGACGCCCTCGCCCACGGCCGTAATTTCACCCGCGCCGTCGCTACATGGAATCATGGGCAGTTTGAGGCGTGGGTTGTATCCGCCCTTCACCATCAACAGGTCGCGGTAGTTCAGGGATACGGCGTGGACTTTGACACGCACCTGACCCGGGCCGGGCTCGCCAAGTTCCCGCTGCGTAACCTCGAGGTTTTCCAGGCCGAAAGATTCAAAGTGGACAATACTTACCATGGTTCTGTCTCCCTTGCCTTGTAGAAGGCGTAACTTTCTCGAAAACGTTCCAGATCCTGGATCAGGCTGAGCCGCATAGCATCCAGGTCTTCATCGGTGTCTTGGGTCCAAAACAATTGCCACAGGGTGCGCAGGCGCCGAAAGCGAAACGCGTAACGGTCCATGGCGCCCAGGGCAAGAAAGGCGGAGAGCACGGCGCATAACAAAAAGGCGGCGGTGAGCAGGGGTCCGATGGTCATGTAGCCGATGATACCGAGCAGCAGGTACCAAAGGCCGTAGACCAGGGCGCCCGCGGCCAGTTTGATGGTGGCCAGCCAGACCCCGGAGGAACCGCCGATTGCGGTCGCCACGCGACCGGTAAGTCGATAGGGAATCCAATTGATCAATATACCGAAACTAGCCAGGTCCAGCATGCCGACCAGGAACTTAAGCATGCTGCTGAAAGGAACGGGTGGATGGTTGTCGGGCGTGGCCAGGCGTTTGCTTTCAGCATGATAAGCCGCCAGGCGCTCGCTGAACAGGTAGAGGGTATCCGGGTCCATACGTTGGTAATGATTGACCGCCTCGCTGATCGCCAGCCGGGCCGCGGTTTCGTCCTCTTGCTCCAGAATCTGCAAAACGCGTTCGCCGTACAAGTCCTGAACGTAGCGGACCAACTCTTCCAGTTGAGGATTATCGAGGTGCGGCAACATGTTCTTCAGGCTTTCCGCGATGGTGTCGGTAACCTGGACAACCGCTTCCCTGGGGTCGGCATCGAAGGCTTCTTGCATAGTCTTCAGGCTGATGGGCTCGCCGATGCGGATGGTGACGCCGGACCGAAAGATAGCGGGATCCGAGTAGTCCAGGGCGATGGGAATCAGGGGGACGTCTACCTGCCAATCGGTTGCTTCCATCGCCTGAAAGCCCAGTCTTGCCGCCCCGGTTTTCACCGGTTTCAGGCTCAAACCTACCTGGCTGACGCCCTCGGGAAAGAGCAGCACCATGGCGCCCTTGCCCAGTCGCCGGGCCGCGGCCTCCATGGATTTGCGGTTACCCTCGCGAGGATCGCCCTGGTGTTGATCCTGACGGCGATAAACGGGAATGGCGCCCAGGCGATCGAGAACCGAGCCGAGAACCGGTAGGTCCCACAAGGTGGATTTGGCCCAGTAGCTGAGGCGACCCGGCAGGATGGCGGTGATCAGCATGGGGTCGAAGAAGGTATTGGGGTGATTGGCCACGATCACCGCGCCCTGGCCGATGCGCAGGTTCTCGCGGCCTTGGACACGGATCTCCCCAAAAAATATCTCGGCAAAGGTCCGGGCCAGGAAACGCAGGAAGCGGGTGAATGCGGTGTGGCGTGCGAACTCGGCCGGTTCTTCCAGGACCCAGTCCCACTCCAGATCGACCACGCCCGGCGGGGGCGGCTGTTCCGGCGGCATGGTCATGCGCACGGCTCGGGCCGGGCTGATGGTTTGAAGCAGGAACAGGGTGACCGCAAAGATCAGGACATGCAGTGTCAGGGAGAAGGCCGCTTCTGTCGATACATAGAGAAAATGGGCCAGGGCAAAACCGATCACCGCGGTCAGAACCAGCCAGGCGAAGCCTTGGGCCGCCTTGTGTTCGGGTAAAATGCCGGCGGCGATACCGGATGCGGTAGCCAGGGCGCTGCCGGCCAGTGCGGCGGCGGCCATGGTAAGAACAATCAACTCCAGGGAGAACTGAGCCATGGAGAATCCGGCCAGAACCAGGAGCGCGGTGACATTGGCGGTAATCATCATGCGTTTCAGGCCGAGCGCGGGCAGTAATCGCCTGGCCAGACCCGCGCCCAGAATGGCAAAGATCAGTTTCAACAGGTTGGCGCCGGAGGCGGTGAAGCCGATAACCGGATCGATAATGCGATCGTGGGCGCGGTACAGCAGCAGGGTAACGGCCATACTGAAGAGCGTGAAGAAAACGGCGGTCAAGTACAGTTCTTTGGTGCCGCTGATTGCGCCGCGGAAGTCTTCCATCTGGCCCATGATCTGTTTTCTCGGGTTCAACAGCGCCGGCCCTTCCTCATTGAGCACGGCCAGGAATGCGGTGACAAGGCCGATCAACATGACCAGCGCCGTGGCGAAAAACAACCAGTGCGGGGGTTGACCGTCAACGCCGAACATCCTGCCGGCCACCAGAAGAAGCGCGGGCATACCCAGTTGAAGGGCAGCGCCCGCCGCGCCCAAGCGGACGCGATCCAAAAACGGAAAGCCGGTCAATTGAGAGGCGTGCATGGTTACGGTCAGGGCGTAGGCCGCCACGAAGACGGGCCCCACCAGTCCCAGGGGCATGCGGAAGTCCAGGGCGACGTCCAGTCCGCACAGGACCAGTAAGAGGAAACCGCCCAAGCAGGCGGCTTGTCCACGCCGGCCCAAGTCATCGACCAGGGCGCCTAGAGGCGGCAGCAGGAGCGCGGCAATGATCAGGGGCGCCAGCAGCGGCAGGCCCAAGCCGGTATCGGTCAGGAGCGTCGCCATATCCCTGCCGACCAGAAACATGCCCAGACCGCAACTCGTCACAAGAGACATGACAGGCCAGGAAATTGAATCGGGTTTGGGGGGTTTGCTCATTTTCCCTTCTGATCTCAGGAGGTATCCGAACACCTGTCGATCTTAACGTAACCCAGGTAATACTTCAATTCCCTGATGGATTCGTGAATGTCGTCCACGGCGCGGTGAGGCGCATTCTTCTCCAGGTCGATATTGAAACAGTGCCTGAAGATTTGTTTGAAGGAACTGACGTCGATCATGCGGTAGTGCAGTCTGTCGGCGAGTTTGGGCATGTATTTGTCGATGAATTTACGATCTTGCTGGATGGAATTACCGGACAGCACGGGCGCCTCACCCTCATCGAAATATTGATCGATAAAGGCCAGGAGTTCCGTTTCGACCTGATCGAGAGGCTTGCCGTCGGGGATCCGGGCCAGGAGACCGCTTCCCCCGTGCGTGGTTCGGTTCCATTCGTCCATTTTGTCCAGTTCTTCCTGAGGCTGGTAGACCACGGCGTGATATTCGGCCAGAGTATTGAATTGAAGATCGGTAATCAGGACCGCGAACTCGATGATGACGGACTCTTGCACATCCAGACCCGTCATTTCCAGGTCTGCCCAGAAAATCTTCTTCATCATGGCTCCAAAAGTGGGATGCGGGCGCGGAAAAATGCCGCCTGCATCATATTATCACTGAAACCCGTGTCGGCCGAAAACATTCTTAACGTTCGTGTTCCATTTCACGCATTGTTCGAAATCAAACATCCGGGATTTTGTTTTCCGGGACATGGGTAATTTTTATTACCGGATTTCCGTCGATGACCGCGTCTTCCCATTTCAAGCCTAATTCATCGAACAGGGCCTTCCAATTATCATCCGATATGAGTGTCGGCGGAAGAGTTGTTTCAGCCATCTTCCCCGTCATGGAAAACTGAACGCCCAGCAGTCCGGTCAGCAGGTCACAGAAAGGTTTGAGCTTGGTTTGGTGGACCTCGATGGGTAACGAGGTTGCGGCCAAAACGGGTTTGTCGGCGAAGTTGGATAAGACGAGTTGCTCCTCCGAAGGGCGTAGCCGCATGCCCAAGGTGAGGGCGCAAATTAAAACGGCGGTCAAGGCCAGGGGAACGGCCGGGTGCTGGTACCAGGGCCTGACGGCCAGGGCCAGTTCCTTGACCAGGGACCGGTAAACGGTTTTCATGGAGGGTCTGCGTTTGACCTTTTCATGGGTACAGCCGGCAATCAGGCGCTTCAGCCGCTTGGACGGTTCAGCAATCCCGGCCAGGTAGTTACGGGCAAAGTCCCGAACATCGACGGCCGTCGGAGATTCACGCCGGCGGATGCCGCGGCTTTCGCCGGGACCCAGACCTACCACGGTAGTCTGACCTGTCATGACATCCAAAAGGACATGATCGTCGCACAGGGCCCCGTGAGCTTCGCCTCGGGCATGGATCTGAGCCAACGTTCCGGCCAGGGGCGCCAGACGCTCCAATCTTTCGTAATCGTCCAACTCGCAGAGCACCTCGCTCAGAGGGATGCCGGGTACGAACTCCAAAACCAGGGCGCCGGTTCGGGCCATGGCCGATTGGGACACTGTTTCCTCGTCTGCCGTATCTCGAAGAGGTTCTTCCTTGAACATGCGACAGATATCGTTTTCTAAAAGTACGGTTTGCCCGCTGACTACATGGGGCGGGTAGTTGTAGCACAGGCGGCAGACGCCGGAAATCCCGTCGCAGGCATAGAGCCGCGCCATTTCTTCGAAAAAGCGGTCGGGATTGCGAACGAACTTGATCAATCGTCGTTGTCCGCGCGGATCGGCAGCCAGATACACGGGTGAGGATGACTCTACTTCCAACTGCCGTTGTATTTCATATTTTCCGTCAAGAATCGCGATGGCCATAAACTTAACCCCTGCCGGCATGACCGGCGCACTCTTCAACAATTGCAGCAACGTGGGGTTTTGGCGATGGGATATAGAGACCGCGACGATCAATGCGCGAATACCCTACTCTACGGAAGATTTCCCGAAAAGTAAACCCGAACTTAACGGCCGGTAATGCCTCGGCGGAGGCCCGAAACAGTCAAATTCATGTTCGTCAGGATGGTACGGCCAAGGAGTTGGAACGGGCAAGCCGACATTAATCGCCCTACGGGCCGTACAAAAAGAAGTGATGCATCGATCGACTCAGATTTTCAAGTACTCATCAGCACGCGGTTCGCGGATGATCTCGGTCGATGCCGGCAGTTCTCGATACGGCTGGACAGCCTTGCGCCACAATGATAAGGTGATTCTTGTCTTGGATAACTCAATTTGCGCACCGCGGGGGATGCCGCTTCGCCATGGATTGCATCGTACTCGTTGGAAACCGGGAGCACTACCGGAATGTACACCACGCCGATAACAAGGCGTTTCTGGTCATTCATGGTCGAACCATTCTTCAAATGATGTTGGATGAGTTGCAACAGGTGGATGCCGTCAGTCGTCTCATCCTGGTGGGACCCGCCGAGAAACTCAAGGAGCATCTGGACGAGGTCTATGGTCCCGACGGCTACCCCAAGCAAGTCTTGATCGTGAAGCAGGCCGGCGATCTGGTTTCCAATGTGCTGGCGGGTTTGGAGGCAAGCGCGGAGGATGCCCCTGCCGACCGCCATGTGCTGATTCTTCCTTCCGACCTACCGCTGATGATTGCCGAGGAAGTGCGTCAATTCATCGATCTTTGCGACATGGACCGCTATGACTATGTGTTGGGCATGACCCATGACAATGCTCTGGAAATCTTCTATCCCACCGAGGATCTGCCCGGCGTCAAGATGGCTTATTTCCACCTGGCCGGCGGCTTGTACCGTATCAATAACATGCACATGGCGCGACCTTCCGCCGTCAAGAGGCTGGATTTTTTTCGCAAAACCTACGCCATGCGCTATCAGAAGAAACTGGTCAACAACATCAAGATGACGTGGACCTTCTTCAAACAGGTCCTTCGCGCGCCGCAAGGTATCTTCTTTTACCTGGGCATGTTCATCTGCATGCATTTGAGCAAATGGGGTTTCAAACGCATCAGCAATTGGATTCAGTCCTTTCTCCCCATTTCCAGTGGTTGCCGGAATATCAGCCGCATCCTGGGATGTCGTTTCGGTGTGGTTGTTACCGACTTGGGCGGCGCCGCGATCGACGTGGACAACGATCCCGATTTTGCCGCGATCAGCGTGCGTCATGAGGAATGGTTGGCGGCGCAACGAAAACGTTTAGAACGTATGAAACAATAACCGTTCTCCGGTACAACGCAATCGAAAACCTTCAACAATCCGGCAAAGTCAGCTCGAAGGTATTGACAAAATTTCGAAAATCCCGAAAAGCATTTACGGGATTCGTTCACTACTAAAAAGAGGCTATGGTGGCTGAACCGGTTAAGGCTCCCGTTCTTATCATGAACGGGTCTGAAGAAAATCTGAGCATGCTTGGCAGCATGGGCTTAAGCTCCGAACTGGAAATCGTTTCGGTCGGTGCAAGCAGCACCGCTTTGGGCAAGCTGGTCGACCGGGAATTTGCAGCCGTCATTCTGGAAGCGGGCCAAAATGGAAGTGACGCCGCCCTGGTGGCCGAGGTGGTTCGCCGCTCCGAGCGCACGCGCGATACCCCCCTCATCTTCCTACTGCCCGACCCGAATTGTCCACAGCCCAAATATCACGGTCACGAATATGGATTCAACCTCACCCTGGCCGCTCCCTTTTCGGGGGACGACCTGAAAGCGGCCGTGGTGGCCGCCGTCGCCAGTTCCCGTACGCTTGGCATGCCGCCCGACTATCCCGCGCTTTCCCGTTCCCGCTTCCTGGCCGCCCTGAGCCATGAGGTTCGCACCCCCATGAACGGCATTATCGGGATGACTCAGTTACTGCTGAGCACCGGCTTGAACAATGAGCAACGCGAGTTGGTGGAAATCATCAACGAGTCCGGCTCTACCCTGCTCACCATCATGACCGACCTGCTCAATCTGTCCGAGATAGAGGCCGGGGCCTTGAACCTCGAAAAGAAGGGCTTCGATCTACGTGGTTGTTTGGAAAGCCTTACCGACATCCTCGCCGCGCGAGCACGCGAGAAAGAGCTCACCCTGGCTTTGCTCATCGATCCCAAACTCCCCGAGCGCGCCGTGGGCGACCCCGCTCGTTTGCGTCAGGTCCTGATCAACCTGGCCAACAACGCCGTGAAAGCGACCGCTCAGGGCGAGGTTCTCGTTCATTGCAGTTTGGCCGAGTCACGCCGTGATCAAATGGTCCTGACTTTCTCGGTGGAGGATACCGGTTCGGGGCTTACCGAGGAGCAAACAAGGCACCTCTTCGATACCGGCTTTCCGGTCGATTTCACACGAGAGGGCCTGTACGGCGGCACCAGTCTGGGCCTTGCCATTTCACGCGGTCTTGTGCGCGCCATGGGCGGCGACCTGATCGTGGAAAGCGAGCCGGGTCGCGGAACCACCTTCCATTTCAAGGTCACCCTGGATAAGGAAGGCGGCCGGCCCCATGAGCCTTATCCGGGTTTTGCCGATGAAAGCGTACTGGTATTCGAGCCCAATCCCGGCTATCGCCGGTCCCTGCTGATGCACCTGGAATATTGGCAATGCCGCGTACTGATCATGGAAACGGAGCAGGATGTCCTGGATGTACTGACGCCGTCCTCCAGGACCAGGTTGGCGATCATCGACATGGACGATAAGGTAGGGGCCTCTCTCCGTTCCAGGCTGCGCAGGGATGAGGGGCGTTCCGGCATCGGCTTGATTTTTACCACCAAGGTGCCCCGCGGCCTGGGCCGTGAGCATGGGCGCGCGGGCATGACCCGACTATTGAAGCCGTTCAAGTTCCGCGGCCTTCATCAAGCCATGAGCTATTGCCTGAACAAAAAACCGCCGCACATACATCGTCGTCTGCAAGAAACCGGAAAGGACAAACAAAAGGCCGAGTTACGCATCTTGCTTGTGGAGGACAATCTGGTCAACCGCAAGGTAGCCACGCGCATGTTGGAACGGGCGGGCTACGGTTGTGACATCGCGGGGAACGGTCGTGAGGCCTTGGAAATATTGGAGGACAATGCCTTCGACCTGGTATTGATGGACGTACAAATGCCGGAAATGGACGGCTTCGAGGCCACGCGGCGGTTGCGGGAGCGAGAAGCCGCGGGCAGGCACACCATCGTGGTAGCCATGACGGCCAACGCTCTCATGGGGGATCGAGAAGCCTGCCTGGCCGCCGGTATGGATGACTACATCGCCAAGCCGGTTCAAGCCAAAGAGTTGTTCGATGTCTTGGAAAAATACGGGAAACGCCGGTCCGCCGGATCTTGAATCACCTCCGCACAACAAATGCAATTTCTTTTGAACCGCTCCCTCCCGGCGGCGTTTCTTTCTTTGACAACAGGGAACACCCCTATGAAAACCGGAGGGAATCATGCTTCGAAAGATGTTTTGCTTGGTGGTATTGGCCTCGATCCCGGCCCTATACGCTGCCGATGCCCAACCCAAAACCGCGACCGTTGAGGGCGAACTCATTGACATGGGTTGCTACACCTCGCGGGGAGCCACCGGCGAGGAGCACGCTTCCTGCGCGGCTCGTTGTATGGAAAACGCAACACCCGCCGGGGTTCTGGACAGTAAGGGCAACACCTATACCATCGCCGCTTCCAGCAAGGGTTACAGTGCCTATGCCGCCATGACCGTACGCCTGACCGGGGCGGTCAGAGGCAGCGCCATTCGTCCCGAGAAGATGGAGGTCAAGAAAGACGGCGATTGGCAGGAAGTGCCGCTGAAGTGGGGCGCTCCCGAGACGAAAGAATAACGTTCCTCAGCCGATCACCATGGCATCGGAAAAGCCCGGACCGCAACACGGAGCGGTTCGGGCTTTCCTTTTCTAATTCGGCTCCTTCAACAGATCGGCCAGGCTGCCTTCCTGGGTTTGCCAACGCTTTTGACAAGCGGCCAGGGTTTCTTCGACGCGCGGCATGAAGGGTTCCAGGCCCAGCCGATCCGAATTGTCGCCCTCCTCCAGGACCAGGTTGACGACGTGGCACAGCTCGATGTTTTCCGGTGACGAAGTCAGCAGCCAGACATTTTCCTCTGAGGTCTCGGCGATCAGACCGGCCTCATTTAGCAAGGCCAGGACGCGAGTAACCAGCGGCATGGGTACGGCGTAACGCTGCGAAAAAACCTCCGCTTGAAACCGTTCCTCCTTTCCGGCAAGGGCTCTGGCTCCGTGATCCAACACGGCCAGGGAGACCAGAAGCCGCGTGCGCGTATTGGCCTTTCTACCGGTATGCGCCGGTTGGTAGCTTTGGCTGTTTTGCACCGCAAACGTAATCCTTGCTCCCAACAGCACAATGGTCCAACTGATGAACAGCCAGATCAGGAAAATCGGCAGCATGGCCAGGGAACCGTAGATCACGTTGTAGCGGTTGATGGCGGGCTGGCCGATCAGGTAGACGTTCAGCAGCAGGTTCCAGAGAATGGCGGCCACGAGTCCGCTGACGGCGGCGGCCCAGGGCTTGACGCGCGTATTCGGCATGGCGAAATAAAGGAAGCTGAGCGCCACCCAGGTCACCATAAAGGGCAGCAAAAAGTTAAACCGGCTAAAGACTTCCTCGCCAAAACTGACCCTGGCTTTTAGGGCAACCGCCAGGGCAATGAGAATGGGCACGACGATGGTTATCAGGACGTAATTACCGGCATTGCGCAGCCAGGAGCGGGATTGCTCAATGCCCCAGATGGTATTGAAGGTGGCCTCGGTTCGGTTGAGGACTTGAATCAACACCAGCAGCAGAATCGCCGCGCCGACCCCACCGATCCTGGCGAAGTTGGCTTGCTTGATTTCGTCCAGGACCTGGTTGATGAACTGTTGGAACTCGTCCGGGTATCCCTCGAAATAGCCGAGCACGAAGGTTTCCAATTGTGCGTCGTAGCCGAAGCCTTTGAGAAAAGCCAGGGTCAATGCCAGCAGCGGGATCAAGGCGATCAGGGTGTTGTAGGTCAGCGAAATGGCGTGTAGTCGGATCTCGTCCTCGCGAAACCCCTTGGCGATGAGGTGATAGAAGCGCAGTAATCGATAAACGATCCCCTGGCGGCTGGTGATCGGCGGCAACTTATGCCACAGGTCGTAGTTGAAGAAGTCGTCCAAGCGCTGCCAGGATGTCTTCAACTTCTCTCTAAGTTCTTTGATTGCCTGTAACATGCCTGATCCCGCCTTGGTATTCCCTATGTAAGCACGTTACCCGGGGTTTGGCAAATCGAAACGGCTCGTCTCGGCTCGTCTCCGTCCACACGTCCTCCCCGGTTTGATGTAGAATCGAAATTACGGAACCGATATGCCTGAGCGAGGTGAACCATGTTCAAGAAAAGCAAGGCCGTGATCGGCATGATTCATGTCGGCGCCCTGCCGGGTACGCCCAACTATCGCGGCCCCATCAAAGACCTCATCGCCCGCGCCAGGTGGGAGGCGGCGGTCTATGCGGATGCGGGCATCGACATGATCGCCTTGGAGAACATGCACGACGTGCCCTATCTGAAGCGCCGCGTGGGCCCGGAGGTCACGGCCTGTATGGCGGTAATTGCTCATGAGGTCAAGCAGGCTGTCGGTTTACCTTGCGGTCTCCAAATCCTCGCCGGCGCCAACAAGGATGCGTTGGCCGCCGCCCTGGCCGCCGGTCTCGATTTTATCCGCGCGGAGGGTTTCGCCTTTGCCCATGTGGCCGACGAGGGCTTCATGGAGTCCGATGCGGGTGAGTTATTGCGTTACCGACGCGCCATCGACGCCCTGACCATTCCCATCCTGGCCGATATCAAAAAGAAGCACTCGGCCCACGCCGTAACGGCCGACGTTTCCATAGCCCAAACCGCGGAGGCGGCCGCCTTCTTCGGCGCCGACGGTGTGATCGTAACCGGGCAGGCGACCGGTGCGAGTGCCGATCTTTCCGAATTGGAACAGGTCAGCGCCGCCGTGGATGTGCCCGTTCTGGTCGGCTCCGGCGTCACGCAACAGAATGTCATCAGCTACCTGGCCCATGCCGACGCCATCCTGGTGGGCAGCTATTTCAAGGTAGACGGTAACTGGCGGAACCAGGTAGACACCCACCGCGTCAAGCCCTTCATGGACAAGGTCAGAGAATGGCGCGACGCCCGGTGAGGTTTTTACAATCATGCGGCGTCATAAAAAAGGGACCCTCACGGGCCCCGAGTCTCGTTGAAACAGGACAAATATCCACCCGATGAATATCCAATTTCCCATACAACAAAAAAAGGCCCCCCGAGCGGGGGGCCGGATGCGCCCACGTTTCACTGGATGGAGCTAGGAGGCTGAAACCTTGATATTTCTGGGCAGGCGCTCCTTGGCCTTGGGCAGGTTGATGGTCAGAACGCCGTTGGTAAGTTTGGCGCTGATGCCTTGTTCATCGATATCGTCTGAAATGCGGAAGCCGGCGGCGTAATTGACGGTGGAGTATTCGCCGTAGACCTTGTTGAACCCTTCAAAGGAAATCGGTTGTGTTTCGCCCTTGACGGTCAGAAGTCGGTCCTTGAGTTGAATATCCAAGCCGGAGGTGGTCACGCCGGGCATTTCTGCTCGAATGAAAAAGGCTTCGTCGGTGCGATGTAACAAGTAATCGGGAACAATGGTGCGACGGGCGGGAGCTTTGGCTCCGGTCGCTTCTTTGCGGGTTACTTCATCGGCTTTTCTTTCGGTTACGCTTGCGCTGGTCATGATTCACCTTCTCCTTAAACCGTCTCTACGGCGATCTTTTTGGGTTTGTCGTTTTCGCTGCGCGCCAGGTCTACAACCAGGATGCCGTCGCGATAAACGGCGTTGATTTGATCTTCCTGAGCACGGAAGGGGAGGTTGACCACGCGATTCAGTTTTTCTTGCGGCGGGTTGACGCCCTGGTCATTGGCCTCGAACCGGGTTTCTCCCCGGAGAAAGAGCTTTTTACCCTCGACGGTGAGGTCAAACCAGCCGGGTTCCCAACCGGGTACGACGGCGACCACTTTCACGGAGTCATCGGAAGTGTAGATATTGACGGGGCGACGGTCCCGCGATACGGGCCGAAAACCACCGTTGAAAAGACTGTTGACTTCGTTCTGCCACCGGTCCAGTTCGCGCCAGGGGTTGGTGAAAACCAGTTCATCCAAAAGCTTCAACATTGTATGCCTCCTTGCCGCCTCGTTTTCTCTCGGGCGGCTTCGTTGTCGTTCTGTAGCTAATATAGTTTGTGAGTGTTTTAATGTCAAGTTTTTTGATAAAAAATTTTAAGTTTGTTGCAAAATGCTTAAAGCAGGAATCTTACTGGTCGATTTTTTGTCGGTTAATTGGACGCGCTGCGTCTGTTTATCTTAGTGTATTGCTATTAAATATAGTGACTGCGGCGTGTGGGGCAACCTGTCGCGCACGAAGCGTGCGTAGGCGGGTGAGGATGAGCGAAGCTCCCCCCTGGGCGCGCACGCATCCTGCGTGCTCTTGAGGGGTGAAACCCCAAAAGGAAAAACTTACCTGAGTACATACTGTAGGCTGCATATAAACTGAAAATCGCTCCAAGGGCTTAAGTATGGATCCGGCAAGTCATACTGAAACAAGGAAGAGCACGCAGGATGCGTGCGCGCCCAGGGGGGGACACCCCCTTCAAGAGGTTGGTTTTTAATGGTCCATCTGTGTGCCGAGGCGCTTTGACGGGGTTGTCATTGGTTGTGTCGGAAAAGCCGGCATCGAAGAATCCGTTCTCATTCCTCGACCCGGAAAAGTCAGGAGCAAAGAATCGGTCCTCATTCCTCGACCCGGAAAAGTCAGGAGCAAAGAATCAGTTCTCATTCTGTGCGCCCTGAAAAGTAATGTGAAAGAAATCAGTTGTGGATCCTTGACCCGGACTTTTCGGGAGCAAAGAATCAAAACCGATTCTTTGCTCCTGAACTTTCGGTGCGCAAAGAATGAGGACTGATTCTTTGCTCCCCGACTTTCAGTATCGAGAAATCAGGGCTCAATCCTCCACCCCGGGCATCGAGCATCAACCAACCGGGCAGAAAGTTGAGGTTCATTGTGTCAAAGGTCGCGTATTCGGCTGTATCTGGTTGTCAAACCCGGAAAACGAGTTGTGTCGGGTCGAAAGCATAAAAAACTCGCCGATCTGCCCGTTAAAAAAACAACCCGATGACAAGATCATAACCCACCCCAGGGGGAATTCCCCCCCTGGGCGCGCACGCATCCTGCGTGCATTTTATAATGTTCGTAATACAGTGCTCATGGATATTGAATGGGGGTGGGAGTTGCAATTAGTGCTTGTGCCTTGGTTTTTAAGTTGTTTTAAATTAAACCTATAGCTTTCGCCCACCCCAGGGAAGAGCACGCTGGAAGCGTGCGCGCCCAGGGGTTTTCGCCTCGCCTCGCCCGGAGGGCGATTCTCGGCTTGCAGCCCGCGAGACACGGACGTGCCCGGGAATACCCCAAAGAAACGCCTCACCATCTTTCTGAGCTGATTCATCCCACGATTCCGCATATACTAATAGAAACCGTTCGTTCTCCGGGATTCATCCATGACCAATCTCTTCCTCTCCTACGCCTCCCAGGACAAAGACCTCGCCCACAAGCTGCGAAACCTGCTGCAAGACCACTTATTAACCGTCTGGCTGGACGATCACCGCCTGAACCCGGGCGATAACCTCAAAAAGAGCCTGGAAGAGGGTATTGACAATGCCGAGGCCGTGCTGGTCTTGTTCAGCCTGCATACCTTGAACTCCGAGTGGTGCTGCCTGGAAGTCAAAAAGGCCGTCGAACTGGAGAAACCCGTTATCCCCCTGCGCCTGCCGGGCATCGGCGTTTTTGCCGTCAAGAACTATATGGGCTATGAACCGGTTACCCCTGAGCTGGACCCGAAACATATGGAACCCGTGGTCAACCGCATTCTCAGCGCGCTCGGCAAGACGACTACCATGCCCGTGCAACCATCCGCGCCGGTTCCCGAAACCCCGATTTCCGAATTGGAACTCAGCTTCCGCGAGCCCAAACTCACTCTGGCCGAGGGTAAGACCAACTTGACAGCCAGGGCGACAGTCACATGGAAACCCCCGGAGGGTGAGCCCGTCTATGGCTATGAGTTCAACTTCGTGGCGCCGATAGGCAAACTGGAGATCGACGAATTGCGTTGGTACCTGGAGCGTTATTACATCTGGCCCGCGGGTCTTTCGCGTGACCGCGCCCGCCGTCTTGAAAACCAACTACCCAACTGGGGTCGGGCGTTGATGAAAACCATGTTGGACCGGGATGAATCCCGCGAGGCCCACACGGCCTGGGAAAACGATGAGGGCGAACGCCGGGTATCCATCCACGTGGTGCACCAGGAAAAAAATACAGAAGAAGCCCAAGCCGCGGGCGCCCTCTTCGCCCTGCCGTGGGAATTACTGCATGACGACCGGGGTTATTTATTCCAAAGTGCGGATCGCGTACGGGTGCGTCGTCGCCTGCCCAACCGCAAACGCAAACCCCCTTCCCCCGCCGGTCTTCCCATCCGCATTCTCTTGCTCAGCCCGCGCCCCGAGGACGCGGGTTATATCGATCACCGCGCAAGCGCCTTGCCGCTGGTGGAAGCTCAGGAACAATTAGGCTCACTTGTGGATTTGACCGTACTGCACCCGCCCACGTTTCCGGCCCTGAAAGAAGCATTGCAGCGGGCGCATAAGGCGGGCAACCCCTTCCACGTGGTCCACTTCGACGGGCACGGGGTCTACAACCCCAACGATGGTTTGGGCGCATTGGTATTCGAACACCCCAAGGACAGCGACAAGTTCGATGAACGCACCGGGCAATTGATCGACGCCGAGAAACTGGGCGCGGAACTCAAGGGTTATTCCCTGCCCCTGGTCTTCCTGGAAGCCTGTCAAACCAGCATGAGCAAAGATGATGTCTCGGGCAGTGTCGCCGCCCAATTATTGAAAAGCGGCGTAACCTCGGTCGTCGCCATGACCCACAGCGTGCTGGTGGCCACGGCCGCAAAGTTCGTCGCCTCCTTCTACCAAAGCCTGGCTCAGGGCGACCGGGTGGGCGCGGCCATGCTGGAAGGCCAACACGCCCTGTTCGACGACACCTTCCGCATCAAGATCATGGGCGCGGGCGATTTGAACCTGCAAGACTGGTTCGTGCCCGTGCTCTACCAGGAGACGGCCGACCCGCAACTCTTCAAAACCATCCCGGACGAACAGGTCAAGAAACTCACCGCCCAACGCCAAAAGGCGCGCCTGGGCGAATTGGCCGAACCACCCCACGGCTTCCAAGGCCGCAGCCGCGAATTGCTCTACCTGGAACGCCTGTTGCAAAAGCAAACCTACGCGGTGGTCATCGGCCAGGGCGGTGCGGGCAAGACTGCCCTGACCTCGGAACTGGCGCGTTGGCTGGTGCGCTCGCAACGCTTCGACCGTGGGACCTTCGTCTCGGTAGAAGCCTACGGCGACGCCCGCAAGGCGCTGGACGCCCTGGGCCGTCAACTGATCCCAGATTACACGGTCGCCCTCTATTCCACTATGGACGAGGCGCTACAACCGGTCACCCAAATCCTGGCCGAACGCCCCACGGTAGTGGTCTTCGATAACCTGGAAAGCATCCTCCCCAAACCCGGCGAAGAAGATCCAATCGCAAGCGAAACCACCGGCGAACTCCTGGCCCTGGCTGAACGCCTTGCCGAGGCCAACCCCAAAGGCCGACTGCTCTTCACCAGCCGCGAACGCCTGCCCGAACCTTTTTCGGGAAACAACCTGACCCTGGGCGCCCTGGCCGTGGACGACGCGGTCGCCCTGGTCGGTAAGGTCCTGGCCAAAAAGAGCCTCGCCCCGAAAGCGGACGACGCGGGCGACGCCGAAGCCCAAATGAAGCAACTGGCCGAAGCGCTCAACGGCCACGCTCGAGCCCTGGTCCTGCTGGCCCCGGAACTGGCCCGCCGAGGCGTCACCCAAACCCTGGCCGAGCTAACACCCATCCTGGCCGAGTTGGAACAGCAAAACGAGGGGGACCGGGAAAACTCGCTCTTCGCCTCCCTGGCTTTATCGCTCAACCGCCTGCCGCCTGAGGTTCAAAAAGCCATCCAACCCCTGGCCGTCTTCCACGGTGGGGCTCATATGTTTGTCATGAGCCAGGTGTTGGAGGTAGAAACCGAAGCAGCCCGGGTCCTATGCATCGCCCTGATCGAAGTGGGTCTGGCCCAAGACATGGGCAGAGGTCACCTGCGCCTGGACCCGGCCCTACCGACCTACCTGGCCGCGACCATGGACCCCGAGTCCTACCAGGCGGCCGCCGCCCGCTGGACCGCCGCGATGGAGGCTTTGGTTGGTTTTCTCTATCAACAAAAGGATAACGATACACAACTCGTCAATGACCTGACCCGGCTGGAACTGGCCAACCTGACGGCCCTGCTGGACCGGGTGGCTGCCGAGGGCCCGCCGGAGCGGGTTGTCGGCCTGGCCCAAAAGATGGAAAGGCTGCTCGCCGAATTGGGCCAGCCGCGCGCGCTGGCCCGGGCCGTCGCGGCCCGCGAGACCGCGAGTCAACACCTGCCCGAATGGGGCAAAGCCCGCTTCCAGGCCGAAAGCAGCCACATCGACCGCCTGCTGGAAGCGGGCCGCCTGCCCGAGGCCCTGAAGACTGCGCAAGCCCTGCTGGCCGCCTGTCAACGCGTTGGTGACGACGCCTATCTGGGGGCCGCCTATGATCATGCCATGGCCTGGATCATGCTGGGCCGGGTCTTGACAAGGGGCGGTCGCTCCGAGCAAGCCCTAACGCCCCTGGCTGAAGCCCGCACCCGCTTCATTATCCTGGCCCAGGCGGGCAACGCCAGCGCGGAACGCATGGCCTCAGTAGCGCTTTCCGAAAGTGCCGGGTGCCTCTTCCTTTTGGGCCAGCTGGACGAGGCTGCCGCCGCTTACGAGGAAAACATCGAGCTGGCCAAGGCAAAAGACTGGAAGCGCGATCAGGCATCCGATTTAGGCAACCTGGGCACGGTGCGTAAGAATCAAGGCCGCTATGGGGAATCCCTGGACGCCTTGACCCAAGCCCGCGATCTCTTCGAGGCTTTGAACGAACCCCGCCAAGTGGCCATAACCTGGCACCAGATCGGCGTGACCTACCAACAGGTGAACCAATACGAACAGGCGGACCGCGCCTATCGTCAAGCGTTGGCTTTAAGGATCAAGGAGGGTGATCGTGGCGGTGAATCCACAACCCTGAACCAATTAGCAAACCTTCACAATTTGACAGGTAGATTGGACGAAGCAGTGAGTTTTTACCGCAAGGCGGCTGAAATCTACGTGATGATCCAGGGTCAGGCCAAAGAGGGTGCGGTTCGCAATAACCTGGCGGATACTTTGATCAAGCTGAAACGCTTTGACGAGGCCAGGATTGAGCTGGAGCGAGCAATTGAATGTGGTAAACCGTTCGGCCATGCCCCGGAACCCTGGAAAACCTGGTACAACCTCCACAATTTGGAAAAAGCCGTGGGCCGAGCCGAGGCGGCGGCCCAAGCCCGGGAAAAGGCCAAAGACCTCTTCCGCGCCTATCGCCGCGACGGTGGGGAGAACCACAACCCCGGCGGCAGGCTCTGCCTGGCGGCCGCCCAAGCCCTACAAGCCGGGCAAACGGATGAATTACTTGCCCAATTGGAGGGTATGGAAGTTCCAGACTGGGCAAGAACGTTTAGCGATTCCCTAATCGCTATCCTCAAAGGTAGCCGCGACCCGACCCTGGCGGTGAACCCGGACTTGTATTACCAACACGCCGTCGAACTGGAAATCCTCCTGGCGCAATTGGGGGGATAACCCCTCCTGGGCGCACACGCAACCCGCGTGCCTGCAAGCCAAGCATCGCCCTCCGGGCGAGGCGAGGCGGGAACCCTGGGCGCGCACGCATCCTGCGTGCATTGGGTGGGAAGAACAAGAGCTAAAGGTTTAGGAAAAAGCTGTTTAAAAATTAAAAGCGATCCTCTGCCTCCCCTTGTGGCGGGTTGCCTGGTCTTAACTTTTAAGCGGTTTTCTACTTACTTCTTAGCTCATGTTCTTCCCACGCAATGCACGCTGGAAGCGTGCGCGCCCAGGGGGGTTACACCCCTTCAAGAGCACGCTGGAAGCGTGCGCGCCCAGGGTTTTCGCCTTGCCTCGCCCGGAGGGCGATTCTCGACTTGCAGGCACGCGGGTTGCGTGTGCCCAGGGGGGGCACCTCACTCGTTGCGGTGCACCAGCGCCAGCGCTCTTCTTACCGTGTCTTTGAGGTCCTTGGGGTCGATGGGTTTGGTGACGTAATCATAGGCGCCGTAATTCATGGCCTTGCGAATCTTGCTCATGTCGCTGTAGGCCGATACCATCACCACTTTGATATGCGGGTACCGCTCACTGATGACGCTGAGCATGGTCAGGCCGTCCAAACGCGGCATGTTGATATCGGTCATGACCAGGTGGAAATTGGAGTCGCCTTCCAATATATCAAGCGCCTCCACGCCGTTCATGGCGAATTCCAACGCGTAGGCGCCGTCCCGCATCTCGTTCCGAAAAATTTGCCTAATCAGGAAGTTAGCTGCCCGTTCATCGTCAACTACCAGAATTCTACTCTTGACTGTCACAATCACCACCAGACAGTAATTCCGTAAAAGCCTACACACATGCCTATCGGACAGATGCCGGAATAATTTATACGTGGAAATGAAAGAGTGTCATCTTGTCAAGAAGTGGAAGGATACAAACCGGAAAACGGGCGGAAGCCGTTTTTACAAAACCCCTGCCGGTAGTGCTTTACAACGGTTCAATAAATTTTCATCACCGCGTCGAGCGGCTTGCGGACCAGGTCGGGAACACGCGTTCCCTGCTTGGGAAAACCCACGGGAATCAGCAAAACGGGGCTTTCGTTCTTTGGCCGGTCCAGAATACTGTTGAGGAAACCCATCGGGTTGGGCGTGTGGGTCAAAGTGGCCAGGCCGGCGTTGTGCAAGGCGGCAATCAACATGCCGGAGGCGATGCCTACCGATTCCTGAACGTAGTAGTTCTTTTTGCGCTCGCCGTCCACTAATCGGTAATTCTGACGGAAGACCACGATCAGCACCGGCGCATCTTCCAGGTAACCCTTCTCCTGATCGGTGCCGAAAACGGCCAGGTCCTCCTTCCATTCCTCGGGGAAGCGGCGCTCGTAATTGATAATCTCTTCCTTCTCGGCCCCGACGCGGATTTCGCGTTTCACCTTGGGGTCGGTGATCACCGCGAAAAACCAGGGCTGTAAGTGGGCCCCCGAGGGCGCGGACGAGGCCGTGCGGACGGCATCGGCAATCACTTCCATGGGCACGGGATCGGTTGAAAACTCGCGCACGGTGCGGCGGCGATTCATCAGTTCATAGTATGCTTTGGCGCGGTGAATCATCTCCTGATCGCTGTGACGATCGAACTTCAAGGGGATGAAGCCTTCCATGATACGGTTCATTGCAACTGACCTCCCATTCGGCGAGCGGGTCGAAACGCATCATAAATGTAGGTGAAAGGCGTCTCGATCCATTTCATCTTAGGTTGAAATATATCAAGCATAAATTAATTAGGCAAAGTTTTTCTTTTCCCGATACTTATTATGGCAGGTGAGCGGTGATCGAGTCAACGCGGATGCAATCAATGCGCAGGGCAAACGCATTAAAACTTTTTCAACGTCATTCGATTCGCTAAAAAAGGAACTTTAAAACGCCTCGAAACTCTAAACATAAGAATATTGGCCGTAGAGTTGGTGATGCGCCGCGGCGCACTAAATGGCCGGGAAACAAGAGCCGGGTCCAGGAGCGTTGACTATCAGCTATTGAGCTGGGGTTCGTAGCGGAGGAAATTTTGCCACAGATCTCTCAGATCTGCGCAGATCTGAGCGATCTGCGGCTAATCCCTTTTATTTCAGTAGCTTCTTGGGATTTATCTTGTCAGGTAATCCATTTTGTTTCTTGGA
>JASJCB010000300.1 GCA_030066195.1 Acidobacteriota bacterium
GTCATCGCCATGGCTCTAAAGTTCAAGGAAATGGTCGTGATTCCTCAGCTTGCAGCAGGAGGGCAATGAAGTCTTGCCAAAAATGGCTAAGACTTCATTGGTAAGGAACTAAAATACAACACCGATTTTCTGGAGAATTGTCAGAGTTGGCCGGGGCGCACCATTGTTTAGCGATACAAAAGAAAGGGCGGCCGGGCCACCCCCCGTTCGATCAGTGAAAAACGACCGGCGGCCGGGGCGACCCCTGTTCGATCGGTGAAAAATGGCCGGTGGCCGGGGCGACCCCTTTTCGATCGGTGAAAAATGGCCGGTGGCCGGGGCGACTCCTTTTCAATCAGTGAAAAAGTACCGGCGGCCGGGGCGACCCCTTTTCGATCAGTGAAAAATGACCGGCGGCCGGGGCGACCCCTGTTCGATCAGTGAAAAATGACCGGCGGCCGGGGCGACCCCTGTTCGATCGGTGAAAAATGACCGGCGGCCGGGGCGACCCCTGTTCGATCGGTGAAAAATGACCGGTGGCCAAGGCGACCCCTTTTCGATCAGTGAAAAATGACCGGTGGCCGGGGCGACCCCTGCTCGATCAGTGAAAAATGACCGGCGGCCGGGGCGACCCACGTCCAATCGGCCGCCGAAAGGTTATTTGACGACCAGCACTTTACACACATCCTCATCTACCAAACCGAGACGGCGGGCGAGGCGCTGGGAAATCGGATTGGATGCGCTCCAGTGCGGCTCCAATCCTTTGCGCGCACAGGCTTCCAGCATGGCGCCGGCCAGGCTGCCGGCGAGACCTTTGTTCCGATGATCGGGGTCGGTTGCAATGGCGATTTCCGTCTTGTCGCTGCTCACGGTATAGGTGGATGTCAAAGCGACCACCCTTTCATCTCTTGTCGCAACGAAGCCGAAGCCATGTGTGAAAAAAGCCGCCCGGGTTTCATGGACCTGAAATCCATTGGGCCTCAAAACATCGGGGCATTCATCCTCAGGGGACAACGCCCTGATGTGGTATTCGGCCGGTGTTTCGGCTGCAAGACGGCGTGCGCTTTCCAGGTGGCCCGGGCCCGGAATGAAGGTTTTCATGGAAGCGTCTTGCGCGTGCGGGAATACGGCTTGAATCCGTTGTTTCCAAGGGAGACCGGCATACACCATTTCCCTGCCCTGCGCCGTGGTTTCAATCAGGCGGAGTGCTTCGGCCGTGTTTGGATCGCCGCCGAAAATAGAGTAACAGCCCACATCCAGACGCAACGATTTCGGTTCCTCGGCGACAGAATGGATTTCGCCGGCAGTACGTTCCAAGCCGGCATCGATCACCGCCCTTAAGCAGGTATGCGAATCAAAAAGTGTCTTCAAGCTATGATCCTCCGAAGTCCCCGTCAATGCCGAGATCGGTTTTCTCATCCCAGCTAGGATTGAATACGGTTCGGACCCGGGTTGGGTTTGGGAAGAGGGACGGACGGCGTGGTCCATTGTCGTCTTCCCAGACCGTGATCGATACAAACGGGTGATACCAAATCAACGCACCAGCACCACGGAACAGGGTATCGTTTCGCATAATTTGTCCGGGTCGGGCAGGCCGTCGCCCAAACCGAGGATGATGCGGGACGCGCCCTCTTCCCTGCGAATGCGCGTCAGTTGTTCGATAAGCGGCGGGTGCAAGGTTCTGTAGTGGATCGGCATCTCCGCGCCGGTCAGTTTCTCGGCGGCCAGTTCCTGCAGCCGGTGTTCCGTGTCCAGGTCCTCGGCATTCAAGCAGATGACCAATTCCAGGCCCTCGTGGGTGGCGATCCGGGTCGCCATATCCAAAGCCCTGTTCGAAGCGGCGCTACCGTCGTAAATCGTCAACACGGAGGCCGGACCCACGCGCCGCGTGGCGCGCCAGGGACCTAGCCGCGGCGGTCCCGGTGGTGGGCCCAGGAACAAGACCTCACGCTCGTGCAAGGCGTCCAGCAGTTCGCGTAGGGCGCCCGTGCGCGTATCGAACGACCATGACAGTCCCGCGCCCGACGCTGCCTGATCCAGCATGTTCTCTATCGTCCGTCGCAAGACCCGGAAGTATCTGGCCAGGTCTCGGGCATTCAGGTTCAAGCGGCTGCCGGTGTTGGTGATCTGGGTGACAAATGGTAGATCGGCCAGGCGGTTCAGGTCGTCGTCCTCCAGGTAGAGACCGCATAACTCGGCGCGAAGGGCGGCGGCCAGGCGGGCGGCTGCCTCGACCTCATCCTTGGGGGGCGCGTTGCCCCGAAACATGATCCACACGCGATCGAAAAGCGAGTCGTTGCTGCTCATGATCCGCCTTCCTTGCGTTTCGTCTTTTTCTTTGTGCGTTTCTTCGTCGCGGATTCATCCTGGCCGCTGTGTTTCATGCGCAACTCGTTGAAGTGGTTCAAGCGCGCCTCTACCAGGCCGTTGACCGAACCTTTCGGCCAGGCGCCCTTGGCATTGCGTTTACCGGCGGCCGTGCCGGTCAACAGGGTCATGGCCTCGTCCACGTTTTCCACGGCGTAGACGGCGAACCGACCCTCGCGCACGGCGTCCACGATGTCATGCCGCAACATCAGGTGTTCGACATTGGTTTTCGGAATGATCACGCCCTGCTCCCCGGTCAAACCGCGGGCTCGGCAAACATCGTAGAAGCCCTCGATTTTTTCATTCACTCCGCCGATCGCCTGGGCGCGGCCCTTTTGACTGACGGAACCGGTCATGGCGAAACTCTGTTTGATCGGCAAGCCGGACAGCGCGGACAGCAGGACGCAGAGTTCGGCCATGGAGGCGCTGTCGCCCTCGATCCGACCGTAGGATTGTTCGAAGACCAGGCTGGCCGAAAGCGAAAGGGGACGCTCCACGGCGAAGCGACCGGCCAGGAAGTTGGCTAATATGAGCACGCCCTTGGAATGGGTGGCGCCGCCCAACTCGACCTCGCGCTCGATATCGATGACCTTGCCGCTACCCATGCGCGCGGTTGCGGTCAAGCGATGGGGTTGACCGAACATGATATTGCCCAGCATCATCACCGACAATCCGTTCATCTGGCCGGTGACCGCACCCTCGGTATCCACGTGGATGATACCGCGGTGAACGGCTTCTTGAATGCGTTCATAAATGCGTCCGCTGCGATAGAACTGGTGGTCCAGGGCCTTTTGAACGTGTTCGGCGGCAATGGTCTCAGCCTCTTCTTGACCGGCCCAGTGATCGGCCTCGCGCAGCAGGTCGGTCATGCGGCCCACCAACATGCTCAGCTTTTGGGAATCCTCGGCCAGGCGCGATGCATGCTCGATGATCCGTGCCACCGCCTCGGCGTGAAACGGGCGTAATTCCTCCCGGCGCGCCACCGTAGCCATCAGCCTGGCGTACAGGTCTCGGTTGGACTCATGGCGATCGATTTGCTCGGCGCAATCGGCCGCTACTTTGAACATCTCCTCGAACTCGGGATCGTAGGCGCAGAGCAGATAGTAGAGCAGGCGATCGCCCAGGAGGAAGATCTTGATATCCAGCGGCACCTGCTCCGGCTCCAGCGACACTGTGCTCAACAGGCCCAGCGTTTGTCCCAACGATTCGATGTTGATGCTGCGGGTACGCAGGGCGCGTTTCAAACCTTCCCAGGCGTAGGGCAGCGTGAGCAGTTTGCGGACATCCAGGATCAGGTAGCCGCCGTTGGCGCGGTGCAAGGCCCCGGACTTGATCAGGGTGAAATCGGTAACCAACATCCCCTGCACGCTGCGGTGCTCTACCTGGCCCAATAAATTCTGGTAGGTCGGGTTGTCTTCATAGACCACGGGCGCGCCCTCCAAGTCGCCGTGATCCACCAGCAGGTTGACCTCATAGCGACGTTGCGCCGCGGCCTGAAGATCTTCCTCGGAAATGCCCTGCTGCTTGCCGTCCTCCAAAAAGAGCTGCACGTTGGTGATGACATCTTCCTTCACGGCATCGAGATAGGTCTGCACCTTCTCGATGTCCTTGAACGATTCCATGATCTCCTCGATCAGGTTTTCCACCACGTAGCCCGCGGTTTCACGATCCAGGTCCTTCAGCTGTTTCTGGGTTTCGCTTCGCCACTTTGGAACCTTGCGAAACAACTCCTCGGAGCGTTGTTGGAGATCGCTCATCCTGTTCTGTAAGTCTTCCTGCTCGCGGGGGTCCAGCTTGGTGAACTCCGCGGCGGGAATCACATTGCCGTCCTTCAAGGGCGCAAAGGCATAACCCATGGGCGTGCGCACCAGGGCAAATCCTTCCTTCTCGGCTTCCTTGCGCAGGGCGTTCAGAGCTTCCTCGTGCCGCTCCTTGTAGGCTTCCTCGATTTCGGCGGCCCGCGCGCGAAACTCGTCGCTCTCGAAAGCGGCCGGCAACGCCCCGGCCAGGTTTTCGACCAACTGGTGCATCTGCGAGCGCAACTCGGCGCCGCGACCGGGCGGCAGGGACAAAACGATCGGTTTGCCCGCCTCACCGAAATTATTCACATAGGCCAGATCATCGGGACGCGCACGATTGGCCTTTTCGCGTGTGAGAATGCGGGTAATCAGCGCGTGTTTGCCGATTCCGGGAGGACCCAGTACATAAAGGTTGTAGCCGGGCCCCTTCATGCCCACCCCGAACCGCACCGCTTCCATCGCACGGTCCTGGCCGACAATCCCATGAAGGTCCTCTAAATCGACGGTGGTCTTGAAACCCAGGGATTCCGGGTCACAGTGGTGGTAAAGCGCTTCGGTCGGAACCGTGAATGTGGTTGCATCTCGTAGATCCGGTTCGGAGGTCATGATCGCACCTCGAGCTCATTGAAATTGGACACCCTTTATCGTTATTATCGCATAATCCGGCCCAATTGTGATGCGTTCAATCCTGCTCGTAACTCGCCAGAATGCTGAGATAACTCTCATATCTGGAGGCGCTGATCTCGCCCCGCTCGACCGCGTCGAATACGCCGCATTGGGGCTCGTGATCATGGGTGCAATTGCTGAAGGCGCAACCGCCGAGATACTCCTGGAACTCCGGGAAGCCGATCGGCAGGGTGTCCTTGGGAATCAGCGAAACCTCCAGGCTGCGAATACCGGGCGTGTCGATGAGATAACTACCCGGCTCCCATTCGTAAAGCCCGGAATAGGTGGTGGTGTGCCGGCCGTCTCCAAAGCGGTCCACATCGGCCACCTTCAGGTCCAGTTGCGGCAGAACGGCATTGACCAAGGATGTCTTTCCCACCCCGCTGTTCCCCACCAAAACGGCGGTCTTGCCGTGAATCACCGCTTTAAGCGCGTCCAATCCCTGCGCCGCATGCGCGGAGGTCAAGACCACGGGAATGCCCAGGCGGTCGCGGTACCAACTCAACTGGTCCAAATCCTCCACATCGCCTTCCAGGTCGGCCTTGTTGATGCAGATCATGGGATCGATGCCGCCGTAACGACACAAGATCAGGTAGCGGTCGATGAGCCCGGGATGAAACTTGGGATTGCGCTTGGCGGCTACGATCACCGCCAGGTCGATATTGGCGGCAATCACCTGCTTGCGAGGACGGCGGAGCTTGCCCTTCAACCGCGTCAGGGCATTGCGGCGCTTGCGTTTATTGACAATGCGCCACTCATCGCCCTTGCGCTTCATCTCCACGATGTCGCCCACAACCAACTCTTTCTGCATCTTGTAGGGGAGGTTGCGGCCCACTTCCAGAGTGAGCAGTTCGCCTTGGAAATCGATCAGGAATTTGCCGTACTGAATCGAGGCCACGGTGCCCAGGTTGTCAGTTGTCATGGTATCAGCAATCCATCGACCTTCTTTTGCGGGGAATGGTTCATCCGCGTTCATCATCTCAAATTTTCCAACCGCCGGCAAGACACCCCCGGTAGAGACTTGTCAAAATCGAGGGAATTTGCACGATGTTTTGCCATGTGTATAGCCGACATCGATCCGATCCTCACCCGACCAAAACAGAAATCGACCCGATGCATAAAACAACTAAGTGACGCCTTTGTATCGACCAAAAAGTTTTCGATGCACCCTAAAACTCAAGATGCCATTTAATTGTTTCATGCACCGACTTCCCTTGGTTTTTCGAGCGAGGATTGACTCGACACCGGATACTCAGATAACAACCTGCAAATTCCCTCCAGTTTGACCACACCCATGGGGCACGGCCGCGCCACTCCCCGGGCCTGATGTAGTATGATAGCGCGAACTCGATTCCTTGAATCATCGCCTTGGAGTGTGCCTTGGCCGTCTCTTCACTTGAAATCGAAAACCGAGACATCTTGTCGAAACGAGATCCGCATCTCCTTCTCGAACTAAGCGCCGAACACCCGACGGGCGCCGCTGTTGTCGACACGGCAAGCGGTGAGCCGACACTGGTCTTGAACGATCACTTCCTTCACCACCCCGAGGACCCGGTTGCGGAGGCCGTCGAAAAGGTCGGGCGGGCGCCCAAGAAGCTGCATCTGCACTTCGGCTTCGGCCTGGGCTATTTTATGGGGGCCGACCAGCCGCGGGAGGACGGCCGGCTGATTATCTATGAACCCCGCGCTGAATTTATAGAGACAGCAATGAAGACAAGGCCCGTCGGACGCGAGCTGATCCGCAAGAATGCCGACGTGTGTTGCTCCTTCGATCGCTTTTGCTTTCTGGCCATGCGATGCTACTCCGGTTGCCGCGAATACCGCCTTTTCGTCAGCGCCAGGCACGCCGAAGCCTTTCCGGATGAACTGGCGGCTTTCCAAGAGTTCCTCCAAAACCTGTCCGCCGCCATGGTTTCGGTCAAAACCTCCCGGCTGTTTCCGACCATTATGGAAAGCACTGTCAACTCCCTTTCCCATCATCTGGCCGAACCCGACGCCGCGTCCTGGCGCGACCGGTTGAAAGGCAAACCGGCGGTCATCGTCGCGGCCGGGCCCTCCCTGGACAAGAACCTGGATCAATTGAAAGCGGTTCGTTCCAATGCCGTGGTCTTTGCCATCGGTCGCACCGCGAAAGCCTTGGAGGCGCAGGGTATCGACCCGGATTTCCTGGTCCATGTGGAAGCCCAGGATTTCTCGCGTTTTATCGAAGGGTGCAACAACCTGGCCGACACCCATTTCCTTCTGGCCGATCAAGCGCACACCGACTATTACCGCTTTCCCCACGGCGATACCTATGTCTTTCAATCACGTACCAATCCCATTATCAACAGCCTGGTTAACAAGCATCCCGAGGCCCGGCGCCTGATTATTAAAACGGGCGGTTCGGTGGCAACGGCGGCCTGGTTCCTGGCCTGGACGGCCGGTTGCAATCCCCTGGTGCTGATCGGTCAGGACCTGGCCCTGACCGGGAATCGCTGGTACGGCGGTCCGGGCAACGAAGAGAAAGGGATCCGGGGCAGTCGCAAGGTCAAGGGTTACCACGGCGGAATGGTCACCACGGTTCCCAACTTCCACAACAACATCATCTGGTACCAACGCTCCGTGGAAGTCATGCGCAAACAGGACCCCACCCGCATCTTTATCAATGCCACCGAGGGAGGAGCCAGGCTGGAAGGAATGGAACACCTGTCTTTTGCCGAAGCCGCGGAACGATATTTGACGCGGCCCGTCAGCATCACCCGGCCCGAGCCGGTCGGCAAATGTTTTAGCGAGCGGGAAGTGAAGTCGTTCCTGAACGGGTTGACGCAATTTCTGGGCGAAATGGACCTGACCATACAAGGCTATCGCCGTACCGAGCAAGCACTGCTCAAACGCCTGGCGACCGGCGAACCCCTGGCCGACTTGGAGCCCGAGGCAAGGGTTGCCGCCTACCTGGCTCCATTCCAACGGGCGCCGCACTTTGCCGGCCTGCTGAAGCCCGAATACAAGGTCGCCCAATTACTGCAAAAGCGCTTGGAAAAACTCGACCCGGACGATCGAGCCGGTCAAATCCGCCTGTGGGCGAGCCTGGGCGCC
This sequence comes from Acidobacteriota bacterium, assembly GCA_030066195.1. Taxonomy (GTDB): domain Bacteria; phylum Acidobacteriota; class Holophagae; order Acanthopleuribacterales; family Acanthopleuribacteraceae; genus JASJCB01. Next base: position 7,887 of record JASJCB010000300.1, read on the forward strand.
TTGCACAAGGGCCGGCAGAAATTGCAAGCCCTTGTCGGCCTGCATAAGCTTGCATAATCCGAACAAACAAACCGGCCGGCTAAAATGTTAGAATAACCGACCGCCGGGCCCGTCTGACTGAATCCTGACATGGAGAGGTAATATGAACCAATCAGCCGTTCGCGGCATGTTGACACTGGCGCAGCTGAAAGAAAAGATAGAGAGCGGCGAGGTGGAAACCGTCGTCACCGTTTTCCCCGATCTCTACGGGCGTTTGGTGGGCAAGCGCATCACCACGGACTTCTTCATGGAATCGGTCGCCGGCACCGGCATGCACGCTTGCGATTACCTGTTCACCGTGGATATGGACATGGAACCGATTCCCGGCTATCGGTTCGCCAATTGGGAGACCGGTTACGGCGATTTCCACTGTGTGCCCGATCCCGACGCCATGCGCATGGCGACCTGGCTGGACAAATCGGCCCTGGTTATGTGCGACATCGTGGACGAGAACCACAAGCTGGTTCCCGAATCGCCGCGCGGCATCCTGAAGAACCAACTGGCCGCGGCCGAGGCCATGGGCTACAGCGCCAAGGGCGCCTCCGAGCTGGAATACTTCATCTTCAAGGACAGCTATACCGAAGCCAGGAAGCGGGCATACCATGACCTGGAGACGATGAGCGGTTATATCGAGGACTACCATATCTTCCAGGGCCGACGCGAGGAACCGCTCAACGCGGCCGCGCGCAAACACCTCTCCAACAGCGGCGTACCCGTGGAATTCTCCAAGGGCGAGTGGGGGCCGGGCCAGCACGAATTGAATATCCGCTACGCGCCGCTGCTTCAAATGGCCGATCGGCACACTGTCTACAAGCAGTGCTTCAAAGACCTGGCCGATGAGTTGGGCTGGTCGGTCACCTTCATGGCCAAGTTCCACGAGAAGCTGGCGGGCTCCAGTTGCCATATGCACGTTTCGCTATGGGACAAGGACGGCAACAAGCCCATATTCCCCGGCGATAAGCAGATCGGCCCGGTCATGGGTTCGGACCAGTTCCGTTGGTTCCTGGGCGGTTGGATGAAACACGTCAGCGACCTGATGCCTTTTTATGCCCCCACGGTCAACAGCTATAAACGCTATAAGGCCGGCAGTTGGGCGCCCACGGGCATTGCTTGGAGTTACGACAACCGCACCGCGGGCTTCCGCGTGGTTGGTTCCGGCCCCTCCCTGCGTATCGAATCTCGCGTGGCGGGCGCCGATGTCAATCCCTACCTGGGTTACGCGGCCGTACTGGCTTCCGGTTTGGACGGCATCGAGAACCGCATCGAGCCGCCGCCTATCTTCCAGGGCGATGTCTATACCGCTGCCAACCTGCCCCACGTTCCCAAGACCTTCGGCCGAGCTGTCGATTGCTTCGAAAAGAGTGAGTTCGCCCGCAAGGCCTTCGGTGAGGCCGTGGTGGAACACTACCTGCACTTTTTCAAAACCGAATTGCATGCCTATGAAAACGCCGTTACCGATTGGGAGCGCAAGCGTTATTTTGAACAGATTTGAGGAGAATGGTTTATGCGTCTGAAAGATAAAGTTGCCCTGGTTACCGGCTCGAGCAGCGGCATCGGCCGCGAAACGGCGCTGTTGTTTGCCGCCGAGGGCGCAAGGGTGGTTGCCGCCGATATCAACGCCGGCGACGGCGAGGAGGTGGTCGGGCAGATCCGCGCCATGGGTGGTCAGGCCGCTTTTGTGCACGCCGATGTCTCCAAGGCGGGCGATTGCGAAAACATGGTCGCCTTCGCCGAGGAGACCTACGGCCGCCTGGATATTCTCTTCAACAACGCGGGCATCATGCACGCTCGCGACGACAATGCGATCAGCACCGGCGAAGATGTCTGGGATCTGACCATGGATATCAACGCCAAGGGAGTTTTCCTGGGCTGTAAATACGGCGTTCCCGCCCTGCGGCGCGCCGGCGGCGGGTCCATTATCAACACGGCCTCCTTCGTGGCTATTTTGGGCGCGGCCACCCCGCAGATTGCCTATACCGCCAGCAAGGGCGCGGTGCTGGCCATGACCCGCGAACTGGCCGTGGTGCACGCCCGGGAAAATATTCGCGTCAACGCGCTCTGTCCCGGACCCCTGCACACAGAACTGCTGATGAAGTTCTTGGACAGCGACATCAAAAAACAACGGCGTCTGGTGCACATCCCCATGGGCCGCTTCGGTAAAGCGGAGGAAATGGCCAGGGCAGCCTTATTCCTGGCTTCCGATGAATCGAGCTACGTTACCGGGGCCGATTTTGTGGTAGACGGCGGCATCACCTCCGCCTATGTAACGCCCGAATAACGGAGGCAGCCATGACCGCGATTCCCTTTAAAGGCATGCACGTGAACGGCGAAACGGGAAACGCCCGCGGCGACGGCGTGATGGACATCATCAACCCGGCGAACGGCAAGGTCTTCGTTCAGGTTCCGCGCGGGACCGAAGAAGATATCGACCGAGCGGTCCGGGCCGCGGACAAGGCCTACAGCGGCGCCTGGGGTCGCATGAACAGCCGCGACCGGGGAAGGGCGCTGTATCGCCTGGCCGAATTGATTAACGAACATGCCGAGGAATTGGGCGCGATCGAGTCGCGCAACGTGGGCAAACCCATACGCGCCGCGGTGGGTGAAATGGGCGCCGTGGCCAACTGCTTCAACTATTACGCGGGCGCCGTCAACAAGATCCACGGTCAAACCATCCCGGGCGCGGCCGACGGTCAGTTGATGACTTTTCGTGAATCGCTGGGGGTCTGCGGCCTGATCGTGCCCTGGAACTTCCCGTTGATCATTACCGCCTGGAAGTTGGCGCCGTGCCTGGCCATGGGCAACACGGCCGTCATCAAACCTGCCGAAACCACGCCGCTCACCGCTCTGCGCCTGGCCGAACTGGTTTTGGAAGCCGGCATTCCACCCGGTGTGGTCAACGTGGTGCCGGGCGACGGACCCGCGGCGGGCGCCGCCCTGGTGCGCCACCCGCTGGTGCGCAAGGTCAGCTTTACCGGTTCCAGTCGCACCGGCACCCAGATCATGCGTCTGGCTTCTGCCGACATGACGCGCATCTCTTTGGAACTGGGCGGTAAATCGGCCAACATCGTTTTCGCCGATACCGACGTGGACGCCTGTGTATCGAGCTCCCTGTGGTCGGTCTTCGACAATACCGGCCAGGACTGTTGCGCCAGAAGCAGAATGCTGGTGCAGAGACCGATCTTCGAGGAGTTCGTAGAAAAATTCGTCGAGGCCGCTCGGGAGATTCGCGTCGGCGATCCCACCGTGGAAGGTACGCAAATGGGCCCCCTCATTTCAGCGGCCCACCGCGAAAAGGTTTGCGGTTACCTGCAGCAGGGAACGAAGGAAGGCGCACGACGCCTATGCGGCGGCCAGAAACCGGGCGCGGATCTGGCTGACGGATTCTACCTGACGCCGGCGGTTTTTATCGACGTGGACAACGAGATGCGCTTCATGCAAGAGGAGATTTTCGGACCCGTGGTCGGCCTGATGCCCTTCGATGAC
>JASJCB010000135.1 GCA_030066195.1 Acidobacteriota bacterium
GGTCACCACGTCGCTGTCGATGGGGTCCTTGTGCTTTTTGACCTCGATCATCAGCGTTCGCCCGTCCGTGCCGTCCACCCGCAGATCGATCTCGCCTGATTTGCCGTCCGGAGCTTGCACCACATAGCGCGGGTAGATACGGGCGATCTCGAATTCCCGATCGTCTTGGATGCCCTCGAAGTAAACCGAGGGTTTGAAGCGCTTGCGCGTGCGCATGTCGTTTTCCAACTGCATTTCGGCAAAGCGGCCCACCAGGTTGTTAAGCCTGCCTTGCAGGGACTTTTTCTCAGAGGTCAGCCGGGCGATCTCTTCATGGATGCCCAATTCCGCCTCCGGGTCCAGTTCGGCCAGTTGGTCTTTGAAGCGTTGTTTCAACAGCAGGTAAAAGGTGCCGTCTTTCAGAGCATAGTAACGGTATTCCGTTCGAGCGGCATGGATCAACTCAGCCTTGCGCAGCATTTCCAGTTTCTGATGGATCTCTTCCTCGGAGATGGGTAAATTGAGCCGTTCCTTGAGGATCTTGGGCGTAAATTGTTCGTCGGCCAGGCGCGTCAAATACAAGAGAATCTTTTTGGCGTGCCGTTCATTGATACGCGTCAGCGAGCGATCCAGCCATGTTTCCCATTCCTGGGATAACTCCGCATGTTCGTTACCCGTTTCATAATCCACCACGCGTGCCACGCCGTTCAAGTTAGTCAAGTCACGATTCGGGCAACTACTGCGCATGGCACAGGCAATAAAATAGGGATCGGAGAAGCAAAGCATGTTGAGAAAAACGGCGGCTTCATTGGTGATGGGCTCTTCATAGACTTCAGCATAACGATAGACGGCTTCCAGACCTTCCTCTTCAGCCAAATAGGGCGACATCCAGCGCTTGCCCAAGCGGCCGGCTTCCAAATAGGTATCGATCGCCTCGATCAACCAACCCACGGCGGAGCCCGCGGCAAGCATGGGGGCGATTTTGGATTCGGAGAGTTCGTGGTAACTGCCTGGAATGGATTCGTCCAGAATCGTCTTCTCTTTGTCGGTGTAAACATAATGGCTCAAGTTTTGAAACTCGTCGATCATCACCACACAGCGAAGGTCGTGTACCGCGGCCAGACGATGAGGCATATGGATAGCCAGATCCCACATGGAATCGTAGCGGCCTTTTTCAAAGAATACAGGTAACTCTTCAGCCACCCGAACAATTAGATCAATCTGTTGCTTTCGTCCATAGTCGGCAATAGTTTCCAAGGTCAAGGGAACCCTTGCAGGGTTTTTATCGCGCTCACGGAACGAAATAAATTGCGATGCAAAAATTTGGAAATAATTGACAGCCAGTTCCGGATACCAGACCTTGCGCTCCACAATCTCCAGGTAAAACGGGATCACCTGGCCGTCGGCGCTCCAAAGTTGGTTGAACAGACGCTGCATAAAGGCGGTCTTGCCCGATTTCTTCCGAGCCAGGATGACCCGCGACTTGGAAATCATCTTGGGAATGCCCGCAAACCACTTATGGTACTCAGCAGTTTCCGCGGCTCTTTCAACAAAGAGATTGGGAGCGCCGATTCGTTCTTTCAAAGGATATTGCATCTGTTCAATCGTCAAACTCATGAGCGCGGCTCCCAATTCATGCTGTCCCGCCAAGCATAACACAAGCCCACTGCTTTGAAGTTATTGGGGTAGCGCCCGGTGACGGCTCGATTGGAAATAAGCTTCGGTGTGAGCGAGGATCGCCGGCCAAAGGTTGTGAATTCATTTGATTTTCTAAATAGCAACAGTATTCTTTCATATACAAAATGGGGGATCAAAGATTTCTGCAGAATTCCTTGACATGCAACGTTGGAATTCAAAGATTTCTGTCCAAATCCTCGATACTCCAAATGGGAATTGAAGGATTTCTATCCAAATCCTCGATACTCCAAATGGGAATTCAAGGAAGTGGGTAGAAATCCTTGTGTCCCCATTTTGTTTGCCGAGGAATTCTTCTTTCAACTACCGTTCGCGAGCTGGAGGGCAAAGAAGCAAACCGGCAATTGCAGCTTCACTTTCTTGTGACACCCATAACGGTCTCGACTTTTCCGGGAGCCGGCAGCCCTACACCTTGACCGCCGGAAAAATAAGGCGGACTTCCGTACCCTTGCCCGCGCCTTCGCTGGTGACTTCCAGGTTGCCGTCGATTTGCTGCAAGGCATTGGCGCAGAAGTGAAGGCCCATGCCCGCCGCGCCCGGTTTGGTGCTGAAGCCCTGGTGCACCACTCTGGCCAGGGTCTCGGGGTCGATGCCCTTGCCGTCGTCGCGCAGTGAAAGCAAAACCGCGTCGTGTCGTCGGTGGGCGATGACGGTGATATTGCCGCTGTCGCCGCGACGGGCTTCACAGGCGTTGGTCAGCAGACATAGCAGCACGTGTTTGAAGCGCACGCGTTCCAAGCGCACCCACAGTTCACGCGGCAGGATCCGTTTCACGTGGATGTTATTGGTGTCCATCAGGTTCCGTTCCGACGCAATGACCTCCTCGGTCAGTTCGCCCAGATCGACCACGGTCATGGTCTCCTCGGGCAGGTCGTATTTTTGCTGAGCCAACAGCTCGCCGCGGATCTTGGCCAGGCCCGAACTGATGCGCTTCAGTTCGCCGGCGATATTCCGGTACTGGCCCTGAAACCCCTTGCTCACGCGATGCAGCCCTTCCATGAAACGATCGCCCTTTTCCTGCGCGGCCAGGGCCTTGGTAAAGGGATGGTGCGGATCTTCCAGGAGGGAGAGCAAGCGGTTCATGCGCTGCAGCCAGACCGCTTGTTCAACGGTCTCTCTTATCAGCGAGGTGGAAGTGTTGATGCTGTTGACGGTATTGCCCACATTATGTAGAACCTCGGTCGCGTGGGTCGCGATGCCCGCGCGATGAGCGCTTTCCAAAAGGTCCTCCTGGGCTTCGATCAAACCCCGGGTCCTTGCGGCGACAAGATCTTCCAGCATTTTTTCCCGGGAGGCCGCCTGCCGGGCCTGCCAACGCAACAAGCCGTAGATCAAAGCGGTCAGGGCCGATATGTAACCCAGCCAGGCCCACCAGGCCAGCCACCAGGGCTTGGGAACCCTGAAGGGAACGGCAATGCCGGGTTCGTTCCAAAGTCCGTCGTTATTGGCTGCTAACACGCGAAACACGTAGTCGCCCCAGGGCAGGCTGGTATAGGACGCCTTGCGGTTTTCGTCGGCCTCGCGCCAGTGAGGGTCCAAACCTTCCAGGCGAAAGCGGAAACGCGCTTTTTCACCCGCGGTCAGGCAGGCGCCGTTGAAGTGGAATTCCAGGCGATTGATCTTGCGATCCGGTTTGGCGGGCATGGCCGGCAGAGGGACATCGTTGACGATCACGCGTTCGATATTGATGTCGATCGGGACGGTATTGCGTGGGTCGATACGGGCGTCCACCACGGCAGCGCCGCGTTCGCTTGCAAACCAGACGCGTCCCTCGGGGTCAAGGCCGGCGGGTCCGCTGCCCGCCACGTTGCCCGCGTAGGGGTGCGGCGATTCATCGCTTCCCAGAACCACCAGGCCGGAATCTTCTCGTTCGCCCCGGATGAAAGCGGCCAGTTCGTCCGGGTCGGCATGGGCCAGAGATCCCGCCGTGCTCAGCCACAATCTTCCCGAGGCGTCCTGGTTGAAGGCAACCACGGTTTCATGCGGCAGGCCCTGTTCCGGCATCATGGGCCGGAACCGGTCCTCATCAAATACGGCGATGCCCGACATGCTGCCCACCCAGATACGCCCCCGGCGATCTTCAAAAAAGTTGCTGATAACCTGGCTGGACAAGCCGTCTTCCTTGAGGAATTGCCGTGTGCCGGTCGGGCCGATGCGGTAGACGCCGCCGCTGAGCGAACCCACCCACAGGCGACCCCTGCTGTCCTCGATCATGGAAAAAAGGTCGTCGTCTTTCAGGCCCAGGCGTTCGTGGACGTTCTCGAAACCGTAGCCCCTGTCGCGACACAACCCGCCGCTGGCCGGCGCAATCCAAATGGTCCCGTCGCGAGCCGCCACGATACCGCGAATGATCGGCGATGCGCCCGGCAGGATCAGTTGCTGTATCCGCTTGCCGTCCCACCGCCAGGCGCCGGCCTCCCGTGTGGCGATGAGAACATGCCCCTCCCGGGTTTCGGCCATGGTAACCACGGCTCGCTGCGATTCCGCCAATTTGTCGGCCAGGGGTTTCGGAGTGGGCATGAGTTCGAAGTTCCGATAGATATCGATACGGCTGTCCTTGCCGATCCACATCTCGTCGTTGGCCCGACGCAGGACGCTCCAGGTGTGACAGACTTCTTCACGGCAAAAATCGCGTAGAAAGTGGACTTTGCCGTTCCGCCATCGCGTCAGACCGCGCACCATGGACCCCAGCCACAGATTGCCCTCGCGATCGTAGAGCAGGTCCGCGCTGAATTCCGCGGCCTCATCGGGATCACCGGGAAATAAGGTGGTGAACCTGTTTCCCTCCAAGCGGTAAAGGCCCCCCTGGGATACCGAAACCGTCAGTCCCTCGCCGCGTACGAAGGCGCTGACCTTGAAGAAGGGCTGATGGTTTTCCAGTGGAATCCTTTCAGCCTTGCCGGCGACAATCCGGTAGGCATGGGTGCCGCCGGCCCAAATGGAGCCGTCGTGGTCCTGGTAGACCGTGTGGATAGTGGTTTCACCGGGAAGGTCGATGCGGCGGATGGTATTGGGATCGGTCAGATGGTACAGACCGTCGAAGGTTGCCAACCACAGGCTGTCGTCGCGGTGATCCGCCTGCATGGTGGTGACCTCGGAGGAACCCTTGTCCAGGAAATCGGTCACGGAATAGCGCTCCCAGGTCTCCTCCTTCAGGGCGTACAGCCTGCCGTCGTCGGCTACGGCCCACATGTGTCGGTTCGTGTCATCCCAAGTCAGGCGACTGATGTAGATTTCGGGCACGGGGTGTTTTTCGAAGTGGAAGGGAGCGGTCATGCGAAACAGGCCGCAGGTCTGGGTGCCCACCCAAATGACCCCCTGGTCGTCCATGGCCAGGGCTTCGATGTTGGAGCAGGTCAAACCGGAGATGTCAGCGCCTGGAACCAGGACAAAATTCGCGCCGTCAAAACGTGCCAGCCCTTGCTGGGTCCCGACCCACAGATACCCGTCCCCGGCTTGAACAATCGAGGAAACGCTGGAGTGAGGTAGTCCTGAGGCGCTATTCCAGGTGCGGCGAATCAAATAATGAGGCTGCCCGGCCCAAAGAAGAACCGGAACCAGTGCCGATAGAAACATAATCCTCCCTGTCGTCAGCGGCCCGAGCCGGTTTTTTCTCATCGGCGCAATGGGCCGGGGGCTTGACCGGGAGGCGCGGATCTACACTTCCGCGAGGGGTTGTTTTTCCAGGTCCTGAAGCGTGGTCATGGGGATGAATCCGGGTTGGGCGCGGATGCGGTCCAACCAGGCGCGAATTTGACCGTAAGGGGCCAGGGAAATGCCGGCCTCCTCGGCGACATGCGTGTATGCGAAGAGACTGATATCGGCCAGGGTGTAACGTTTGCTGACCATATAAGGCCGACCGTCCAGATGTTTATTCAAAATGTTCAGGGCGCGCCGTGCGTCCTTTTGCCGTTCCTGAAGCATGAGGCCGATATTCTCCGGCGCGGTGCCGCGAATGGTCAGGTGATAACGCGCGGTGCCGATGTTGGGCTCCACGTGGTATTGCTCGAAACACATCCACTGCAACATTTTGCCGCGCTCCATCTGGGAGTCGGGCACAAAGCGCGTGTTTTCGCCGAAATACCAGAGGATGGCGTGAGATTCGGCGAGATATTCCCCCTCCACCGCCACCACGGGGATGCGGGCGTTGGGGTTCTTCTCCAGGAATGCCTTGGTGCGGGTCTCGCCCTTCAGTAGATCGAGATGAATGAAGTCATAAGCTATACCAAGCTGGGAAAGCAGCAGTTCGATCTTATAGGAATTCCCGGAGGGATAGTAGCCGTAAAGCTTGATCATGGAGAAGCTCCGGTTTAAAGGTGATTTCGATTATATAACGATTCGCCCGTATGTCACGCTTTGGTTTGCTTACGCCCCGGATTTGGAAAATCCCTTCCTGTCGTTCCAATCAATTCGCTATTGTCAAGGGGACATTGCGGCCGTGAGCCTCGCCGGTTTCCGGGTGCGCGGCCCGAATGGTCAACTTGTAGCGACCGGGGGCCGAATCCAACTTGGGGATTTGGCCGTAAACGCGCAGGCTGCCTTCCACGCGCATCAGACTCAATTGACGGAAATCCGTCTTGAGTTCCCGTCCCTCCCTGCTGATCGACAGGTCGATAACCAAGTCTGCCGGAGAACCTTTCAGGCCGTTCAGATGGAAGAATACGTTCAACGGTTCCCCGCTGTAAATTTCCGGCCTGCCGCGCACCAGCATGTTGCGAATGACCAGCGGGTCGGCGCTACGGCGGTCCCTGGGATTCGTGATTTTTTTGGCCGCCTTGCCGGGTTTCTCCATCATGTTCAGGGGCAACAGGCGATAATCGTCGTATTGGGAAAGAACGACCTCGCTGATGTGGAATTTCTCGGTGGTGTACAAGGGGCCCGCGGTTACAGCCTCATGCAGGGAAAAGGCGCCCGTATCCAGATTGCGCACATAGAAACGAACCACATCGGGGTCGCCGTCGGCAACCAGCACGTGGTGCAGGCGCAAGCCCTTATCCGGGGGCAATTTAGTCAGCGTGGTCTGGGTGACGTCGTAGACTTCTTCGGCCGCGCCCACCGCGGCCAGACCTACTTCAAAACCTTTCTTGGGCCTGGGTTCCGGCGGCAGATCGATGGTGACGGGAATCAGAACCTGACCGTCCTCACCCCGAAAACGATAAAAACTGTAGCGGCAGTCCAACTCATTGCGTGTCTCCCGCGAGAACAGCAGGTATGTCTCGAACGATAATTGTCTGTCGACCCTGTTCAACCGTTTCCAAGGCCTTTTGCGACCGAACCTCTTGCCGTAGTGAAGTTTCAGGTTTCGGCGGTTGCCGGCTAACTCGATACGGATGCGCTCGCCGGAACTCGCGGCATCGACCGTGTAGACCAGACGGTAGTAGTGCCGGGAAGAATCCTGAAGATTGACTACCTCCCGGGAAATGGAAGCCTTGCCGTCGGCGCGTGCGAAAAAGCCGCCGGTATCGACAGCCAACTTCAGGGGCCCGCTTTGTAATTGGAAATAATCTTCATATTGAGAATTGCCGGAGGTATCGGCCGGCAGATTCGACAGGCTGAGGCCGGGGCTCAGGAATTCGCCGATGGGCCTGCGGTCCGCCTGGACGAACGAATACACGGTCACGTTACGGCGGTTCAGCATTTTGCCGAGCCGGGCAGCCTGGCCGCGCGTATTCATGTACTGGCCGCCGGCCGGTTGCAGATAGACGCCGCCCGATAAATGGTAGATCGCCTTGGCGTGCGGGTGCTGCCCCAGCATCATAGCCATTGCTTCCATCTGGTTGTAATAGCTGCGAAAGTGTTCCAGCTTGAGGCGTTCCTTCTCGATAATCGCTTCTTCCACCCGTCGTTCCAGGTTGGCAATCTCCTGGGGATCGAGCGCTTCCAGGCGGCGGTCCAGCTCTTCCTGGTGTTCCACAATCAAGTCCTGGCTGTTGATCAGGGTGCGGCGGAACTCGCCCTTGTATTCAGCCAGGAGCAGGCAATCGGCCAACATGTCCACATCGTCACTGAAGGGCGACAGGTGTTTCAGGGTTTCGTCGAAGTGCAGGATCTTCATCTTCACCCCGGGTCGAACCTCGGCGCGCACCAACTCTTGCGCGGCTTCGATAATGGGTTCGAATGCATCCGGCCCGATATTGCTGGTATCCAGCAACAGGATCACCACCCGTCCGTCGGGTTGCACCACGGCGCCGCCCTCACCCAACCGGGTCAGGTCGATGGTTTTAGGAGTAACGGCTCGGCCCGTGCGGTGATCCACTTCTTCGAAGAAACTGAGCGACCGCGTCTGCCGCCCCTCTTTCAAAATAAAATCGTCGGCCTTCAAACCGGTGACAGGCTTGCCGTCCCTGTACACCACATGAACGCGAACATCGCGCAAAATCACGGAGATCTGTTCTTGGACCACATCCTGGCCGAAACCATTCAGGGCAAAAAGTAAGAGGCATAGGCGATACATCATAAATCAAACATCCTGCAACCGGGTGACTAAAAAAACAGGCTCACCTCTCCATTGTACACAATAAGCCGCATAAAAACACCTGGAGCGGCGGCCACCCGCGGCCACCTACAGGGACTTGTCAAAGTCGAGGGAATTTGCACGTGTCACGAATTTGCACGTGTCACGTGAGTATCCGGCAGCCGAACCAATCCTCGCTCTAAAAAACAGGAAGAAAGTCGATGCATAAAACAACCAAGCAGCACAGAGAACTGCATAAACTTCCGCTTGAGCGAAAGATATTTTGTTGTTTCCGGGAACAGCAAAGCCCCTACAATTTGAAAGATGTTTTCGGGGAACTCCGTTGCTTTCATTTGACGGTTCAGTACGGCCAGGATCTTGTCGAAAGAGTTCTCACCATTCAGGCCGGCGGAAACCGTGACCATGCGTTCGCCGTTGAAATGGTGAATCACCGCGGGCAGCCATTCAGGAGCGAATTGCGCGAGTTTTCCCAGCGGAACCGGCGCGCCGCCCGGTCGGCTGGCATCCAGTGTGCCCAGTTTGGCGAAGGGTACCTGTTCTCCCTCACCCGAACGCACTACGATGGGCACCGGATCATCGGCCTGGCGGAACCAACCCGCGGGCAGGCCCCGTGGTTGTCCGGGCAGGTCTTTGGCAACATGGTCCCGTGATAGTTGATGGCGACCCGCAATGGCGTCGTCCACACTGAAACGCACCGTAGGAATACCCTGTCCCAGGTTATGCCGAACGGATCGGGTGCCCTGAATGTCGCGCAGCAGGGCGGTGACTTGCTTGGCCGCCACTTGTAATTTGGCACGATCCTCGCCGTAGATGCTTACCTCGTTGGAGGCATCTACCGGCTGACCCTGCTCCATGACGCGGGGAATGACCAGTACATACGGCACGCGTTCGGTGCCCAGGTCGATCGCGTACTCGGCCAGGGGATCCAACGGCGCCCCCGGCTCCGTGGTTACCAGCAACTAGGCCAGGTGCGGACTTTTGGGGTAGCGGGAAAGGTTGTATTAGAATTGCGGTGAGGATCGACCGATGAAGGCCGCGACCGATGCCACCTCGGACCGGTTGCTCATGGCCTCTTCCATCGGTTTGACGGCGCGATCGGTAGTCTCCAGATGCGTACCCTCGGGAAGTTCCAGGCTCAGGAGTAGTTGGTTGCGGTCACCCAGGGGGAAGAATTGCTTCGATGAAGCCGGCACCGATTCCGCTCATAACCAGCAACAGCAAAGTGCCGATACTGACCATAACGGGGTATCGCGTGGAGAGGTGACACAGGAAACCGGTCAATCTTTTTCGGGTCGGCCTGTTATGTTTCTTCTTTTTGGCGCGCAGGAACCTGGCGGCCAGAAAGGGTGTCACGGTTACCGCGTAGAAATAACTGACGGAAAGGGTCAGCATGATCACGGTGGGAATAGCGCGGGTGAAGTCGCCCACGTTACCGACCGCCAACTGCATGGGAATAAACGCGGCCAGTGTGGTTCCGTTCGCCGCCGGCAGGGGCAGCGCCAGTCCACCGACCGCCTGTTTCGCGGCCTGATCGCCCGGCATGCCCGCATTCAGGCCGGCCTGAACCGATTCGGCGACCACGATGGCGTTATCTACCAAAAGGCTGAGTGCAATCACCAGCGCGGCAATGGACATCTAGTGCAGAATCCCGCCGGACATGGCATATAGAGCAATGCTGGACAGAGCAACCAGCGGAACGATAGAGGCCACGATCAGACCCAACCGAATACCCATGGTGCTCATCAAGAGGACTGCCACGATGAGAATACCCAGGCCCAGCGATGCGGTTAACTCGTTGAGACGGCCACTGACCCTCGATGACCACCCGCTCGCCGATCTCAGGGCCTCGGTTTAACACCACGTCGCGATCCAGCAACGGACCCAGGCTGAACGGGACGCGGTGGGACCATCCGTCGCGAATGACGAAGACATAGGCTTCGCGGCCCGTAGGATTGATCACGGCCTCCAGCAGCACCGCGGCGGCCCGGCGCGAGCTCGCCGGCAGAACCACCTCGGCGGTGAGGCCCGGAATGGCGTCGCGAACGTCGCTGAGTTCGATGACTACCGGGAACAGGCGGCCCGATCCGATGGAGCCGGCGCTTGCGGAGGTGATGCGACCGGTAAGGTCATAGCGGCGCAACACGGGGAGGTCCACCCGAACGATTTGCCCGGTTTCAAGATTAACGATCTGATCCTCCGGCGCGAACAGACCCGCCCCATCCTCATGAGCACGTTCATGTTTATCCAATCGTTTGTGTCCCGGCTTTTTTTGTTCAACGGGCGGGCCTGTTCACGTTACCCATCTGTGAACGGCCCGTTCGATCGCCTTCGGTTGATTTGTTATGTTTTGCGTATGCTTCTCGGCCCTCCGGCGCGAACAGACCCGGCCCATCCTCGTAAGCACGTTCATGTTTATTCAATCGTTTGTGTCCCGGGCTTTTTTTGTTCAACGGGCGGGCCTGTTCACGTTACCCATATAGCTCCGGGCGGCGGTCGGTCCGCAGGGGGTAATCCCGGTGTATTCGGGCCAGGTGTCCGGGGTCGACCACTCCGACGAGGACAGCTTCTTCTTCGCCCAGTCGGGTGGGATACTCATCGATCATATCCGGGTAGGGCGGACAAAAGATGGAGTGACCGTTTTCCGAGCCGGCCCGATTTGGACTCATTACATAGATGCCGTTTTCGATGGCGCGGGTGATGACGAAGGGATGCCAGCTTTGAAAGCCCTCGTCGCGCGGCCAACCGCCCGGGTGAATCAATAGAGAAATCCCATGTTTAATCGCCAGATCCCGAGTCAGTTCGGGGAAACGGATGTCGTAACAAATGCAGATGCCAACCTTGATGCCGTTGACCGTGAAGATACCGAGGCCGCTTCGACCGGATGCGAAATGGTCCTTCTCGGAACAAGAGCCGTTCTGGCAGACATGCCACTTGTCGTAGCTGCAAACCAGGTCGCCGCGGGGATCGACCACCGCCGCGGTAATGGTGATGCCGTATTCATGGCGCTTGGGGAAGCTGTAGCAGATATGACAGCCCAATTCCCGAGCCAGGGAGGAAAATGCGACATAACTGGGGCCGTTATCGGTCTCGGCCAGTTCTTCCACGCGGGTGAACGCCTCCCCCCCGTAACCCGAACTCGCCAATTCGGGCAGCACGTAGAGGTGATGACCCGGCGCCGCCCGGATCATTTCCTCGGCTCTCGCGATATTGAAGGCTCGTTGACCCGGTTGGTGCAAGTATTGGACGCCGGCCACGGAAACGGTTCGTGCTGTCATGAGGCGCCTCCCGTCTGTCTTTGCGAGCAGCATAGGGTGCGCTGCCGATCGGGTCAAGAACTTCTTGAGCTGACGGCGAACGTCAATGGATTTGTATCCATTACCGACCGGGTTATGGTTTTGCCGAATCTGAATGATTAGCCTCGCCTATCCGGAGGCCCTAAAATAAATCGGGCTCCTCAGCATGGAAGCTTGAAGGAGCCCGATAAACCCTACCCCACGGCGGTTTGTCTCGCCGTGTTGCCCAATAAGCGCGAAACGCGGGTCAACAGGCTCATACTTTTTTCGATTTTTTCCTCGGCCTAAAAATGCGCCGATCTCCCGGACTATGGTTTGCGAATGGGAACAACCCGGGCATTGGTAGGATTGACCGACTCAGAGTGAATGCGGCTGTCCCCGGCGTGTTCGGCCAGGTACTGGAAGCGGTAATCGAAGATGGTGTCCAGTTTGCGGCGAATCCACCAGTGCATCAGCCATGACCCCAGGGGCTCGAAGGGCAACTGGTAGTGCACGATATCTTCCATGCGCACGCCGCCCTCCACCGGTTCGAAGCGGTGCTGGTGGTGCCACAGGCGATAGGGGCCCAGGCGTTGCTCGTCCACGAAGAAATTGGGTTCACGAACGTGCTTGATTTCGGTCACCCAGTTAACGGGTACTCCCGGCGGCACCGTGATGCGGTACTGGATGATCAGCCCGGCATACATGCGTTCGGGTAGTTCCGAGGTGATGCGGAACTTAAGCCAGGGCGGCGTGATTTCCGAAAGGTTGGCGGGGTTGGAGAAAAAGGACCAGGCCTCTTCAAGGCTCAGCGGCAGAAACTGTTCACGGTAGAGTCTGTGCAAATCGTGCTCCCGCGTCGGCAGGGGCATTGTAACCCGTATCTGTCCGGTATTTCCAGTGGCAATTCAGGATCGAGCGGCGTGCGAAGCGGCTTTCAGGGCCTCAATCAACATCTCGTCTTCCTCGGGAAATACCGAGGCCATATTGAGGATGAACCGTTCCTCGCGGATATAACCCACGACCGGCGGGTTTCCCGTCCTCAGAGCGAAGGCCAGGGCGTCGGGTTTGATGGATGCGCAACTGAGGCAGACCGAGGGGCGCGCCTCCTGGGGCAGGCTGCCGCCGCCGATATAGCCCTGGTCCCGAAATACGTCCAGAGCTAATTCGGGTACCGCCGCGGCGATTTTTTCGGCTCTTGTTTCCAACTCGGCGATCTCCGTGGAGGCCAGCCTGGAGAAGGGGTTTTGCTTTACCGTCACGGTACGAACCAGTTGGTGACAGGCAATAGAGATGGATAGTTTATCGCAACGCAACATGCGCATCATGGGGTGTTTGCGCAGCTTTTGGATCGCCGCTTTGGCGCCCAGGATGATCCCCGCCTGGACGCCGCCGAACAATTTGTCTCCCGAAAAGATCAGCAGGTCCGGCCGGGCTTTCAGGTAATCCTCGATAAAGGGTTCCGGCACCTCGGGGAATTCCAGCGATTGGGAAAGACCGCTGCCCAGGTCCATGATCACCGGAATCTTGTGTTTGCGGCCCAGCGCGGTCAACTCGGCAATGGTGACCTCACGGGTGAAGCCCTCGATGCGGTAGTTGGATGTATGGGTTTTCAGGAAGCAGGCGGTTCGCTCGGTGACGGCATCAGCGTAGTCATCCGGCTTGGTTTTGTTGGTGGTGCCTACTTCTACCAAGGTGGTGCCGGCCAGGTTCATGATGTCGGGCAATCGGAAGCTACCGCCGATTTCGATCAATTCCCCTCGGCTGACCACGGTCTCGCCGCCTCCGCCGACAGCCGATAAAACCAGGGCCACGGCAGCGGCCGCATTGTTGACCAGGGTGGCGTCCTCCACATCCCAGATCAGCCGGGCCAGGGTGGCAAAATGGACATCGCGATGACCGCGCTTACCGGTCTTCAGGTTCATTTCCAGATTGGTATAACCGGCCACATCGTCCAACGCGGCCATGACGGTCTCCCGATCGAGAGGCGCGCGTCCCTGGTTGGTGTGCAACAGAATCCCGGTTGCGTTGATCACATGCGCCGGGCCCGGTTTGCGTAACGGGCCGACCACGGCCTCCAGGTCGCTTTCAGTCACCTGGAAACGGTTTTCCTTGCGCAGACGCGCGGCCAATAACCGGGCCGCGCGCACGGCTAATTCGTGGGGCAGGGTCAAACCGGGACAGGCGCGGCGAATGTGTTCGACGAGATCGTTGACGGGCGGAATGGCGGCGCGGGGATCGGGGTCTTTCATCGGCGATGATCCTGGGTTATAGTGTTGGTGAGAGGGGTATGTATGTTGGACCTTGTCATATTCGTTGCAGCTTTAGTAGGTATCACGCTCGCCTGGCGGCCCGCGAACGGTCGCCCGCGCGGCAAGCGGAAAGTCTTCAGTAAGGGCTCCGCCAATCCCTTTCAGGGCCGATTCCACAAGCCGCCGCCCAAGCCGGCCAATCATACCATAGATAAAGGCAGCATGACCCGCTGCCACAACTGCGCCACCTACTTCCCCATGGGCCAGGTGGTGCACGAGGTGGTGGAAGGCCACCTGCTGGAATTCTGCTCGGTGAACTGCCGCAACAGTTTTCTGGGTCCCCACGATTAGCCCCGGCATTGGAAAGCGCCTGCAAGTCTTCAGACAACCTGAGCCGGACGCAGCTCTGACAAGTCACGGTTCAGTGCGGCTCAGTGTCGCATGACTTGCCGGGAATTCCATGAGCTGGTACCCTTGTTCCTTGTTGCGACCGGGATTTCCGGTTTGGGGTAGGTTATGAAGAAAAAAGTGGTTGTGGGGCTTTCCGGCGGCGTGGACAGCGCGGTAGCCGCGTTGTTGTTGAAGGATCAAGGCCATGAAGTCATCGGCATCTTTATGAAGAATTGGGAAGACGAGGGCGATGATTGCCCTGCCGAGGAAGATGCGCGCGAGGCGCGTCTGGTTGCCGATGCGGTAGGCATTCCCTTCTACACCTTCAACTTCGTCAAGCAGTATTGGGACAACGTCTTCAGTGCTTTTTTACAGGAATATTCCCAGGGCTTTACGCCCAACCCCGACATATTGTGCAACAAGGAAATCAAGTTCAAATGTTTTCTGGAAAAGGCCCTGGAGTTGGAAGTCGATTGTATCGCCACCGGTCATTACGCGCGGGTGCGTCAGGTAGGTGATCACTTCGAGCTACTGAAGGGTGTAGATCCCGATAAGGACCAGAGTTATTTTCTGCACGCATTGGGGCAGCGCGCCTTGAGTAAAACCGTGTTCCCCTTGGGCGGTCTCATGAAGCAGGAGGTTCGCGAGATTGCCAAAACCAGGGGTTTGCCCAACTGGGACCGCAAGGATTCCACGGGCATTTGTTTCATCGGCGAGCGCAAGTTCACCGAGTTCCTGAAGAGTTACCTGGGCGCTCAGCCGGGCGAAATTCAAGATCCCTCCGGGCGCGTGGTCGGCCGACATCAGGGCTTGATGTACCATACCATCGGTCAGCGTCAAGGATTGGGCATCGGTGGACCGGGCGAGCCCTGGTTCGTGGTGGGCAAGGATATTCCCAATCGGGTTTTGATTGCGGCGCAAGGCAAGAACAACCCCTTACTGTTTGCTCCGGCGCTGACCTGTTCGGAAATGACCACGCTCAGCGACCAACCCTTGGAAACGCCGATCCGCTGCCGGGCCAAGATCCGCTATCGCCAGGCCGATCAGGCATGTCGGGTGCACGCATTGGAAGACGGCATGTACCGGGTTGATTTCGACGAGTCGCAACGAGCGATTTCCCCCAAGCAATCCGTTGTCTTCTACGACGGCGATGTCTGCCTGGGAGGCGCGGTGATCGAGACGGCGGTGAGAGAACCGGCAGCCGTGTCGGCCGTTGCCGGCTCATAAAAGCTCCTTCCCGCGCCGGTTCAGATCAGCGCGAGTAGGATTATCGTTGCTGGAGCAATATTCGCCTCAACGGGCATCCGGTTGCGGGTTTTTTTGGAAGTGGAACAGTTCGGGCAGGTTCTTCTCCAGGATGGGTTGCACCGGGAGGGTTTTTCCGCATAGGTGCAGGAAGGCTTCCGCTTCACCGGCGATCAGGGCGTCCAGGCCGTCGCTGTCCAGTACCCGTCCGTCCGCATCGCGTAGGCCGTCCAGGATGGGGAACAGGGCTTCCGCCGAGACGCGGCCCGGACCTCGCTCATCGACCAGGATCAAATTGCTGAACTCGTCCACATACGCGGCCAGGGGTTCGGTCAGCTTGCGGTCGGTGTGGTCCCGGAGGTTGCCGGTTGCGTCGAGGAACCAGATCAGCGGCAGGTAGTCCAGCGCTACGAATACCCGTTGCGGTCCGTTTTGCACATACCAGCGGCCTTGTTCATCGCGGTCATAGTTGCGCTTGAAAAAAGCAATCGACAGCGGCAGGTCGATCTCATTCCCGCGCAGGAACCAGCGGCCGCGTCGATCCAGCGACAGCCAACCGTAGGCCGCCGGTACGTTCGGCATTCGGGCCATGGCGCGGAGGACTGAATCATCCATCAGGCGAGCCTCTGAAAGTGGCAGGTCAGCAGTTCCGCGTTAAAACCGGGACCGAAAGCAGCCATCAGGCCTAGACCTTGCGGCTGCTCTTTCAGCTTCTCGTGCAGGACCCATAAAATGCTGGCGGAAGACAAGTTCCCCACCTGGCGCAGCACTCGCCGCGAAACCTCGATGTGGGATTCATCCAGGTTCAACACCTGCTTCAGGCTGTCCATGATGCGGCGACCGCCGGGATGAAAGATGTGGTGATCGATATCCTCCGGGGTCTTGTTCTGAGCGGCCAGGAAGCTTTCTACCGGCTCGCGGAAGTTTTTTTGGATGAGCGGGGAGATCTTCTTGTCCAGAATGATGCGGAAGCCCTTGGCGTCCAGATCGAAACCCATCAGTTCCGGCGTGTCGTAAAAGAAGTGGGTTTGTCCGTGCAGCAGCTTGCAGGCATCCGGTTCTCCGCTGAGCAGGGCCGCCGCGCCGCCGTCGCCGAAAAGCGCTGAACTGACCACGTTGGCCAGGCGGAAGTCGTCCATTTGCACGGTTAACGAGGGCAGTTCGACCGCCATGACCACCACCTTGTGATCGGGAAAGGCCGTCAGGTACTCGCGGGCCCGACTGAGCGCCATGGCTCCGGCCGCGCAGCCCAGTTCGGTAAGGGGCATGCGCTTGGTGTCGGGCCGCATGCGGAACTCGCTGATCAGGTAACTGTCCATGGCCGGGATCATGAAACCGGTGCACGAGGTGGTGATGATCATGTCGATTTCATCGGCTCGAATGCCCGTCCGGTCCATCAGGTCCCGAAGCATGGCGCCGCCCAGTTTCAGGCATTCCCGGCTGTAGACATCATTGCGCCAACCCAGGTCAGGGTTGTCCAACAGTTCGTCAATGGGTCGCACCAGGTAGCGTTGATCGACACCGGCGTTGGTGAAGATGCCGAGCGCCTGTTCCAGGAAGGGCACCTTGCCCTTGAGCAGTCTCCTGCCCACTTCCCTGATTCCGTCCTGGTCGATTCGGTGATCCGGCACAGCGGTCGTCATTGCATTGATAAAGGCCATTCAGGCACGTCTCCAGCGCAGGGCCGCCCGAGTTCCGTCCCGGTCCACCAGTTGAAGACAGGCCGAGGAGGCGGCGAGCATACGTAAGATACCGATACCGGTCATGGGCACCGGGGCGGCGCATTCATGGGGATCGGGAGTGAAACCGGAATCGGCTTCGGTCGCTTCGAGCGTGCCCAAAGCGGAATCGCGAGTCAAAAGTAAACAAACCGCACCTTCAATACCCGGAGCATGCGGCACGGCAGCTTTCCTCCTGGCTCCTTCTTCCATCTGCTCGCCGGCGCCGGCAAGAACCAGCAGGACACCGCGATGAACGGAGGCCAGGTATTCTAATTGGGGCAACATCCAAGCCAGAGCCGTCGGGTTTTGCAGGGCGTTGAAGCAGGGACCCTGAATCCCGAAGGTAATGGAGAGATGCGCGGCTACCTGGTTTTGCAGGGAGCGCAGTAAGGTAAACGGGTGGATGCGGCGCGACCGCGCGGCGAAACCGGGGCCGGTGAGCCGGCCGTCGGGCGAGCGTTTCCAAGCAGCGTCGAAGGCGGAAACCATGGGACCGCCGGGTCCGCAGAGGCAGGCAAGCGCCAGATTCTCGGACGCGGGCCGCATGGCGGCGACGGCTTCCTGAGCGTAGGCGGCAGCAGCGGAACTGGTGCGTCCGCCCGACAAGGTCCCCGTTTCCAGGATGCCGTCCATGCCCTTCAAATCGTCAGGAACCGTGGTCAGGGCGGCTGAATACGCGGTGACGCCGATCATGGCCGTTCTCTCGCCAGCAGCACGCAGCTGTTGTGGCCGCCGAAAGCAAAGGCGTTGGACAGGGCGAAGTTCCCCGCGATCGGTTGTTTTTTATTGGCCGCATAATTCAGGTCACAGAGGGGGTCCGGCCGATGCAGGTTGATGGTGGGCGGTGCGGTTTGTTCCCGCAGCGCATCCAGGCAAACCAGGGCTTCGATAAGAGAAGCGGCGCCAAGTGTATGACCGATCATGGACTTGATGGAACTGACCGGAATGTGGTCGGCGTGCTTTTTGAAGATTGTGCGGTACAGCCTGGTCTCGGCAGCATCGTTGATCTGGGTGGAGGTTCCGTGTGCGCTGATATAGGCGGGCTTTTCCACGGGTCCCAGGGCCTGGCGGCAGGCAGCCTCCATGGCCGCGCCGTCCTCCGGCAGGTCGGTAAACCCTGCCGCGTTCATACTTTGTCCGAAGCCGCACAGCAGACCCTTGGGGCGATGAGGCGGATGGTTGGAGAGCCAGGCCGCCGCTGCGCCCTCTCCCATGACAAAACCGCGGCGGTCCAAGTCGAACGGGCGGCTGGACGTGGTATCGTCACTGTCGTTGAGCGCCTTCAGGTTGCGAAAGAGCGCGGTACCGACCGGGTTCAACATGGCTGATGCGCAGACAACCAATACATCGTCCACCAGACCGGCGCGCAGCCAGTGGGCGGCGGCAATCAAAGCATCATTCCCGGTGGCGCAGGCGGAATCCAGACGCATGCGCGGGCCGGCTATGGGGATTGCAGCCGCGATCAGGGACAAGGGTTCTTGATCGCAAAAGGGCAGAGCGGCCTTCATACCCCCGGGGTTATCGCGATGAACCAGGGCGCATTCCACGTAATCGGTTTCGGAAAGCTGGGAGGGCAGCCCGAGAACCAACCCGTAGCGACGAGCCGGGTCATAGGCCAACTTGTTCAGAGCTTCCAGGGCCAGCATGCAGCCGCGCGGTCGGTCAGTGTCTTCCAGTGGAACCGGTGCGCCGATGCGAACCGGAAAGTCGTCGTCGATGCGGCGGACCGCTGAACGGCCTTCGCGGAAGTCTTCCCATTCAAGCAAGCCCGGACAGATCATGGCCCCGTCGACGATCGCGATCGGTTTTTGAAAGGCAGCGTTCACCGGGCCTCCAGATACACATAGAGATCCAGTCGATCCTCGTTGGCGACGGCGCCCAGCATGGCGGAATAGGGCTTGATGCCGAAATCGCTGAATTTCATGGGGGCCGTTGCCTCTAATTTCAGAACACCGTCGGTGGTTTCGATAACGGCGGGAACCTCTACCTCGGCCGTTTTGCCCCGAATGGTAAAGGTCATGGTCAACACATGGGTAAAGCTTTGTTTGCCAATAGTGGTCTTTTCGGAGCGCACCCCGACCAGGCGAGCGGCAATCTGTTTGTGTTCGGCGCCGTGTAATTGCTTTTTGCCCAACATGGCCTTGCGGATTTTATTGCGGTCTTTGTCCTTCAACGGTTCGAAGGGCTCGGACAGGATACCCAGTTCCTCGATGCGCCCGTAATACCGTTTGGATGTCTCGGTTTCATCGACGATCAGTTCATCGACGGGTAGTTCCGCGGTCAATTTCAGGGTGTCGGGGCCCGCGTCCATGCTGAGCGAAAGCGTGTAATTCCCCGCGAAAATGAAATGGTTATGCGCGAGCCCTTTGGCAATACCGGCCTTGTGGGTAATCACGGCCAGAATACTCTTTTCAGGAATAACCGTCCATTCAGCCGGGGCGCCGGATGGGGAAAGCCAAAGCAGGGCCAAAAGTGGGACAAGAAACACGGCATCCTCCAGGGGTAATTGAGCTCCACATCGAAGACACCCCCATTATACCCTCGAAAAGCCCCATGGCCAGAACTCATCCTCAGGGGTAATCGATTGAAAACCCGCATGGGCCAAGCTCTAACAATTCCCCAATGTTTTTCCTCAAAAATTGTGGAAAACTCTGTGGAAAACCTGGGGAAAATCAACTGAAGGGCTTGACCGGTGAGGGCTCCGGTCACAATACACACAAAAATGTGCATGCGCTTAACCCTATGCGGCGCAACGTTTCGGCTTGACAAGATCGCTACGAGAGTGAATGCGGCTTTGTAAACCAAAGCTCACGGGAAACGACTGTGGAAAAAATGTGGAAAACGGGCGTCAACTGTTCACTGATAAGGGTTTCAGGACTTAAGGGACCGTTTGCGGCCAAGAGACATTCCGTTGTGATTTTCACGGAAGGCTCTAAAGAGTTGTCACTTGTAAAAGAAGTGTAAAAGATGTACTGCCGGGGCCGGTATTAGACGAGCACGGCGAGTGATGCCGCCGTCATGGAACCAGGGCGATAATGCGCAAGGGTCCCCCGCTGCCGCCTTTTATTTTCATGGGTAAAGCCCACACGTGAATCCCTTTTTCCGGCAGTTTGTCCAGATTGGCCACGTTTTCGAAAGCGGGAATGTTGGCCTCGAACAGAATGCAGTGACTTTCAAAGTGGGTGGATTGACCATAGTCAATGCTGGGCGTATCGAGGCCGATTGCTTTGATCTTGCGATTGGCTGTCAGCCATTTGGCGGCATCCGGGTGCAGTCCGGGAAAATGCAGTTCGGCCACGGCTTCGGGTCCCAATCGATCGGTGCCCAGATATTGCTTTCGATCGGGCCAGTACTTGCCGTATCCGGTGCGCACCAGGACGATGATCTGATCCGGCAGGCGACCGTGCCTCGCTTCCCAGGCTTTGAAATCGGCGGCGGAGACCTGGTAATCGCGGTTTTTGAGCGCCTTATGAGAAACATCCACCACTACGGCCGGGCCGATGAGTTGATCCAGGGGGATCTCATCGGCAGTATTTTTTCCCTCGGCGAAATGGATGGGCGCATCCAGGTGGGTTCCGCCGTGTTCCGCACTGGTGAAGGTATTGGCCTCGTAGTAATAGCCTTTATCGGTATGGCCTTTGAAATCGGAAATGAGTTTGAAGCCCCCGGCGGTGGGCCAGTAGATGGTGTCCTTTCCATAGGCATAGGTCAGGTCTACCCAGGTTCCGGCGGGCAGTCCCTCACCGGCGAAGAGACCGAAGATCAGCAAGGTGCACAACATGACAACTTCCTCCGAAACAAGATGATGAAGGCCTTGGTGCATTCTACCTCATCCGCCCTTCATTTGCACCGTCTCGTGTCAGACGATCAGGAAGGATCAATATCTGGGGCGCATGTTGTAGTAGAAGCCGAACTTGATGGGAATGAAGTCGTCGTCGACATGTTGAGGCAGCGGAGGCGCGGGATTGGTGTTCTTGATGGCGTTGAGCGCCGACACGTCCAGGGGCTCGTGTTTACTGGCCAGGATGACTTTGATATCGCTGATGCGGCCGTCTTTGTGAATGTTGAAAGAAACGCCGGTTACGCCCGCCACCTCGAACCTGGCTATGTTGGGGATGCGCCAGTTCCCCTGGACCTTCTGCTTGAGAATTCTCAGGTAGGCGCCGAGATCGCTGCGGGTGGTTTCCACGGTCAGACCCAGGTTGGGAGCGCCGCTGCCGCGCCGATTGTCGTAGCGGCTGCTGTCGACATAGCGGTTGGGAGCGGGTTGCGAGGCCTGCATGTTTTTCATAGCGGATTTGCGCGCCGCCTGCATCTGCTGTTGGGTAATCGGCCGGTAGGGACGCGGAGCGCCGACGGGCAGGTCGACATCGCCCTCTTCCGCGGGTTTCAGTTCCGACTTCTTGGGGATGTCGGTAGGTTCGGCCCTGGGGTCCGGTTCTTCCACCTCTACCTTTTCCGGTTCTTCAACGGGCGCCTCGTCTTGGGTCTCCTCGACAGTTTCTTCCATCTCTTCCGGTTCTGCCGCCGCTTCGTCCTCGGTAGCTTCTTCCTCGCGCTGTTCCTGTTCCTGTTCTTGCTCCGGTGTGGGCTCGGTTTTATTTTCAACCATCTGTTGTTGCGGTTGCAGCGCGGGTTGCGGCTGCCGGGGCGGTTGCGGGGGAACGGCCGGTTGCGGTTGAGGATTGGGCCGTACCACCGGATTGTTTTGCAGTTCGTAGGTATCGCCCTCGGAGTAGGGATCGGGTTCCTCGTCGGGGGCATCCTCGGTGGGCGCGCGTTTGATGTGTTGCGCGTCCGAGGCGAATTTGGGGTCCTCGGGCGCCTCCTCGTCTTCCGGGGCGTCCATGAAGCGGAACATCATCTCGCGCTGCTGCTCCTTTTTTTCTTCTTGCAGTTGTACCAGTTCGGCAGCGCTGAGACGAAAGACATCCGCGTTGGCCCCTATGGTGATGAGAAGTAAAAGCAGCGCCAGGGCCATCAGGGTAGAATATTTTAAATCGAACTTGGGTTTGGCTTCCTCTCGGAACCGGTACATATAATCTCCCCACGGATCCCGCTATTCAGTTTAACGGAAACCGCGACACAAAAGACCGAAACAACCGCCCACGGGTAAGCCTAGCAAAATCCCGGCCGTTGTGCCGGCCGTTCCGTCGGTTTGAACGAGAAAACCATGCGGCTCAATGGAAGAAGCGGGCCATGATGCGCTCCAGCCATTCCCTGTCTACCTCGTCAAACGTATTGAATCGGGTACTGTCCACGTCAAAAACCGCAATCAGCGCGCCTTTTTTGTCGGTCACCGGCACCACGATCTCGCTGTTGGAGCGGCTGTCGCAGGCAATATGACCGGGGAATTGATGGACATCGGCCACGATTTGAGTCTTCATTTCGGCGGCGCAGGTGCCGCACACGCCGCGCCCGAACTCGATGCGCAGGCAGCCCATGGTGCCCTGATAGGGACCTACCAGCAGCGCGCCGTCAACCACGCGGTAGAAACCCACCCAGAAGAAGTCCTCCATATTGGTTTTGAGGATGCAGTTGATGGTAGCCATGACGGCCACGTGGTCTTCGATGCCTTCCAAAACCGATTCCAATTCCCGATAGGACTGCTCGTAACGTTGCTGTTTGCTTTCCAAGTAGACCTCCCCATCATCACTACGCCGGGCGGGCCCCATTATACCCACGAGATCGTCTTAAAGAAAGCGAGCTCTTTTTTACGGATAACTCCACCGGTAGAAAAAGCTTTCAACCACCATCAAAAAGTGTTTAAGTAGGGCGCATCGATATTAGATTTCGATGGGAGCGCACCTATGAACATTTCATCTGGATTCGACGGCGGCAATATCACTTGCCTTTCCTGCGAGGACCCGGGCGATATCCGCCTGGAGATCAAAAAAGATAACCAGTCCCATTTCTACCAGTGGTTTTACTTCCGCCTGACCGGCGCCAAGGACACGCCGTGTACTCTGAAGATTACCAACGCCGGCGGCGCGGCCTATACCGAGGGTTATGAAGACTACAAGGCAGTGGCTTCCTACGATCGCGATACCTGGTTCCGGGTAGAGACCCGCTTCGACGGCAAGGAACTGTCCATTCATCACGAGCCGGAGGAAAACGCTGTTTATTACGCCTACTTCGCCCCCTACTCCATGGAGCGGCATGCCGATCTGGTCGCCTCGGCGCTGGGTTCCCCCCTGGTCGATCTCCTTCACGCGGGGCACACCCTGGACGGCCAGGACATGGATGTGCTGAAGATCGGCGAAGACGGCGACGACAAGAAAGTGTGCTGGTTCATCGCCAGGCAACACCCGGGTGAAACCATGGCGGAATGGTGGATGGAAGGCTTCCTTGACCGACTGTTGGACGAGGACGATCCGATCTGTCGCGATTTGTTGCGCCGATTCGTTTTCTATGTGGTCCCCAATATGAACCCGGACGGCAGTCGTCGCGGGTACCTGCGCACCAACGCGGTCGGCGCCAACCTGAACCGCGAGTGGGTGGATGCCTCCATGGAGCGCAGCCCGGAGGTTTTCGCGATCCGCGGTTTGATGGAGCAAACGGGTGTCCATTTCTTCCTGGACGTCCATGGTGATGAGGGGTTGCCGTATAACTTCATCAGCGGCATGGAAGGTTTGCCGAGTTGGAATGATGAAGCCGAAGCGCAACAACAGGCATTTCTGGACGCGTTATTGCAAGCCAGCCCGGACTTCCAAACGGAACACGGCTATCCGGTGGACCCGCCGGGAGAGGCCAACCTGACCATGGCTTCGAACTACGTGGGCGAGACCTTCAAATGTCTTGCCTTGACCCTGGAAATGCCGTTCAAAGACACGGTAGACACCCCCAACCAGATCCAGGGCTGGAGCCCGGAAAGAAGCCGCCGCTTCGGCGCGGCCTGCCTCAACGCCTTGTACACCATACGTGAGGAACTGTAAGCAACCTCCCACGAAAAGTAGATAGCGGGAATGCTATCTACTTTCCTTGGAATAGTAAGGCTCTTAAGAGTTAGAAACAACCCATGGAAGCCGGAACCGGATTCGGCTGTTCACCTTCGGACTATGCCAAAAATTACCGCGAGGATGCCGACGCGAACGAGTGGTAAGCGCCTTGCCGGATGTCCTTACCGATGCCGGTTTACATTCAATTTCTTGAATCCGAAGTTTTGTAGTTTGGACCGTCACCCAATTTTACGCTTTGTCTTCAATCGATCAAACCCAAGCATAATCAACAGCTTGGTCTTGATTCAGAAACTGGGAATGATGCCGGCACTTTTCTTGTTATCGACATAATTGCTTTCAGTTGGCTCCCGGATGACCAGGCCGGCAGCATTGCAACCAACCGAAGCATCATTCCCAAATCAACAAACCCTGAAGCTTAGCCGCTCGTCGCAATTTCAGTTGTGACAAGCCCGGTTTCTTTTCCTCCTCCGGAAAAGGTGCAGCCCCCGCCCGGCGTGAAGACGCCGGGCTTTTTTCATATCCGCGCTTATTTTCCCGAGTAAATAAGCAATAAGTCTTAATGAAACCGACCTACATGACGACAAATTTACTTATTAGGGTATTTTTTTAACCCTCTTTACACTATTCAAAGCATATCGAGTCATGTATGCACCATCCGAGTTCAGTGTCGTTACTTTTTTTTCTGTGGATGGGCGGGCTGACGGCCGACGCGCGGGAAGCCGGCCACCACTTCCAAAGACTGGGTTTGGACGAGGGTTTGCAACAGAATACCATCACCGCCCTGGCTCAAGACAGGGACGGCTTCCTCTGGATCGGCACTTATGAAGGGCTCTATCGCTACGACGGCAACAGCTTCACCCACTATAAAAACAACCCCGATGATCCCAACAGTCTCAGCGACGATGCCGTATACACGATTTTACCCAATGACGACGGCACCATCTGGGTGGGCACTTCCTCGGGGGGATTGAATCAGTTGGACCCGAACACCGGTTATTGCCTTGTGTTTCGTCGGCAGTCGGCGGACGCGGGTCTTGGCAGCGACAAGATCCGCGTCCTGTTGCGCGACAGTAAAGGGCGTTTGTGGATCGGCACCACTGACGGCTTGAACATGATGGACCCCATCTGGGCCCGGTTTTCTCATTACAAGCATGATACTCAAGACCCGAACTCTTTGCCGTCCGATATCATCAATGGGCTGGTGGAAGGGCCGAACGGATTGATCTGGGTGGGAACAACCAAAGGACTGGCCGTTCTGGACCCTGAAACAGCGGATTGCCGCCGACTTCCCGAAGCAACACCCAAGGGACCGTCCAATCGGGTGATACGGGATCTGGAGAAAGACGACCAGGATAGAATCTGGGTAGCAACGGAAGGCGGACTTGCCTGGAAAGCGCCCGATGAAGACGGTTTCAATCAGATCTTCCACGACCCGGCCCGGCCCGACAGCTTGCCGGCGGATAGGGTGACTTGCCTGACCCTGGGCGGAAACGGTCTGCTGTGGGTCGGTACCCAGGAAGGCCTTGCCTGCCTGGAAGATGCTGAAAGCGCACGGTTCAAGGTTTTCAAAAACGATCCGTTCGATCCCGGCAGCCTCAGTACCGGTTACATCTTGAGCTTGTTTGAAGACAGCTACGGCGTGTTGTGGATCGGCACCAGGGGCGGCTGGCTGAACAAATTCAACCCCAGAGTCCACCGCTTTCGCCATTACCGGGTTCAAACGGGACAATCGGGAAGTCTCAGCCATAACAATATCCGCACCATCATGGAAGATCCCAACGGCACACTTTGGCTGGGCAGTGTCAGCGGCGGTTTGAACCGATTGGACCGGGGCGCCGACGGCTATCGCGTCTACCGAAAAGAACAGGGAGGCCTATTGTCCGACCGGGTTTACGCCCTGGCCTGGGACTCGCGGGACTTGCTTTGGGTGGGCACCGATCGAGGCCTTAATCTTTTGAACCCGAAAACCGACCGGATCGAAACCTATTCGGCTGATCCAAAACGAAAAGATGCTCTGAGCGACAACCGAATTCGATCGCTTCTATACGATCATGAGGGCACCCTTTGGGTAGGCACCAAGTGGGGTGGTTTGAATCGTTATCTACCGGAAGAGGATGCTTTTCACCGCTACCCGATTGGCAAGGACAGAGACGACGGCATCAATGATCCCAGCGTCTACCAGATATTCAGGGCGCGTGACGGCCGGCTATGGCTGGGCACGCTCGGCGGCGGCGTCAATCGCCTGGATCCTGCAACTGACAAGATTCGTCATTACCCGCATCTTCCCAAAGACCCGAAATCCCTATCCCACGACCGGGTCTACGCCATTGCAGAGGATGGTTCGGGCAACTTGTGGATCGGCACGGACGCGGGTTTGAACCGCTACGACAGCAGCACGGACACCTTTGAACGGTTCTTCCCAAAGTCCGATTTTTCCAATAAGGTATGCGGCCTGGTTGTCGACGACCGGGACCATATCTGGATGAGCAATGCACGCGGCATAGCCAGGTTGATACCTCAAACCGCGGCCTGGCGACATTACGATGCGGACTTCGACATTCTAAGGACCAGTTTCAATATCGGGGCCTTTACCCGCACCCCTGACGGACGTATCTACTTCGGGGGCATCAACGGCTACAATATGTTTCGTCCCGAGGAACTCTTGGACGACCCCTATTCCGCCAGGCCCTTGATCCAAAACCTAAGCCTGAAAGGAAAGCCGGTATCGCTCGCGGGTTTGCATACGGTTGATGTGGCCCAGGGCGATTTTCCGGTCCAAATCGGTTGGACCGGCTTGCATTTCGGTTACCCCGATTGGATTCGATTCCGTTACATGTTGGAAGGTTTCGACGACGATTGGATCGAGGTAGGCGCCGATCGCAGGAGTATCGTTTATAACAGCCTACCGGTCGGCGAATACGATTTCCGCCTTAAGGCTTTGAACGCGGACGGATTGTTAAGCGAAGAGCAGGTCGGCCTGCACCTGTCCGTTAAGGAAACGCCCTGGTTCTCCTGGTGGGCCTGGCTGCTTTACGGAGGCGCGGCCTTACTGGCGATCAGGATCATGGTGCGCATTAAAACCTATCGCCTGGAGCGCCGTCAGCGGTTGTTGGCGCAGCAGAATCAGGAACTGGAGCAACGGGTCGCCGAACGAACCCAAATGCTGGCGGACGCTCAGCGGGAACTGGTGGAACGGGCACACCAGGCGGGCCGCGCCGAAATCGCCATCTCCATCTTGCACAACGTGGGCAATGTGCTCAACAGCGTCAATGTCTCCGGCCAGGAACTGGCCCGCTACCGGGAAACCTCACATTTGGAGCGTTTGAATCGGGGCGTTACCTTGCTGAAGGAAATCCTGGCCGTGTCCGATCACCCCAAGGCCGCCGACCTGTGCACCTTCTTCTGTCGTTTGGAAGGCCGCATGAAACGCGATTACGAAAACCTGCAACACCATGTGAGCCGAATCCAAGAACGGATCGAAATCATTCGCGAGGTGATTCGTACCCAGCAGAGCTATGCCGCGGTTTCTTCGCATACCGAGACGGTCAAACTGTCGCGTTTGATTCGGGATGCACTGGAGATTGTGGGCGGTTCCCTGGAAAGAAACCGGGTGAACCTGGACCTGAGGGGAGATATGGAACTACAGGTTCTCGCCCAGAAAACCAAGTTGATCCACGTTTTCCTCAACATCATCAAAAATGCGGGCGAGGCCATGAGAGCAAGCGCGGATCGGAAACTGACCATCGACATAGACGGTGAGGGGGCATTCGTCCGAGTTCGCTTTGCCGATACCGGCACGGGCATTGATCCGGAACATATGAAAAGCGTTTTTACCCATGGCTTTACCACAAAAAACGACGGCAACGGCTTCGGTCTGCACTCCTGCGCAACCGCGATCTCGGAAATGGGCGGAACCCTGAAAGCCGACTCCGACGGCCGAGACAAGGGCGCCGTTTTTACCGTCAGGCTCCCCAAGCAGGTGCGCGAGGCGGCCGGTCGTTGAAGTTCACAAAATGTGCGGGATAAACGAATCCGCGAGAAAAGTCCCGGACTGGGAAAAACTTGTGTAAAGTTGAGCCTCTTTTCCCATGAAATTCGCTTTATCGATGACAGGATGAGAGAGCTCACCTGTAAGCCGCGACCCTACTCGAATGATCGGACGAGTCACTTTTCGCGGAACATCAGCGATCAGCAATTCCCTTCCTTCACAATCGGCTTTTCTAATCGGCCTTCAATACGTCAACGGCAGCCGAGGCTTCGGGGCTCACATCCGAAGACCGGCCGCATGTCACCGGTAATGCTATGGGGGAAAGCGTTAGCGGTGGCGTACCGCCGGATTGCCTGCCGGACGTGCGTCAATGCACCTTCCTACGGGGAGGGGACACCCGGCGGGGTGTTTCTCCTCCCTATTTTAATATGTACCCGGGGCATGCCCCTTCCCGGGAAGATAATCGACCGAATCGCTTTGAGGAGCATCGTTCCCGGGCGTCGGAGTTGTTGCCGAAAAAAACACAACACCATTCTCGGGAGTAGGGCTTTTCGACCTGGGAAAGGGGGCATATCGGTCGGGATGAAGACTATCGAAAGCCTCAAACACGGCATCAATCCCGGAAACATGTCCACTCGGAGATTAATTTAACAACTTCAGCCGAAGATTCGAGCTGTTTCGGCCCCGCCATACCGTCTGATTTTTGAAATAACAACCGGAATGTCGACTGGATTGTGTTATTTTCCCGGGAAAACATCTACTCCGGCGATATCTGCCGGCCCAAATTCCGGGAACCGGACCGTCGCCCGCGCCAAAAACGGCATCATTCCCGGGAACAGAACCACCTTTGCCGTGCTCAGGTAGTCCCAATCCCGAGCGGAATGCTCGCCATCCCCGAAAAAGCAGGCCCAAAATCCGGTAAATTTGATCAAATCCGCCAACTTTGAGGTCTTAACAACCGCTGAGGGCGATAAACTATCAAATCAACGCGGCGGCTACTTCATAGGAAGCAAAGCACGTCCAAATCGGCGTCAAGCTGTAAAGAAACCCCCGGGTATCCGCCGGCGTTATCGAGCTTATCCCGGCAGATGGATATCATTGCTTCTGAAATGTCGACGCCTTGAATGAACGCACATTCCAAAGCCATCGGCAGGAGGATACGGCCCGTTCCGCAGCCCAGTTCCAGAACCGATGATCGCGGAGATGGAAGCCGCTTGCGATAGAACGCAAAATCTTCGGGACAAAGCGGATTGAGATCGTAGTATCTAGCAGCATCCATGCGAATGTCTATGGCCGTCAGCTTACATCCTTTTATCGGTTCAGGTATCCGGGCACGACTGGAACTCAAGGGAAAGACCAATGGAGATAGTATACAGCGGAAACCTGGTAAGCGTCCAACGGGGTGTCATAAGGTATGGTTCAAAATACCGAAAAACGAAGCGGTTGGCTTCAACCTCTTCGACCAAAGGTCGGTAATAGCGGCCAAAGGTTTGGAAGTAAAGCCGGTTCAACCAGCGAAGGTATTTTCCCAGTTTGGCTGAAATTCACCCGGTATCGGCGTAAGATCATCCCTTCCAACAGATCATAACAGCATCGTAGCCAAAGAGGTTGAGACCTGTCAACTAGACGAGCCTATTTCAATAAACTGTGTTAAAATCAATGAAAGACCAAGTTATGTAGTTGGCCGTCGTTGTACAAGGGACATCTACAAAAGAGGATTTCTTACGATGGTCGTTTTGCATGAGCAAGGAGGAGAATGACTATGAGTAAGAAAACGCAAACGCAATGTCCTGCCGGAAAACATGACGCCGACACCGAGGGGGTCTGCGAATTTGCACCGAACCCCACCGATCATGTGGGTCCGCATGCCTCACCCGGTTATGGCATTACCATGGACCGCGATAACTACAAGCTGACCCCCAGTGTCACCGGCGGGACCAACTATTTTCACGGTACCGAGGACTGGTTACCCGTGGGCGAGCTGATGGCCGCCAAGTATAATTTTCCGCCCGATCAGTACAACTACACCATCGACACCCACCACACCGTGCCCTATGCCGTGGGTGAGCTGATGAAACATTGTCAGCCGAGAATGGGCATGGTCACCCACTTCGAGTATGACCGAGACACCCTGTCCGAATTCCTTGCAGGAGTTCGCTATCACTGGAACGGCATGTTCGATATCGGCGCACCCGACGGCATCACGGTCAACCTCACCAAAGATGCGATTTGGTACCGGGATGCAGCCGCGCCCAAGTACGCCGGCACGGCTCAACCCAGCCCCCAATGGGCTCAGGATTGGCAGGGTTATTACAACAGTCGTGTTCCGGCGGATGGTGCCGATAAGGACCCCTATTGGCTCCAATGGATTGGATGAGGTTTTTATAACCAGCAAGTTACAGCAAGCTTTAGCCTGAAGTGGGCTCAATCCGACAGTGCATCTTATGCGAGTCGGTCTTTACATTGCCGACCGGCTGAAAATGAAGGAGCGTATCATGCTGAAATCCAAAGGTCGTCGCCATGCTGTTACCTTGATCATCAGAGCAATTACCGCGTTGCCTCTCCTGGTAGCGCTGGTTACGATAGGGTGCGGTCCGTCGCAAGAGAAGCTTGAAGCGGTCGACTATACGCCTCTCCCTGAAGGTAACTTGAAGATATCCACACCTGAAGAGCAGGGTATCGATCCTCTGTTGCCGGCCCGAGTCTATTACGAAGCAGAGAAACTGGAGACCCTCTATGGGCTGCTGGTGGTCAAGAACGGTTTTCTCGTCGCTGAGAAATACTTCAACAAAGGGTCCGTCGAACAAGTCTCGGGGCGTCAGTCGGCGACCAAGAGCTTCACATCGGCACTCGTCGGCATCGCGCTGGATAGAGGCTGTATTCAAAGCCTGGATCAAAAGATGATGGACTTTTTCCCCGAGTTCGCGGACAAAATCAAGGACCCCAGGAAGAAACAGATCACCATACGTCATCTGCTGCAGATGCGCGGCGGATACCCCGACGAAGAACGCACGCCGCCCTTGTTCGAGATCATGTTCTTTCAGGGTAATTGGCGATTTGTGCCGCACCTGGTGAAT
The DNA here is from genome assembly GCA_030066195.1 of Acidobacteriota bacterium. Lineage (GTDB taxonomy): Bacteria > Acidobacteriota > Holophagae > Acanthopleuribacterales > Acanthopleuribacteraceae > JASJCB01. The sequence goes on from JASJCB010000135.1 coordinate 31,054, forward strand.
TTTCCGCTCGTGAGCGATCCAGGGGCGGAATTCCATTACAGCAACCTGACCTCGCACCTGTTGGGCGTCATCGTGGCCCGGGCGTGCGGCCAAGATCTGGCGTCGTTTTCCCAAGAGCATCTCTTTTCTCCGATGAACGCCGAGGTTCGCGGCTGGCAGATCGATGATGACGGGTACTACTGGGGCTGCGGAGAGATCTACGTGACCGCCGGAGACATGGCGAAATTCGGATTGCTGTTTCTCAACGACGGCGCCTATAACGGAAAGCAAGTCATCTCCGCCGAGTGGGTACAGGCTTCGCTTCAACGGTACTCGGAAAAGATTATCCGCGGATGGCTCACCCCTCGGTACGGCTCCTTTCACGATCGCGGGTACGGCTACCAGTGGTGGTCATCACGGAGCGGCGATCACCACTTCTGGTATGCATCGGGCCATGGAGGCAACTACATCGTTCTGCTCCATGATCTGGACATGGTCATCGTCACCACGGCCGATCCGCTGCATGACAAGTGGGATGACAATCCGTGGAAGTACGAAGGGGCCGTCAACAAACTTGTAGGAAAGTTCATTAAGTCCCTGCCGGGTGAGTAGCAATAAGTTGCAAAAAATTGTTGCCGTTAAGGCGGGCCGGATGTTGTAAGACCTTCGCCGCATACGTGATGCAAGAGTCAGGCATCAGATCGAAAGACATTCTCGGAATTGAACACTCCCAGACGACGACCTGATCCCCAAACAGGCTCGTTAACTCCAGTCCTCGACCAGATAGTCTAGTCTACGCGTTTCAACAAGGTCGGCGGCGCCGTCGGGTAGCTCGCTGCTGCCCATGCGGGCGATCAATTTGCTGGCTCGCCCCCTTGGCATACCCACGTTCGACTTTTATTCGTGCTGTGTCGCCCCGTCGTAGTCGACGGTTGCATTTCTTGACGTGCAACTGATTGATCGCATATCACCCGACGATCTCGGCGCCGTGGCTCAAATCGCCGCCATCCCTCAGAAAAGCCACGTGAAGACCGCGACTGCACGCGCCGGGCATGGGCCTGCACTTCTGCGCCAATGCCTTGCAGCAAATCGACGGCAGCCTGGAAGTCACCAGCGAAGGCGCGGGCAAGGTTACGAAAGTCCGCCTTATTTTTCCGGTGGTCGAGGTGTAGCGCTGCCGGCTCCCGGAAAAGTCGAGACCGTTATGGGTGTCACAAGAAAGTGGAGCTGCAATTACCGGTTTGCTTCTTTGCCCTCCAGCCCGCGAACGGTAGTTGAAAGAAGAATTCCTCGGCAAACAAAGTGGGGGCACAAGGATTTCTACCCACTTCCTTGAGTTCCCATTTGGAGTATCGAGGATTTTGATAGAAATCCTTCAATTCCCATTTGGAGTATCGAGGATTTGGACAGAAATCTTTGAATTCCCACGTTGCATTTCAAGGAATTCTGCAGAAATCTTTGATCCCCCATTTTGTATATGAAGGAATACGGTTGCCATTTAGAAACTCAAATGGATTCACAACTTTTGAGGGTGATTTTCACCTCTTTCATCATTCACCGAATAGCACCTACCACAGTAATGGCCGGCTCGTCAACATGCATGATATCAGGCGAAATAGGCCGATATCGGCTCATTGTACGGATGTCGGCCGAAATTGCCTGATATCATGCATCTTGAAGCGGCGGAAAAAGGAAATTAAGATACCTCCAGATCACGGTGGTCGAACACCGGACGAGGAGGTGGGCCGACAGTTTCAACGAGTAGCATGGGTTACACGGGTACACGGTAACGCATCGATTTTTCCCGGATGAACAACCGAAACCTCGGGCCGGTAAGCCTAAGCCGGCCTTGAAAATTCACAAGACAGTCGGGCCGTTAAGGAAAAGGCGCCTACCGCCCGGAATGTCACATAACAAAAAACGAATCCGCTTTAAGGGGACAGGTGCGTCCATGGCCGCCCCGCGCCCGGAAGGTGATTCACAAACGGACCGAAGGCAAAGCATCAAAAGGAGTGAGGCATGTATGTGCTGAGGACTGACAGCGATTCGAGTCGCGAAAAGTGGCTGGATCGTATGCTGAAGACCGCAACGCTGACCGTGGGTTTCGGCGCGGGCCTGTTACCGCGTGAACTGGTGGATAGGGGGACGCCCTTGATAGACAGCTTCACGACGGCGGTCGAGGCAAAAAGCAAGGCGCTGAGCACCCGCCGCAAGCAGGTAGAAGAGTGCGATCGCGGGCTTTCCAACCTGGAAGACCTGTGTCGGTCTTTCCGGCGCGTGGTGATCGCCCGGGCCGTGATTCTGGGTCAATCCAAGGAGATCTTCAAGATTTTCGGGATGTCGGTCAACGGCGCCGTTCCCAAGATCCGCTACAAACGGGACTGGCTGGAAGTTGCACGCAACTTGATCAAGGCGGAGGCCGTGGCCGTGGAAAGGGGTTACCCTCCCATGTCCACGCCTGAAATCACCACTGTCGCAACGGCCCTGGCGGCCGCCGAAGCCGCTTGTCAAGGTGTCGATGAAGCCAACCTGGCTCATCAAGAAGCCCTGACCACTTTGAAACTGCAACGCGCCGAGGTAGAAGACCTGAAGGCAACGGTTCTGGCCTATTTCCGCTTTGCACTCAGACCCCTGAGCGCCTCGCGACGTCGGGAAATCATGCGCCGTTACGGCTACATCTTCAGCGGAGACGTGACCGAAAACGAGGACGAAACCCCGGGCCGGGGAACCCCGCCGGGACAAACGGACGACGAGCCGGCCACGGGGGAACAGCCTCGGGGCGAAAACAATGAAACCGGCAATACAACCACCACCCCGCAACCCTGACGGAACAGGGTGAAACAGTTACCCTTCAAGCGCCCGGTCTTTTCGGAGACCGGGCTTTTCTGCTATTCGCTTCCCCATGACGGCTCCTCTTATGGTTCTCCGAGCGCGTCAATAAGCCGTTGGATCAGTTTGCCGACAGTCGGGTATTCCGGATGGATTTCCAGTCTTTTTTGCAGATGCACCAGAAGGGCAGAGAAGGCCGCCCTATTGCCAGATTCATTTAGCCATGAGGTCAGTTCCAAATCTCTCAGCCCGGGAGCGGCCATTTCCTCATGGTTGTAAAGACAGTCTTTGAAAAAAGTATTCATTGTCTTGTCAGCGACTCCGCTTCCCGGGTCGCCGCTTTCCTGAACGGCAAGCTCCAGCAGACGGCCGATAGCGCCGTCCTTGGCGAGAATGCTTTCCTCGTGCATGATCATGTAGCTATGCGCCATCGAACATCTCACTCCAAGAAATAAATTCTACTGGACATACCATGATCAATCTTAGCACAAGGAGACGGCTCAAAGCGCTGAGAACCCGCTAGCCGCCAAGGCGGCTAGCTTCGGCAAGTCGATTATATCCATAGCGACGGTGGTATTGCACAACCTATAGTTAGGGATACGCTACGATGCCTGTACCTGAACACTTTCGGGAAGCAAGAAGTAGGTATATTGAGGTCGGTCATCATTACCATACCTTTGACACCTGAGCCGTCCGTTCACCACCGGGCCGAGGAGATTTCAACTTTCAAAGAATTGTTTCTTCCCTTTGTTAGGCAAAATGTCTTCAAAATCACAGGCTGCAACTGCCGGCATCTTGTTACCCCAAAAAAAATTTAAAAGCCTTATTATAAGGTTTTTAAAACTCCCAAACTCACCGCTCTTATTTAATTCAACCTCCACTAAATACCTATAGAAAAGGAAATCAGAATACCGGCCCTCTGGATCAAACTCATTATTTATATTAATATAAATTGTGAAGTTATCTCCTTTTAACTCAGATGGGTCATGAGGGCAAGGCAGAAATCGTGCTATACTTAAAGACAATTCATTCAGCTCGATATCCGTGTCCAAATAAATATCGCAACCAAAATTTAATATACGGCTTTTAACAAGCCAATTTCTCATCACAATCCCTCCAGGAGATAAAGGTACAATGCAGGGATTGGGGTTTTGATCTACTCCATTTTCATCAGGGTTTATTTGAGAAAAATAAAGAATGATATCTTCATGAATAAAACCAGGCAATAACTCCCACACTTCATCAACATTGCCCTTGTTTACCTTCTCAATTGAAAAATGGAGCAGTTCACTCCGCATTAGATACCCTGTTTCATATGCGATAATTAATTCAGTAATCTCATCGGAAATTTTTTTACCATAACTCATTGTACTTGAATTCCTTTCATCAACTTGATGATTCTATCAGATTCATCCTATGCCTCCAAGTGTAATCTCTCGTCTGCAGTTGGTTTAAATAACTAGCTATAGATAAGCTAGCTTTCCTGCTATTCGCTACCGCTATTCGCTACCTCCAGAACGGCTCATCGGCCGTCATTACCGGCGACGCCGGACCCGTAGGCTCACCTCAGAGTCGGTGATTTGTCTACCAAGGCTTACGTTTGTCTTTCTTAAACCACTCTCGCCGGGATTGAACATTATATCCAAAATCTTCCGCCCGCACTTGTCCTCCAGTCCAAGGCCAGGCCGAAGCCGCTGCACGAGAGGTTGCCGCGAAAACCGGTGTCGCCGCTGCTGTCGGTCATGATGATTTCATCCATGCCGTTGCGTTTCACCTTGATGTCTTTGGCGACGCCCTTGTCATAGGCTCCGAAGCTTGCCGACATATGCGCGGCGCGCACCTCGGTCAGGTTGCCGTCGTCGTCATAGGTCATGGCGAAGGTGGGGCCGTTCTTCAGGTCGATCGCCTTCAGCTTGCCGTCCGGATAGTAGCGGTAGGCGGTGGTATGTCCGTTGGGGTTGGTGGTTTCCGCAAGGCGATTGTTGAGGCGGTCGTGTACGAAAGTCGTGGTGTCGCCGGTCTCCTGGCTGGTGATTTCGGTTAAATCGTCGTAGAGATAGTCGAACGTGCGCGTTTCCACCAGGTCGGCGGCGCCGTCGGGCAGTTCGCTGCTGTCCGCGCGAGCGATCAGTTGGTGAACCTTCCCCTGGGCATACTCATAGTTGTATTGAAGGACGCCGTCGTAGTCGACCGTGGTGACCTGGCCTTTGTTGTCGTGGTTGTAATTGATTTTGAAGAAGTCGCCCACGGCAAAATAGCTGAGTCGGCCCTTGTTGTCCGACTTGACCATGATGCCGTTTTGCAGGTTCCATTCCTTGCGATCGCCCAGGTTGCCGTCGGGACCCGCGGA
>JASJCB010000131.1 GCA_030066195.1 Acidobacteriota bacterium
GTGAGCCTGGGATCGATAAATGATGGAGAGAAGAGCACGATATTTGACGGATGGAATCCATGTCTGGGTTACCTTGATGACCTGGGCGTTGGAACCTAGCTTACCGGGTTGAGACAGTTAAGGAAGGAAGGGCTCAAGCATGGCCCGGAGTCGGATACCGGTATGGTCGTCAGGGTCCGTGTCGGGGGGAAGCTTGACGCGGCGAACATCGGTGAACGGAGAGAGGACGTCGTAGATCCTGTCGGTAGCGTTCCGGCCGGCCTGGTCACCGTCCATGAGCAGAATGACTCTGGGAACCAATGCGAGCAAGGCCCGTTGAAAGTCCGAGAGATGGATGCCCAGCAGGGCAACCGCGGGGATGTCCAGTTGAGTCAGACGCAACACGCCCCAGGGACACTCGACGACCACCAGGCAATCGCCGAGGTGGGGGCGGCACCGGTGAAAGTTGAACAGAAGTTCTTTCTTGGCAATGCCGTTGGGAAACTGCCATTTGCCCATGGTTTGATACGAGGAATAGCCCTTGATGAAGCGAGTCGCATATCCCAGGGGGTTGCCCTTGATGTCGTGTAGGGGCACCAGAACGGAGTTTTGGTAGGAGCGAGGCCCCCTGAGCGATCCGATGCCGAACCGCGCGGCAGTTTCATGATGAATGCCCTTGTTGATGAGAAAGGGAATATAAGGATAGAGGTAGACGGGGTTGAACCGGGGGAGTGGGGCCGGCTTTTTGGGAGGAGGCGCCGGCGGCTTGGGGGAAACGCCGGCAAGCGTTGCGAGGTAAGCGGCGGCCTGGGGGTAGGTCAAAGCGTCGAGGCGGCGCACCAATTCGACGACATCGCCGCCGGCATCGCAACGGGTAAAGCAGTGCCATAGATCCTTGGTAAGCGTGACGACAAAGGCATGAGGGTTGTCGCCGTGATGGAGGGGGCAGGGGCCGATGATTCGTCCGCCCTTTTTGCGCAGGAACGGCAGCAGCCCCTTGGCGGCAAGTACCATTTCGATGGAGACGTAACTTTTGAGATGTTGAAAATCAAAGCCCTGGGGAATCATTGGGTAACCTCATCGAAAGCGCAGGCGGTCGGTGACCGCCCCGCGTGGTCAGGTATGGACAGGATGACGTGAGAAGAGTTCGAGGAAGAGCTTCTCATTTAATTGCGACAACTCTTTGTCGGCGCCGGCGGTAAGGACCTCGTAGGCCATGTTGTTGAGCACTCGAAGGTTGCCGCAAGCATGTTCGACCAGAACCTGCTTGAGTCCAGGGGTCATCAAGGTGGCATGACCGGCCTTCTCCAGGACGACATCCAGATAATCGTGGAGCGCGTCGGGGGGATGAGGCTCCATGAACAAGCGGTAACGGATGCGACTGCCCAGGGCCACCAGGTTGTCCGCGCGGAAGCGTTCGGGCAATCTCTGGTCCCCGCAAAGCACCGTGGTAAGCAGGCACTGTGAATCGAAATGGGCGCTGCCCAAAAGACGGATCTCGTTGAGGCAGACAGGTGAGACTTCCTGGGCCTCATCGACGAGCAGAACCGGACGGAAAAGGGTCGTTTGGATGTGCTCGCGCCAACGTTGCCGAAGCGCCTTGAAACCGCCGTAACGGTTGGCGGGGGAAAGATTGACCCCGAAGAGATCGCCCATCTCACGATAAAAGTCGCCGAGGCTGCTCTGGGGCCGTTCCATGACACCTACGACCACATCCTCGAGGTGTTCAAGGCGATGGGCGGCCAGTTGCAGGTTCTTGGACTTGCCCAGTCCCGGCTCACCGCAGATCATGGCGAAGCCGCCGTCCATAACGAGATTTTCGATGCGGTGGAGGAAATCCTCCAAGCCGGCTGGGGACCACATGCCCTCGATGGGCACGTCGGGAAGAAAAGGGTTCCATTTCAGGCCGTAGAGGGCCAGTAGTTTCTTGGTCGTCTTCATGGATTGCTCTCCTTGTTGGGGGCCTTGGGGATGTAGGCGGGGGGTAGGCCACAGGCGGCATAGTCGGCCAAAAGCCTGCGCAGCAGGGGCGGATAGGCGGGCGTGTCGCAGTCGGCGACTGCCTCGGCCGATACCTCGGCAGTGGCGGCCAAACGGCGCAACCCCTCGGCGTTCTTCTCTTTATCCTGGGGCCGGATGTGAGCCAAACACACGCCCGTGCGCTCATCGACGATGTAGGCCCGGGTGAGATCCCAGGACTGGTAGCGTACCTGAAAGCGGGCTAGATGACGGAGGCGACTGGGAACCTCGAAGCGAACCCCGTCGAGGGTTAAGGTGCCGTCACCGCGGCGTTGTTTGCGTTCGACTTTCCGAGTAAAGGCAAAACGCAACGCCACACTTTCAGGCGCCGGACGGGAGACTTCGGTTCCTTCGAGCAAACGCTTCAGCGGCGTGGTGCCGATTTCCTCGTGTTCGCGACGATTGTATTCCTGCTCGGCCCAGGCTTGGGTCGCCCTGTTCAGCGTATCCAGACTCAAATCCTCCACGCGAGTGAGCATGGCCATGAGCCGTCCTTCCAAGCTACCCCAGAACGCTTCCTGTTTGCCGTTTTGATAGGGGCTGTAGGGCAACGTCTTCTCGTGAAGGATGCCGAGGTCTAAGAGCCCGTGCCTCGTTTCCTCAGCAATCATGGCGCTTCCGTTGTCCGTCATCAGGCCGCGGGGCAGCCCCCGTTTCCAGAAAGCCTGCCACAACCCGTGAATCAAGCACTCGGCTGTTTCTTCCAGATACCACTGAATGTGGCAACACAAACGGCTGCGGTCATCCATGATGCACAGGGCGAGCGGTGTATGCCAGGTGCCTGACGCATCGACGACCCGGAGGCTGCCGTGATGGAAATCCAAGTGCCATAATGCATGGACGTAGGCGGCCTCGTAAGCACGCACTTCGCGCTGCTCGAAGTGGGTCTCGGCTCGGACCCGGCCGGCAGTCCGCTTCCCCTTCTTTGGTTTCTTCTTGACCCAGCCCTTGTGCTTCATCAGGCGACGGATCGTTGTATACGAGGGCAGTGGGCCCAGTTCGGGATTCTCTTTGACCAAAACGGCCAGATTGTCGACATGCAGTAGGTAGCTCCAACCCTGGTACTGACGATACTGCCGCTGGAGCGCGAGCACCAGCTTGGGGTTGAGGACCCGCGTCTTACCTGCATCCTTTCTTTTTTTTCGTCCCAAGGCGGCAAGCGGGTCATCGGCATCCCTGGCGCGATAGTACCAGCGCTCGATCGTCGAGGCGCTAAAAGTGATCAGGGTTCCCTTGACCGGATGGCGGTAACATCGGGCGGCCAGGCGCGCAAATTCCTTTTCCAGGGTTTGTCGTTCCTCGGGGCTAAGGGCCATCAGGGGCCCAACGATGGAAAAACGCAATTGCGCCCAGGTCAACAGGACCCCTTCCGATTTTCTCTTCAATCGTGTCTCTCCCTTTTGAAGGTTTCTACCGGATATTCCGGTCACCTATAGGGAACCACAACCGCCCACGCCGGCGGCACCGGTCAAGTTTTGCGGGCGGCAGAAATCCATCAAAAACCGGGCTCGTGACCTCTGGCCAGAAAACGCAGGCAGCCCACGACCCCTTGTTCTTCACCAAGGGTTTCGACAAACGAGTCGAGAAGGCTCTTGGGTAAATTGGATTGGGAGATTTCCGGGGAGACCCGCCCCCGCAACCGTTGCCAGGCTCGACTCGATGGAAAGATCTCGCGAAAGAAGCCCATCCATCGCTTCAGTGTCCGGCGAGTCATGCCGAACTGCTTCATGAGCTTACCCGCACTGTAGCCTGAGGCGCGGTTTTGACGCAGGGCGGTCACGATAAGGATGACACAACCCCAGTAGACCCGCCGATCCAGGAAGCGCACTGTTGGAGGTTTGGTCCGGCGTCGGCAGCCCTCAGATGCGCAACACAAACTGTGCCGAAGGTGATACGACTCGTCCAGGTTTTGCGGGCCGCCACGAGGCTTTCTGTAGTAGTTGGCATCATGCAGACGACCGCCGCAGAAGGCGCAGCCCTTTTGTTTTTGTTCCCCGGCGAAGTTTTGATCGATGTGAAGGAGAAGCTGATAAAGGCTCGCTTTTCGAGCCAGTTCTGGTAGCATGGAACCTGCCTTTTTTGGTTTATTAGGCAGGAGGGCCCTTTTGATTTTCGCCAAAATTTCTGGGGGGCTCTCCACCCGACCCCTCAAATAAAATGCACAGTTCCAGGGCTTTTTCCATCATTTATCGTGGCGCTGTTCAATCACGCCGTCGTTACCCAAAGTCAGGTCTTCAATAACGGCGATCATGGCATCCTGGCCGGTACCGGCGCATCACTGGTCGCGAATACGGCTTATAACAACGCAGATACCGGAATTGCCGCCCTGGACGGCGCTTTGTTGAAGGACAATATCGCACAGGGGAACCAGCAGGACGGCATCTGGGCAGGCCGAGGCTGCACGGTAAGGGGGAACAACGCCCACGGCAATGTGGCGGACGGCATCGTCACCGACACCGGCTGTAATGTTACGGACAATACGGCACGGCTCAATGGGGGCTACGGCTTGAGGATGGCCGGAGGCGGTTGGGCCGATAACCTTTTCTTTGAAAACAACGGCAACGGGGAACAGGTGCTGGTCAACAACAGTGTTCAAATGGGTATCAATATCTGTCAGGAGGGGGTTTGTCCTTAAGTCGCCGTCTCGACAAGGAAGCGACTTCCAGGCGTCTGTTTTCTACTGTTTTTCATTTCACAACCTGAAGAATCGTTGGATATCAGGGCTTACACTGATATATCAACTTGAGTCCCATGCCTATTGGCAACGTTGCCCCACGACGATGTACTGCGTAACATACCGGTGGGCAGCGTTGCCTCAGCACGATTTACTGAGTAACAAAGGCAGGGGCAAGGTTGCATGCCCACGTTCCCGGTAGTAAGCCATGTGGCCCCTGACTTTAATCGAGAACGGTTTGATTCACAGCCGATTCAGGCACAAAGCTTGCGATCCGTGATGAGCGAGGGTTACAATTCATCTAAGTCGGCTTTCAGGAGATTGATATTTGCTGAAGCAAGTCTATGTGGACAACTACCTATGCCTGGTTAACTTCGAAATCCATTTCGACCGGCTCAACCTTCTGCTTGGAGGCAACGGAACCGGCAAGACAACGGTTTTTCAGGTGGTGCAAGCACTCCAATCGTTTATCACTGCCGGTGAAAAGATAGGAGCTTTGTTTCCCGCCGCCACCTTGACCCGATGGCAGACCACGCCGGTGCAGAGATTTGGATTCTCTATTCAGCACGGTTCCGATACCTTTGCTTATGGGCTGAAAATCGAACATGATCGACATGGTCGTGTCCATGTTGTTGAGGAAAAAGTTCTTCTCGACGATCGACCCTTGTTTCTGTTCGAGAAAGGTCATGTTCAATTATTTCAAGACGACTACGGTAAGGGCCCCGCTTTCCCTTTTGATTGGCATCTCTCCGGCTTGAATACGGTGACCGAGCGACATGACAATGCGAACCTGACCAGATTCAAGCAGGCTGTTGCTCGGTGGGTGGTTGTCCAATTGGAGCCGCGTTCGATGTCGGCGACCTGCACTGGAGAAGACAGTCGTCTCAGTTCTGACGGTCGTAACTTTGTAGCCTGGCTCCGTTTTCTAAGTCAGGAACATCAAGACCTTTATCTGGAACTGGTGAATCAACTGAAGGAAACGATGCCGGGTTTTGTCTCCTTTCGATTCGTCACTGTCGGCGAGGATGTCAAATCCCTTCGTTTGCTTTTTGGCGATCGAAAACTGGAGTATCGGTTTAACGAACTTTCCGATGGTCAGCGCAGTTTGATCGCCCTGGAGACCTTGCTTTTCTGCTTACAAAACACGACGCTCTTGATTGACGAACCGGAAAACTTCCTTGCTTTGCCGGAAATCCAACCCTGGATCTCTTCCCTACAGGATCGTTGCGACGAAGAAAAGTTTCAGGCCGTGATTATCTCCCATCACCCGGAGTACATCGATTTTATCGCTGCCGATCACGGCATATGGTTCGAAAGAGAGCAAAACGCGCCCGCGAGAGTCCGTCGGCTGCAATCGGAAGGAAACACCGGCGTGGGTATGTCCGAACTGGTCGCCAGGGGTTGGTTACGCGAATGACAAAGTCAGCTCGGGTGGTAATTTTATGTGAGGACAAACAACAGCAGGTCTTCCTTCGGTGGTTCATGATTTATAAGGGCTACCCAAAACGGAAGATTCGCATCAACATGTGTCCCAAGGGAAAACAATCCGGCGAGCAATACGTTCGTAACTGGTTCCCTAAGGAAGTCAATACCTTGCGTTCGAAGAACTATATGAACATCGTTCTGGTAACGGTTATCGACGCCGATGCTCATCTGGTCGCGGATCGCTTTAAACAACTCCTCGATTCTTTGACAGAACCCAGAGGCGTCAAGGAGCCGATAGTTCTATCCATCCCCAAGAGAAACATAGAGACCTGGATTCATTACCTGATGGGAAAAGTCGTCAATGAAGAAGACATCTATCCCAAACTGGAACGTGAATCGGTTTGTAAGCCGTATGTGGAACGCCTGGCCAAAGCAGAGTCCTGGCCGGAAGATGCCCCGCTCTCTCTTAAAGTATTTCGTGAGGAATTGGGGCGGCTGCGCTGATGTCCCTCAGAATCTCTAACCTCGATGCGACGAACCGAAGGTTTTCCGAACTCATTGGACAAACTCTTCTTTTCCCCGGTCTATACATTTGCCCGATAGGAGGGTCGGTTCGGCGTCGCCCTCGATGACCCAACATTCCTCGTAGATCGAGCTGTAGCACAAGGTCATTCCGATGCGCTCAATATCTCGCCTCAGCTTGTTGGGCCAACCTTCCGCCTCTATCGAGAATGCGGGAACACTCTCGCGGCTTTGGATGACACGGCCGTTCAATTGAGACCTGGAAAAAACCGGTACCGGTTGGTCGGGATACAGTTTGCGCAGCATTCCCCTCCAGTTGGTAACGGTTTCGCCGTCCACGGTAACATGGACCGATTTGACAAGCGCCGGACCGGTGCCGTTATTTCTGATTTGTACCTCGAACTTCTCCGGGGTCATCACCGTCATCACCGCCAGGCTGGGCCAGACCGACAACCTTTGGTGCTTGCGCATGAGCCAGGTTTCGTAGACCGAAATAAAGACGGCGCACAGGCTGATCAAGACGGCGCTTAGAGCAATGATCATTTGAGCATCGATAATTCGCTTTTTCGCCTGTTTCTCGGCCATGTCCAGGACCTCCTCTTGTCTTTATTAAACCACGGCGCGGGGAAATCCCCGCACCGAAATCCAATTCAAGAGCGGTCCGCGTTCAATCGACCCAGTTCTTTCAGAATCAGCGCTTTCAAGGTTTCGTAGCGAACGCCGCTTACCTCGATGCCGTTGACGAAAACGGTGGGGGTGCCTTCCACGCCCAGCGTCGCCGCCGTTCGGTTATCCTCATCGATGCGCTTTTGCAGGTCCTCGCGCATCAAGTCCTCGCGCAGTTGCGCCTCGTCCAATCCGGGAATCAGTTTCGCGTAGTCCAACTTTCCAAAGTCGGGCATGCCCGCGAACAAGACATCGTGCATTTCCCAGAAAAACCCCTGTTCTCCGGCGGCCGACGCGAGCAGGGCCGTCCCCATGCCGCCTTCTCCGGTGATCATATGACGATAGGAGACCGAGACCTCTTCGGGATACTCCTCCAAAAGGTGGTTCAAGACGTGAGCGGCATCGGCACAGTAGGTGCACGCGAAGTTGGAGAACACTACCAGGCTGACGGGTGCATCCGGCGATCCCAAGAGAGGGGCATCAGCAGGAGGCACGACCTGTCGTTGGTCGGCGACCACGGGGCGGTTGACCATTTGTTTCAATTGGTAGTTCTGGTAGGCCAGGAACAGGATCAACAGGGGCGACAGGATCATGTAAACAAGCGAAAAGACTTTCATGCAACACCTCGTGATAAGGAGAGCCCGGGAAGGGCCGGGCCCTCCAACGGTCTTAAAAGTCCAGACGGCAACGGAAGTCTTCTATACCTCGGATGTACCAGGTGCCGATACCCAGATAAACCTCTTCGACGATAGTAATCGACTCCTGGCAGGTCCCGAAGGTTTGGCAACGGTCGTTGTAGTTCCTGGCCGCGGTATTCAGCTTACCTACCATTTGGGTGTAAGCATCGTTGTAGTCTTCGGCGATGCCGATGGCGCCTACCTGGTAAAAAGGCCCCGTGCACCAGCCGCCCGCCTGGACGGGTAGTGTCAACACGGCAAAGCCGGCCACCAACATGCCGGCGGTTACAACACTTAAAATAGAACGTAACATGATGAAATCTCCTTAGTGGTAATAGAGAGCTTTGGGGAACTCTCGCTGTATTTAGTCCGGCCGGCCTTGGGAAATTGCCCGACCGGAAAACCAGCATACATGAATGCGCTATCATGTGTATACCCAATAATTTGAATATATTTTCCCGCGTACGTTTTATGGTTACGAACCGTACCTTTCAAGTTACTGTTGCAGCTTTGGGAAAAGATTGCAGCATGATGTTCATCGCTTTGTTGAGGCCGGTCGCGCCGACAGCGGTTGGACCTGAGGCCGGCTGAAAACGGCATTGTAAAAAGTAAAAAAATCCGCTTATATCAAGGTAGTACATGGAACGGCCGGTCAAATTTGTTTACAGTGCTTAAAAAAGTCGTCCGGCGGATCAGGATCATTACTATTCAGCGTCGTTATGGTATTCCTGTCACCAGGGCGCAATAAAGGTTTTGTTGAGGACGTTCTTCCTCAGGGCCGGCGACATGGAAAAAACAGGATTTCTTCGACAGTTATTGGAAACGCCGACAAGAACGTGACTTGACGCGCTCCAAGTGCGCGGTTACCATCATGTGTAGAGGTGAGTAGATGAAAGACCCGAAAAGGCTTCCCGCGAATTGGATCAGCGCCGAGGACGAACAATTCCTCAAGGAATTGGGGATCTCCGGTATGCCCGCCGGTGTGGAACGCGCCGTGCAGCACCATCAGGATGCCATGGACGCCCTGGCCAGGATCGAAGCACGCGCCGAGGGCCTACAGTCTTTGGAGCTTGACGACAAGACCCTTGAAGAACTGAGCCGGGAAAAGGGCATTCCCATCGAAGAAATCGAAGAGGACCTCAGTTTCTTTCGTGATCTGGAGAAAAAACCCTTCGACGATTGTGATTGGCTATCCTAAACAGATAGTGGTCCCTACGACGCCCGGTCGCGAAAAAAACCCGGGCGGCTACGAGGCGACAGGGGGTTCGTGCTATGGAACCGCCCGGGTTCTTCAGGTGAGGCACTTAGGCAAAATGCAACACGTAAGGCGTTTTCCACTCGGGCACGTGTAATTGCATCAAGGCGGTGGCGCTGCATGTATCGTCCAGCATACCGGAAATACCCTGGTAGACCAGCGACAGCGAGGCCGAGGTATTACTCAAGCCGTGGTTTATGTTCAAGCAGCCTTTCTGAACCACCGGCCGGCCTGGTAAAACTGCAAAGGGAAAGTTGGGGCTCAGCGACATGTAATATCCCAAGGGACCCTTGAAGATGGCTGATTTCCAGCCCTGGATATGGAGGGTTGCCAATTCCGAGGGCGTTAAAAGATCGCCCAGGCCGATGATGTGCAACACCGTGTGATCCGGTCGGCGGGTTGGATTGAGGGGGATGGGCTCTCCGGGAATGAACCCGGCCTTGTGATGCGGCCCTCCCCTGTTTTCCAAGCTCAATTGCAGACTGTTGGCGCTCTGCTCAAATAAGACAAGTCCTTTATTATTCTTCCTACTACTGTTTTGTAAGCTTATTTCCAATGTATTACTTTCCGGCTTCATCGACAACTCCTAACGAAGGCTCCTCAAGTTGTAGACTGCAAAGTTCGGGCCGGCCGGGGCTTGTATCCGCAAGGTCGCTTCTTCTTTAGGTTTAAGGGTCCACAAGCGAGGCTGAGGTACTTTTTTTGACGTCAAAAACCAGGTTTTGACGTCAATTTACATCGGTTTTGACGTCACGTTTGCGATATCGGGTGGCCGAAAGGGTTGTGACTAAAATGATCAGGCCGCCGGCCAGGGTGCGCGTGTCGGGGATTTCGTCCAGGAGTAATACAGCAAATATAATACCGTAAACGGGTTCCAGGGAAGCAATGACACCGGCCAGACCTGCCTTGATGGTTTTGAGCCCCTGAATAAACAGCGCATGAGCCAGGGCCGTGCAAAAAACGCCCAAAAACACCAGCAAAGCCAGGTCTCGCGGAGATGGGAGACCGCCCGGGAAGTCCAGAAAGGGCAGCAGCACCAGGGCCGCAAACAGGTTTTGATGAAATGCCACGTTTTGCGGCGCGTAGCGGGTGACGTATTTACGGTTCATCAACGACAGCAGCGCAAAGGTGAAGCCGGAAAGAACCCCCCAGGCGGCGCCTTGGGTGGTGCGGTTGCCAAGGTCAAAATCGGGCACCACCAGGATGAGGCCCGCGGTGACCAGCAAGGCGAACAAGATGTCCAGTCCGCGAATTTTCTCTCGAAAGAAGATGGGTTCCATGAAGGTCACGAACAAGGGGAAGGATGCATAGGTAAGTAGTCCCACGGCCACGGTAGAGACCTGAATGGATTGAAAGAAGGTAAACCAATGCAAGGCCAGCAAGGCGCCGGTCAGAGCCAGAAAGACCTGGTCGCGTCGATTGTCCGGGCGCAGAGATCGAGCTTGCTTCGCGGCGACGAGAAAGAGGATCAGTGCCGCGCAGATGGTGCGACCGGCCACGATCACCGTCGCGGGCTGCTGCACCAGTTTACCGAAGAGCCCCGCGATTCCGAAAAGAAAGACGGCGGAATGAATGGCGAGCAGGTTACGTTCGACGCGCACAAACCCCCCTATGTGAGAACGTTACCGCATCCTAGCACGAACCGCGGGTAAAAGCCCGGTCCGATCTATCTTCGACGGCGGCGTTTTCTGGTCTTCAGGGCTTGTCGCCGACTGCTGCCGCGTTCCACGGCTTCTTTTGCCGTTTCGCCGGTATCATCCGCCCCCTGATCCAGCCAGGCGGCCAGGGCGGCTATGGTTGGGTGTTCGAAAAGGCGAACCAGGGCAAATTGACGTTCAAGGGCCGTTTGCAGCTTGCCGTGGAGTTCTACGACCAGGATCGAGTGGCCGCCGATCTCGAAGAAATTGTCGTGAATGCCTACTTTTTCCAGGCCCAGCACCTCGCGCCAGGCGGCTTCGATGATGCGCTCGGTGCCGCTGGCGGCGGCCTTGTAATCGTTGCCGGCGGCGGCGTGAACAGGTTTGGGCAGTCGCGTGCGATCGACCTTACCGCCCGGGGTCATGGGTAACATATCCAGGTAAACGAAGGCGGAAGGCACCATGAAATCGGGCAGGCGTTCCTTAAGGTAGTTACGCAGGTCAGGCGTGGGGTCGCGATCCGCCTCCAGCTTTGCGCTGAGGACCGCGTACGCGGTCAGCCGCTGATCGCCCGGGCGATCCTCACGCACCAAAATCACGGATTCACGAACCATGGGATCGCTGTTTAAAACCGATTCGATTTCGCCCAACTCGATGCGGAAGCCGCGCAGCTTGACCTGGTGATCGATGCGGCCCAGGTATTCGATGCGGGCTGTTTCACCCTCGCCGGTAAAGCGCACCAGGTCGCCGGTGCGATACAGGCGCCCGCCGGAATCGCCCGAGAAGGAATCGGGCACGAAACGTTCGGCCGTCAGGCCCGGCTTGCCAAGGTAGCCGCGGGCCGTGCCGATGCCGCCCACGTACAGTTCGCCGGGGATGCCGATGGGTACGGGCCGACCGGAACGGTCCAACACATAAGTGCGGTAGTTGCCCAGGGGCGCGCCGATGGGCGGGTTGCGGTCGGTTTCGGTCAGTTCGTACATGGTGGCGACGATGGTCGCCTCGGTGGGGCCGTACGCGTTGACCATGCGGTGCTTTTTCACGAAGCGATTGACCAGGGCCGCCGAGCTGGCTTCGCCGCCCACCGCCAGGGTTTCCAGGCTGTCCAAGGCGTCGGCATCCAAGCGCGAGGCCGCGGTGGGTGACAGCAGCGTATGGGTAATGCGATGGGTTTGCATGAAGTCCTGAAGCAGGGGGCCCGGCAGCAACAGGTTGCGCGGGGCCAGGTAGAGCGCGCCGCCCGCGGCAAGGGCCGTGAAGGTTTCCAATACCGAGGCATCGAAACTGAAGGAGGCGAATTGCAGCATGCGCCCCTCGGGCGTCATGCGCAGGAAGCGGATACATTCGGTGATCTGGTTGGTGAAGCCGCGATGGGTCAGGCAGACGCCCTTGGGACGGCCGGTGGAACCCGATGTGTAGATGACATAGGCGGTATTATCCGCGTGTACCGCAACCACGGGAAGGTCCGAGGGCATGCCCTCGGTGGTTGCCGGGTCGTCCACCAGGATGCGTTCGCGGGCCGAGGCGGTCGAATCGTCCGCAAGCTTTCGGGTGGTCAGGATGATGGAGATGCCGGAGTCTTCGATCATATAAGCCTTGCGATCGGCGGGGTAGGTAGGATCGATCGGCAGGTAGGCGGCGCCGGTTTGAAGGACCGCCCACATGGCGGTTACCATCTCCGGCGAGCGTCGCGTGCAGATGCCGACGATGGTCTCGGGTCCCACGCCTCGGGTGCGCAGCAGGTGGGCAAGCTTTCCCGCTCGTTCCGCCAGCCGGCCGTAGCTCAAACGCGTGGGCCCGGATTGGTCTACGAAAACCAGGGCCTCGGCCCGAGGGGCCCGCGCCGCGTGCGCCGCAATGTGCTCATGGATGCGATCAGAGGAACGATCCTCGGTCGCCGTGTTGTTCCAGGTGTGTAGTACTTTTTGTTTTTCGGCCGCGCTCATCAGGGAGAGTTCACCGAGCGGCAGATCGAGAGAAGCCGGCGCCAGGCGGATCAGGTTGCCGAAATGTTCGGCCAGGCGCTGCATGGACCCGTGGTCGAACAGGTCGGTGTTGTATTCCAGCGACAGCTCCAGGCCGCCGTCTTCCTCCACCATCATGAAGGACAGATCGAACTTGGCGGTGCGAACGGGCTGTTCGACCACGTCCAAATGCAGGCCCGGTAATTCCAGGCTTTCCCGCGGGGTGTTCTGCAGAGCGAAGACCACCTGAAAGACCGGCGTGTGGCTGAGCGAACGCGTCAGCGCCAGGGAATCTACCAGGCGCTCGAAAGGAACGTCCTGATGAGCATAGGTTTCCAGGGTCATCAGACGGGTGCGCTCCAGCAGGACACGGAACGACGGGTTCCCGGAGAGATCGTTGCGCAGCGGTAGGGTGTTGACGAAAAAGCCGATCATGGGTTCCAGTTCGGCGCGGTTGCGGTTGGCGACGGGCGTGCCCACCACCACGTCCTCACTGTTGGACCAGCGTCCCAACAGATGCGCAAACAGGGCTTCCAGGCCCATGAACAGGGTCGCGCCCGCCTGCCGACAAACCGCTTGTAAAGGCGCGACCAGGTCACTGTCATAGCGCCGGCGACAGGCGTCGCCCACGAAGGTTTGTACTGCCGGTCGGGGTCGGTCCAGGGGTAGTTCCAACAGTTCGGGAATGCCGTTCAAGAGGTGTTGCCAATAGCGGAGTTGGTGGTCCAAACCTCCGGAGCGCAGGCGTTGTTGCTGCATGCCCGCAAAGTCGGGGTATTGCAGGGGGAGCGCGGGCAGAACCGACCCAGGCAAATGTTCCAGGCGGGCGCCGGCGCCGTAGAGGGTTTTCAGTTCGGTGATCCAAACGCCCAGGGACCAGCCGTCGGAGATAATGTGGTGTTGCTCTAAAAACAAGAGGTGTTCGGCAGGCTCCAGGCGGATCAGCAGTGCGCGCCAAAGCGGTCCGGTCTCCAAATCGAACGGGCGTTGCGATGCATGTTCCGTCAGCTGTTGCGCCTCGGTTTCCGCTTTCGGCCGGCCGCTCAAATCGATCACGGCCAGGCTGACCGGTGCGGGATCGTCGATTAACTGGACGGGTTTGTTTGTCACGGAAGTAAAACGCGTGCGCAGGCTCTCGTGGCGTTCCGCGATACGGTTGAGCGCCGCCTCCAGTAAGGCAATGCGCGGGCGGCCTTTCAGTCGCAGTAAAACGGGAATGTTGTAGGCCGCATTCTGAGCGGTTGCCCGGCGCGGCGCCAATTGCGACAGGAACCACAGGCGAGACTGGGCAAACGACAGTTCCAGGTTCCCCTCCCGGGGCAAAACCGGAATGGTCTGCCGGACCTGTTCCCCCGAGCAGAGCGCTTTTTCCAAGACCTCGGCGAGGCGGGCAATGGTGCCGGTTTGGAAGACGATCTTCAAGGGCAGGTCGGCGCCGTATTCCTCGCGAATGCGGGAAACCACACGGGTAGCGCTGAGAGAGTGGCCGCCCAGGTCGAAGAAGTTGGTATGGATGCCCGGCGGCGGTACATTCAGGACTTCGGACCAGATAAGTCTCAATTCGTTTTCCAGGTGGGTGGCGGGCGTCTCATCGGTCTCGGCGGCAGGCACGGCCGGTGCGGGCAAGGCGCCGCGGTCGATCTTGCCGTTGGGTGTTAAGGGCATTTCCTCCAGCACCACCAGCGCACTCGGAACCATATAACCGGGCAGGTGCGCTTGCAGATCGGCGCGTAATCGATCCGCCAAATCCTGGGAAGGGTTGCCGACAGCCGTCACATAGCCGGTCAGTTGTTGATTGCCGGGTTGATCCTCGCGAACCATCACCAGCGCATTGTCGACCAGTTGGTGCTTGCGCAGGGTAACTTCGATCTCGCTGAGTTCGATACGGAATCCGCGCAGTTTGACCTGGTGGTCGACCCTGCCGGTAAAAACCATTTGTCCGTCGGTCAGGTAGCGCACCAGGTCGCCGGTACGGTAGAGTCTGGCGCCTGCTTCCCGGCTGAACGGGTCCGGCACAAAACGCGCCGCCGTCATAGCAGCCTTGCCGTAATAACCCCTGGCCAGGCCGTCACCCGCCAGGAATAGTTCACCCCGATGGCCGATGGGAACGGGACGGCCGGTTTTGTCCAAGAGGTAGGCGCGGGTGTTGTCCAGGGGGCGGCCGATGGGCGGATAGGGTTCGTCCCCGGGGATACGCGCCCAGGTGGAATAGGTGGTGTCCTCGGAAGGTCCGTAAAGGTTATAGACCGCTTCCACGAAACGCAGGTCGTAGATGTCGCGCACCAGTTCGCCGCGCAGGGGTTCACCCGCCAGGTTGACGATGCGCACGCTTGTGGGGACGGCGTTCAGGTGCAGCAGTTCGGACATGGCCGAGGGAACCGTGTTGATCAGGGTAATCTCGTCGGCGACCGGCAAGTCAGCCAGGGCGAGAGCGTTTTCTACCAGGTATACCGAGCCGCCGTGGCACAGCGTGCCCATGATTTCGTAGACCGAGAGATCGAAACAGATGGACGTTCCGGCCAGGACGCCGGCGAAGTGTTCGGGGCGGTAGGTTGCGCCGGTCCAGGCAATCATGGCGACGCTGCTCTTGTGGCGAATGGCGACGCCCTTGGGCAGGCCGGTAGAGCCGGAGGTATAGATGATGTGCGACAGGTGCTCCGGTCCGGCCGGACAGTCGGCGACATTTGGCGAGCCGTTACGCCAGGCGGCTTCGGGACTGTCCAGGGCCGGTTTGTCCACGTCCTCGGGAAGCATTTCCTCCAGGTCTTCCTGGGTGAGGACCAGGCTCAAGCCCGCATCGGTAATGGTGTAGGCAATGCGTTCCACGGGGTAGAGCGGGTCCATGGGCACATAGGCGCCGCCCGCTCGTTGGACCGCCGCCATGGCCGTGATCATGTCCGGGGTGCGATTCATGCAAATGCCCACGGGGACGTCCGGCCCGACACCCAGGTCGCGCAGCCAGGATGACATCCGCTGCACCTGTTCGATGAATTGAGCGTAGGTCATCCGCGTGATGTCGCCGTTCGCCTCGCGGAACACCAGGGCCTGAGCTTGCGCGTGATCGGCGGCGCTCCGGGCGATCAGGTCGGCGATGGTCGCCCGATGCGGGTATGCGACGTCGGTTTGGTTCCACTCTTCCAAGATCTTTTGCCGTTCTTCCGCACCCATCAGGGAGGCTTGCGACACGGGGAGTTCCGGTCGGGCGATCAGTTCGGCGGCCAACACCAGGAAGTGTTCGGCTAATCTGATCATGGAATCGGCGAGAAACAGGTCGGTATTGTACTCCAGCAACGCGTTCAGGCCATTATCGCCGCGCATCAGTTCCAAGGTCAGGTCGAACTTGGCGTGGGTTCGCTTGGGTTCCTCCAGGTTGACCTCCAGACCATGCAGGTCCAAGCGGCTCTCCGGGGCGTTTTGGAGGATGAACATGACCTGGAACACGGGGTTATAGCTTAGCTGCCGCTCCGGGGCCACCGTCTCGACCAGGTGTTCGAAGGGAATGTCCTGATGATCGTAGGCATCCAAGGCGGTTTGAGATACCTGCTTTGCCAGGTCATTGAAGGAGGGATCGCCGGATAGATCGTTGCGCAGAACCAGGGTATTGACGAAGAAACCGATCAGGGGCTCTATCTGTGTGGTGTTGCGACCGGCGACCGGTGTCCCCACCAGGATATCTTCCTCGCCGCTGTAACGCCCCATGAGCAGGGCGAACACGGCCTCCAACGCCATGAAGAGGGTGATGCCGCGCTGATTCGCATAGGTTTCGAATGCGCCGGCCAATGTCTCGTCCAGCGTGAAGCGAAGGTCGGCGCCGTTGAAGGTTTGCACCGCCGGCCTGGGTTTATCCAGCGGCAATTCCAGGAGTCCCCGAATGCCGGCGAGGTTTTTCGTCCAGTAGGCAAGCTTGCCTTCCAAAGCCGAACCGCCGAGTCGGTCTCGTTGCCAATGGGCGAAGTCGCGGTAGCGAATGTCCAGGTCGGGCAGCGCCGCCGCGGTTGCCAATGAAACCCGCTCGGGTCGATCGAACAGCGCCGCGTTATATAAGGCCGACAATTCGCGGATGAAAATACCCACGGACCAACCGTCCGCGATCAGGTGGTGCATGGTCACGGCAACCCAATGGTCGTCACCACCTCCACGGAAAATGGCGACCCGCATGAGCGGACCGCGGGTAAGGTCGAAGGGCCGGGCGTGTTCCCGCAAGGCCAGTTCGGTCGCCGCCGCTTCGGCCCGGTTCCGGTCAAGTCCGCTTAAATCTGTCAGGACCAATTGTATGGGTTGTATGGGCAAAAGGTGTTGACAGGGAATGCCGGCCGCTTCGGCGACCACGGTTCTCAAAGCGGTCTGGCGATCGGCCAGGGCAGTTAGGGCGGTTTCAAGCGCGCGAAGATTCAACGGGCCGCGCAGGCGCAGGCCGGCGGGCATATGGTAGACCGGATTGCCCGGCTCCATTTGCGCCAGCAGCCACATGCGCTGCTGTGCAAAAGAGAGCGGCGCGGTAGCTTCATCCGGCAGGCGGGTGATCCGTTGCGGAGCTTCCTCGGGCGAACGCTTTTCGATCCATGCGGCCAGACTCGCAATGGTCGGCGTTTGGAAGAGGCGGCGCACCGAAACGTCCAGTGAAAAGGCGGCGGATGCCCGCGAACAGATGCGGGTTGCCAACAGGGAATGCCCGCCCAGATCGAAGAAATTATCGTGGATGCCCACCCTTTCCAGGTTCAGCACTTCGCACCAGATGCGCGCCAACACCACCTCCCGGTGGTTGGTCGGTTCAATTTGCGCGGCGGTTCGTACGCTGTCGGCGGGGACCGGCAGTGCGTTGCGGTCGATCTTGCCGTTGGGCGTCAGCGGCATTTGCTCCAGCGCCACAATCGCGGCGGGCACCATGTAATCGGGCAGGTGTTGCCGCAGGTTGGCGCGCAGCAGGCCGGCGAGCTCGTCATGAGGGCCGCCCGCGGGCGTGACATAAGCGGTCAAGCGCGGATCGGCGGGGTTGTCCTCGCGAATGATGACCACCGCATCCTGAACCCTCATGTTCTTGCGCAAGGCAACCTCGATCTCTCCCAACTCGATGCGGAAGCCGCGCAGCTTGACCTGGTGGTCCACCCGGCCTGAAAACAGCATTTCGCCGTTGGGAAGGTAACGCGCCAGGTCACCGGTGCGGTATTGTCTGGAACCGGGTTCTCCACTATACGGGTCCGGCACAAATCTCGATGCAGTCTGACCCGGTTTGCCGTAATAGCCCCTGGCCAAACCGTCTCCGGCCAGGAAGAGTTCCCCGTTGTGACCCATGGGAACGGGTTGCCCGTGTTTGTCCAGAAGGTAGGCGCGGGTGTTGCTCAGCGGCCGTCCGATGGGCGGATAGGCGGCGTCGCGATCGATGCGCGCCCAGGTGGAATAGGTGGTGTCCTCGGAGGGTCCGTACAGGTTATAGACCGCTTCCACGAAACCCAGGCCGTAAATGCGCCGCACCAACTCGCCGCGCAAGGGCTCCCCGGCCAGGTTGACGATACGCGCGCTTTTCGGTACGGCCTTCAGGTTCAACAGCTCGGTCAAGGCCGAGGGCACCGTGTTGATGAGGGTGATCTCCTCCGAAACCGGCAGAGTGGCCGGCGCCAGGGCGTTTTCACCCAGGTAGACGCAGCCGCCGTGGGACAGGGTTCCCATGATCTCGAAAACCGAGAGGTCGAAACAAATGGAGGTGGCGGCCAGGACCCCTTGTAAATGCTCGGGCCGGTAGGTTTGACCCATCCAGGAGATCATGGCCGTGCTGCCGCGATGGCGGATAGCCACACCCTTGGGCCTGCCCGTCGAGCCCGAGGTGTAGATGATATGCGACAGGTTCTCAGGCCGTGCGGGGCCGGTGATGGGAATGGGCGGCGCATGTCGCCACATGGCCCCCGGAAGATCCAAGGCGATCTTGTTGATATTGCCCGGCAGCATGTCCAAAAGATCACTTTGGGACAGCATGATCTTCAAACCCGCATCGGCAATGGTGTAGGCAATCCGCTCGTGCGGATAGGCCGGGTCCATGGGCACGTAGGCGCCGCCCGCCCGCTGTACCGCCAGCATGGCCGTGACCATTTCGGCGGTTCGGTTCATGCAAATGCCCACGGGCGTATCGGGACCGATACCCATATCCAACAGCCAGGTGGTCATGCGGTTCACCTGAATGTTCAACTGTCGGTAGGACATTCGGGTGATCTCACCGTTGGAATCGCAACACACCAGGGCCTGCTCATTCGGATTGGCGGCGATGCTTTCGGCGATCAGGTCGGCGATGGTTTTTTCCGAGGGATAGGCCGCTTGAGTTCGGTTCCACTCTACCAGAACCAGGCGGCGTTCCTCCGCGCCCATCAAAGAGGCTTGGGATACGGGCAATCCCGGTTGCGTGATCAATTCGCGGGCGAGCACCCGGAAGTGATCGGCCAGACGCGTTATGGTTGCCGGCAGGAACAGGTCTGTATTGTACTCCAGCAGCGCATCCAGGCGGTCGCCGTTGGGCACCAGTTCCAGGGTCAGGTCGAACTTGGCGTAGGTGCGTTCCGGTTTCAGAAGCGTCACGTCCAGGCCTTCCAGGGTCGGCGCGCCTTCAGGTGCATTCTGCAGGATGAACATGACTTGGAAGACCGGGTTGTACGACAGCTGGCGTTCCGGCGCCACCGCCTCGACAACCCGTTCGAAAGGCAGGTCCTGGTGGTCATAGGCATCGAGCGCGGTTTGCGAAACCCGGTTCAGCAGTTCGTGGAAATCGGGATCGCCCGAAAGGTCGTTGCGCAGGACCAGCGTGTTGACGAAGAAGCCGATCAGGGGTTCGATTTGCGCCATGTTCCGGTTGGCGACCGGGGTGCCGACCAGAATGTCTTCCTCACCGCTGTAGCGCGACAGCAACAGCGCGAACACGGCTTCCAGCGCCATGAAAAGCGTCATGTTTTTCGATTTGCAGAATGTATCGTACGCGGCGGTTAGCTCCGCATCCAGGCTGAAGCGCATGCCGGCGCCGTGGAAGCTTTGCAGGGCGGGGCGGGGTTTGTCCAGGGGCAGCTTCAGCAAGCCGCCGATGCCGGCCAGTTTATGCGTCCAGTAGGCCAGCTTGCCGTCCAACACGCTGCCGCTGAGATATTGACGTTGCCAATAGGAAAAATCGGTGTAGCGGATCGACAGCAGGTTCAGTCCTGCCGTCGCTTCGAGTGATGACGGGTCCCGGCACTCGAGAGCGGCGCGGTAGAGCGCGGCCAGTTCGTGAATGAAGACTCCGATCGACCAACCGTCGGAGATCATATGGTGCATGGTCATGGATACCCGGTGGTCTCGATCGCCGAGTCTGAAAAGCGCCGCTCGCCAAAGCGGGCCCGTTGACAGATCGAACGGACGGGTGTGTTCCCGGGAAATCAGGGCGGCCAGTTCCGCCTCTTGTCGATCCTTGTGGAGGTCGCTCAAATCGGTCAGCGGGCAAACGATCGGGCTTGCCGGCAAGACAAGCTGTTGAGGGTTGCCCTCTTCATCGGTCATCACCGTTCGCAAAGCGTCCTGGCGGGCGGCCAAAGCGGTCAGGGCAACTTCAAGGGCATACGGGTCCAAGGGGCCGTGCAGGTGAAGGGACGCGGGCATATAATAGGCGGGGTTGTCCCGTTCGAACTGTTCCAACAGCCACATGCGTTGTTGAGCAAAGGACAGGGGTGCCTTGTCCTCGTTGCGTCGCGTCAGGGCGGGTCCACCGGACGTTTGGGTGCTTTCCGCGATCCAGGCGGCCAGTTCCGCGACGGTGGGCGACAGAAAGATGCGGCGCACGGGTACGTCCAGATCGAAGCTTTCGCGAATACGCGATACCGCTCGGGTAGCTGACAGCGAGTGTCCGCCCAGATCGAAAAAGCCCGCGGTGACACTGACCTCCTCCAGGTTCAAGACCTCGCTCCAGATGGAAGCCAGGCGACTTTCGATCCAGTTGCGCGGCTCCGTGTAGGCCATGCCTTCGCTATGCGGTTTCGGCGCGGGCAGGGCGCGCCGGTCCACCTTACCGTTGGGCGTTAACGGCATTTCAGTCAGGAAGACGAAATCGGCGGGCACCATGTAGTCGGGCAGGTTGCGCCTGAGCCGGCCGCGTAGAAACTCCTCATCCGGGCTTTCATCGGACACGGGCACCACGTAAGCGACCAGGCGTCGACTGCCGGCCCGGCCCTTATGCGCGGTGACCACTGCGGTTTTGACTTCGGCGATGTGCACGAGTTCGGTTTCGATCTCGCCCAATTCGATGCGGAACCCGCGAATCTTGACCTGGTGATCCAACCGGCCCAGGTATTGGATGCGGCTGTCACTGAAATAACGGACCAGGTCGCCCGTTCGATACATGCGCCGGCCTTCCGCGAACGGGTTGGGCACGAACACGGCGGCGGTAAGCGCGGGCCGTTTCCAGTAGCCTTGCGCCAGCCCCGCGCCGCCCAGGTAAAGTTCGCCCGGTACGCCGATGGGGACAGGGTTGCCCTGGCCGTCAAGGATATAGGCCTGAGCGTTGTGGACGGGCGTGCCGATATTGAGGGTTTCGCCTGGGTAGACCCGGCCGCGAGTACCGTAAATGGCGGCCTCGGTAGGCCCGTACTGGTCCCATACTTCATTCAGGCTGCCGGTCATCTTGCGGGCCAGGTCGAAGGACAGCGCCTCGCCGCCGGTGACGGCCCTGAGGTCGGTTTTGCCCTGCCAGCCGCCGGCGTATAACATCTGCCAGGTCGCCGGGGTGGCTTGCAACAGGGTGATGTCGTTCTTCGAAATGGTTTCGGCAAGTTGGAACCCGTCAACGGTTGCCGATTGAGGAGCCACCACCAGGGTGCCGCCGTACAGCAGGCTGAGGTAGATCTCGAATGCGGCCATGTCGAAAGCCAGGGTGATTACGGCCAGCAGGCGTTCACCGGGACCGATACCCGGTTTGACGTACATGGATTGAATGGTATTGACCAGCGCGCCGTGGGAAACGGTGACGCCCTTGGGCCGCCCGGTCGAGCCGGAGGTATAGATCAGGTAGCAGGCATCAGCGGGCTGAACGGCGATCCCGGGGTTTTCCAAGGGGAGCCGGTCGCGATCTTCACAAGCATCCAATACAAGAAGGTCCAGGCCGGAAGCGCCCCACTCGCCCAGGGTTTTACGGTGGACCAGCAACAGGTGAACCTCGGCGTTGTCCGCAATATATTGCAAGCGGTCGGCCGGATGAGTGGGGTCCAGGGGCACATAGGCGCTGCCGGCCTTCAGCACGCCCAGGACCGCGATGATCATGTCGATGCCGCGAGGCAGGCAAACGCCCACGTGGGAGCCGGGCCTGACACCGTGTCGGATCAGGGCATGGGCCAGTTGATTGGCGCGGCAGTCCAGTTCCGCGAAGCTCAGTTGCCGGTCGTTGAACACCAGGGCGATGCGATCGGGACTTCGGGCGGCTTGATCCTGGAACAAATGGTGGAGGCATCGGTCGCGGGGCGTTTCCAGGTAAGTCCGATTCCACTTGTTGAGGATCAGGTCGCGCTCGGCTTTCGGTAACAGGTTGACCGAGTGGATGCCCTGCTCGGGCCGGTCGGTAACCTCTTCCAGCAACAGTTTCCAATGCGACAACAGGCGCTCCATGGAACGTGCCTCGAACAGGTCCGTGTTGTATTCCAAGGCCAGGGATAGTTGATCCGCCCCGGTTTCACCGACCACCAGGGTAAGGTCGAATTGGGTCACCCGTTGTTCGACGCCGACCGACTCCAAACGCAATGTGCCCAGTTTCATGGCCGCACCTTCTTCGCCCAGGGCAAACGCGCCGACGCCGTCTGTCGAACCGGGCGGCCGGCTCTGGTAGACCAGCATGTTCTGGAAGATGGGCGAATAGCTGGGGTCGCGGTCGGGTTGCAGGCGCTCGACCAGCAGCGGGAAGGGAAAGTCCGCGTGGGTAAAGGCTCCCAAGGCGGACCGGCGCACCAGGCCCACGGCATCGCGAAAAGCCGGGTTGCCGGAGAGGTTGCTGTAGACCGGAACCGGGTTGACAAAGTAACCCACCAGTTCGGCCAGACCGGCCCGCGAACGTCCCATGGCGGGGGTGCCGGAGATGATTTCGCTCTGACCGCTGTAGCGGGACAGCAAGACCTGCCAGGCCGTCATCAGCACCGCGAAGCGGGTGGCGGAGGTTTCCTCGCTCAGCCGATCCAGTCGTCGCACGGCCTCGCCTGCCAACCTGTCATGAATCACCGCGCCGTTTTCCGTCATTTCCTTGGGTCTCGGCTTGTCGGTGGGCAGGTGAAGGGCCTCGGGGTCGGCGGGCAGGGCCTTGCGCCAGAACTGCCATAGCAAGTCGCCGCGTCGGCCGGCCAACAATTCGTCCTGCCATTGTACATAATCCACAAATCCCAGGTCCGGCGGTTGATTCAACGCCTTGCGACCCATGCGCAGCGCGCTGTAGCTTTGACCCAGCTCTTCCATCAACCGGGCCAGGGACCAGAAATCGGCGGCAGCGTGGTGAATGACCATCAATAGGATGTCGCCCTCGCGCTCACGCAGGAAACGGAACAGCCGGAACAGGGCGCCGGTGCCGAACGGTTGATGGGCCAAATCCGCCAGGTTTGACCTCAGTTCCGCCTCAGGCAAGCTCCTGGCGTCAATCATTTCCAGCGGTAGGGGCAGGTCGCGATGGACCTCCTGGAAGGGCTCGCCGCGCTTGAAGCCGAAGGTGGTTCGCAGCATGGGATGCCGTGTCATCCATGCCTTCAGGGCGCCCGAAAAGGCGTTTTCATCCAGTGTACGCGGCAGGCGAACCGCCCTGGCTATGTTATAGGCCGCGCTGTCGGTATGCAGGTTGGACAGGAACCACAGGGCGCGTTGCCCGTGCGAGAGCGGATGACGTCCCAGCGGCGCGCCGACGGGTACAAGGGGCGGTTCGTCGTTACCTTGTTCGAGGGCGTCCTGAATCTGCCGCGAAACCTCCGCGATGCTCAGGCCGTCCAGAAAGTCGGTCATCGGCAGCACGCGGTCCAGGTCGGTTTCTACCGCGTGTTGCAGTTCCACCGCCGAAATGGAGTCCAGACCCAGCGCGGTCATGGGTTTGTCCTCAGACAACTTCTCAGGCGCCTGGTCCAACAGTTCGGCCAACTTTCCGCGCAGGTACCCGCGCAGAGCATGGTGACGGCTTACCGCATCGGTAGCCTCCAACACGCACGCGGCCGATGCGGGCGGTTGCGGGTGATCGGGTTGTACAGGCGCCTGCTCCCGGCTTAGGTAGACCGTCTTCAGGCCGTCTTCCAGGTACGACTGTTTGCAGGCGCGTCGGCGAATCTTGCCGCTGGAAGTTTTGGGAATGGTCGCCGATCGGATCAAGACCACCGCGTGGGGTTGCACCTCATGCGTTTCGGCAATCAGTTCGCGGATGGTGTCGACGATCTCGCCGGAATCGGTTTTCGGGCGCCGGACGACCTCCCAAACCACCACCAGGCGCTCCTCGCCCTCGTGCGTCACCGAAAAAGCGGCGCCGCAGCCGGCGTGTAGATCGTCCAAGCCGGCCAGATCCACCGTGCGTTCGATATCTTGGGGGTAGAGATTCCTGCCGCGGATGATGATCAGATCTTTTTGACGACCCGTAACATATAATTCGCCGTCTCTCAGAAAGCCCAGATCGCCGGTCCTCAAGTAGGGCCCCGCGCCGTCCACAAGCCGAGCGGCAAAGACCGAGGCGGAAACACCGGGTTTTCCCAAATAGCCGCCGGCCACCGAGCGACCCTCGATCCATATTTCTCCCACGCGGCCTTCAGCCAACGGCCGGCCACGCTCGGGATTGACGATGCGCACGTTCTGAAAACAAGCGCCGTTACTGACGAAAGTCTGACTCGGCTCGTCGTCGGCGGGCACTCGCGCCTCGCCTCGCTCCAGGTCGCGGGAGGCGACGGTCAGCAGGCGCGGCGCGCGATCACGCGGGGGACCGGAAACAAACAGCGTTGCCTCGGCCAACCCATAGCAGGGATAAAAAGCCTTGCGCTGAAAACCACGCTTTCGGAACGCGGCGGTAAAGGCCTCCAAGGTCTCGGCCCGCACCGGCTCGGCGCCGTTGAAGGCAACCTGCCAACTGCTGAGATCCAACCGGGCCTTGTCTTCCTCGGGGATTTTGCGAACGCAAAGGTCATAGGCAAAGTTGGGTCCGCCGCTGACCGTGGCCTGAAACCGGTGGACGGCTTCCAGCCAGCGATAGGGCCGGCGCAGGAAATCCATGGGGGCCATGAAGTAACAGCGGGCGCCCAGGAAAAGCGGATGCAGCATGGAGCCGATCAAGCCCATGTCGTGGTACATGGGCAGCCAGCTGACCACGCGATCTTGGGGGCCCGTTGCGAAGCCTTTGCGAATCACCGACTCATTGTGCAAAAGATTGCCGTGGCTGACTTGCACGCCCTTGGGAGTCGCGGTAGAACCGGAGGTATATTGCAAAAAGGCAAGCGTGTCGCCGCCGATATCGGGTGCTTCCCAGTGTTCGGCAAGATCAGGATCGAGGTTTTCCAGACTGATCCGGCGCATCTTCGCCAAACGCGGCAACTCGCCCTGCAAGCGCTCCAACGATGCGGCAATCACGTCATTGGTCAGCACCAGGTCGATGTCGGCGTCTTCGATCATGCCCATCACGCGGGGCATGGACCGGTGCATGCGGTTGGGATTGGGCGGATAGGCGGGGACAGCGACGGCGCCGGCATAGAGGCAGCCGAAAAAGGCGGCGAGGTAATCCAAGCCCGGCGGAAACAAGAGCAGCACTTTTTCGCCGAAACAGGGGCCGAGCGCTACGGCGATCATGCGGGCGCGGCGGTCCAGTTCGCCGTTGGTCAGACCTTCGGACCGGTCGGGCGCGAATGTAAGAAAGGTATAGGTCGCGCGGTCGGGCTGTTGTCGAGCCCTGTGGCGCAACAGGTCGACCCAGTTGTCGACCTGATCTTCGATGTCGGGCGCGTGGCGCGTTTCGCCGCTGACATCCAGACCGGAAACATCAGACAATGTCACTCCCAATGAATGGACCGGAATTCTTTGAAACAAAGCCGGTAGTGAACAGAAAATGTACGTGGCAAGGATCGGGGCAATGATCCGAAAGCAACTAAAATCGTATCACGATGCGGGATTTAGCGATAGCCTGACATGGCATGACCGCTGTTACAAAAGTGCGGGGATAGGCAAATGTGATGGATCTTTTCGGTGAGTAAGATGTGGTGAACGGGTTAAGTATGCCATCTGGGTGAAAATTGAAAGGTGTAACGGTTATGGATTTGTTCCGGCTCTGTGGTCCGGAACCGTCTCTTTAGATCTATGAGGGCCGGCCGGGAAAAGTGTCAAGGAATGCCCTGGAACCGAATTTGCTAACATGGAGGCAAAATCGGCCGAGGGCCGCTATAGGGTGTTTATTCATGAAATGTCCGTCTATTGTTTTCCTGTGCCTGGCGAGCCTTGTATTTACCTATGCTCAAGACACAAGCAGGCTCCCCGAGAAGGAATTGCTGAACGTCATCATCCCCGTCTTCGACCCGGGCCTGCCGCCCGACGACGAGGACGCTTTAGAGGACAAGGGTGTCTTCGCCTGGGTACGCAAGTCCGAAGCCCGCACCATCCCCATGGAGATCATGCGCGCCATGCAAGACACGAAGCGGTGGGGCGTTATACGGGTGGTGCCCGCAAACTATACGTTGGGCGAGGTTCGTATCCACGGCAAGATTAATTATGCAACCGGTCTCCGCATGGTCCTCTCCCTACAAGTAGAAGACGCAACCGGCAACATCTGGCTGAAAAAGAAGTACCGCATGAAAGCGGATCCGACATACTTTTCCAGGTTCCAGGGCGCGCCCTATGCCCGCCTCTTCGCCCGTATTGCCGAGGACCTGATCAAGGCCCTGTCGCGGTTGGACAAGAAACAAGCGGAACGCATCCGAACGGTGAACGACATGCGCTTCGCGGCCGAATTGGCCCCGGAAGTCTTCGGCGGCTACCTGAAAACGCGCAAACGGGGCAAGCGAACGATTTACAGTCTGGAGCGGTTGCCGGCCGCCGGCGATCCCACTCTGACCCGTTTGACCGCAATCAGGGACAGGGACAACCTGCTGGTGGATACCTTCTCCGACTATTACGCGGACTATAGGGTCCGTGCCCAACCTCACTACACCGAGTGGTTGTTGGGAAGCCGAAATGAAGAGTTGCGCTTGGAACAAGTCAAGAAAGCCAACCGGAGAGGAAACGATATGATCTATCGACCGCCCACGGCTGAGTCACGCCACACCAGAACAGCCAGGGGCCCCGCCCGTGAACACGAACAGGCCAGGAAACGCTGGGCAGAGGAAGAAAAGTTCAAGAAGGCCCTGGCCGGTCTCGCGGAGGCCATGACCCGAGGCGTTGAGCCCCTGCAGGTTGAACTAAAGGGCCGTACGGTCAAGCTTACCGGTTCGGCCGAGGCCCGCTACAGCGCCTGGCGGGAACTACTGACGGAAGTGTTCTACCTGGAAACCGGCCTGCAACACTCGTCCGAAAGGTAGACGCCGCATCAAATGGCTGCATTCAATCATTGAGCGACACAGCGAGGCTGAGAGTCAGATCGGCCCGCATTTTGGTTTTGCGCAAACCGATTGGTATGAGCTAGACTAAAAAACAGCGATAAACCAACCTCAACCACCACTCCATTCAATAAGACGAATTATTTGCAGTAGGATGTGATGCATGGCCAAATACCCGTATCAAAAATATCATGAGGGGATCAGCCTCAAGCCGACCAGGCGCCTGGGCGAACTGAATGAGTGCGTGTTGTTGTTTCGCTTTTTCACTTTCCCTCTGCTGTTCCTGGGTTTGTTGCTCTGGTTCGGCCGAGATACCATGGTCAACCGTCTGGCTTTTATCGGCGCCAAAGAGGCGACCGGTACCATTACGGACTCCTTCGAGACTAATTTCATCATGAACGAAGAGGCGGTGACGGCCTCCGATTTCACCTACACGTTCGAGGGCAAAAGCTATCAGGGCTATTCCTTTTCCTACGATTTCCACCAGGGGACGGTGCCCGTTGCGGTATCCAGGTACAACCCCGGCCTGGCCAAGATCAAGGGCAGTTCCTATTCTCAGATGATGGGCCTGGGTTTCTGGCTCATCCAATTACCGGTATTCTTACTGGTATGGTTCATTCTGGCGCGTATCAGAACGTTTTGGCGGACCAGGCGGTTGTTGACGCGGGGGATGACCGTTCGGGCCAGGACCAAAGAGCGACCCACGGGCCAATCCAGCGCCAAGGAACACATCTTCTTCTGGCAGGACCAGGAGGGTCAGGAGCACAAAACCAACCGCATCATGGTAGGCATCACCGAGTCAGCCGTGCTCATCTATCTCCCCGGCAAGCCCGACAAAGTCCGTTTCTTTATGGACCTCAAGTACCCCGATGCGTTGACGGAGGAAGGCGATTGGGAACGTCCGTCCGCCAAAGCGTTTCTAAGAAAAACGTTTTGGTTTTGGGTGGGCCTGTCGATTGCTTTTTGGGGCGTGGCGCGCATTGGCAAGATCATGTTTCCTTGATGGAACCCTACGTAGCGTGAACAAGGCCCACCTGGCTCAACCCGGGTATGGGACCGACAGCCGGCCTGAATGATGACCTTGCTTATGAGCAAGGTGGGTTTTGTTCGCGACGAAGGGACCAGAAAAGAAC
>JASJCB010000307.1 GCA_030066195.1 Acidobacteriota bacterium
CCGGGCAACAACCAATCAATGGTCTCCCTGGGGAAATCCAGGACCAGGTTCTTGAACCCGGAATCGTGACTGAAATCG
The DNA here is from genome assembly GCA_030066195.1 of Acidobacteriota bacterium. Classification (GTDB taxonomy): domain Bacteria; phylum Acidobacteriota; class Holophagae; order Acanthopleuribacterales; family Acanthopleuribacteraceae; genus JASJCB01. The sequence goes on from JASJCB010000307.1 coordinate 79, forward strand.
TTGTTTTCCTCTTGCATCGAGCACCCCGTCGGCGATCTGGGAAATGGAAAATCCGGCTTCATTGACTGCCGAAGAACGAAGAAACGACAGCCGCCTCACTAAGTCTACGTCAGGTAACTACCTGGCTGCCAGGGGTTTTTGGAAAACAGGTAAGATGACCCTTCACCGAGGCCTGAAAAAGGACGGAAAGCTGCCGATCCGCACCTGGGGTTCATTTTCCTCCGGTAGCAACCCCCGCGCATTGGCCGGCGATCCGACGCCACAATCGACTGAGAAAGTGCAGCTTGTGGAATTTTTCTTCTCCTCGGTAGAGGATGAAGTGCGCATCCTCCAATGCCTCGCCCGGGGTGATATCGGTCAGAAATCCCAAAAACGGGTCGGGCGCCTCCGCGTCCTCGTAGATGAGCAGGAAGCAGGTGTTGGCGGGACTGGAAGGCATGGCCAGGAGACGGACATCCGCTCTCGATGCCGACTGCGGCGGGTAATCGTTAATCGCCTCCAACACGGCGCCGCTCAGCATGTCCGGCCGCAGTCCGGGAAAGACTTCCGCCGGCCTTGTCGGATCGTGATTTGCCACGCATCGCAAGACCAGGTGAGGTTCATCGGCCAGGATGTCGTTCAGGTACTCGTGGTAGAGTTGGAAACCGACGACCTCCTGGAACCGGGCATAATCCAACTTTACGAACCGCTCCCGTTTCCCGGGGCCGGGGCATTGGATCTTCATAATGGAAAAAAGTCTGTCGGGCAGGCGTTGCAGTTCTTTGACAGCCTGATTGATGGCGCCCTTGACCGGGTCGCCGGTCGATTGCAACTGGCCGCGCACGGCCAGGAGGTGTTCTGCAACCTCTTCTTCCGAAACGTTTTCGTACAGTCTCGAGAAAAGGAACTCCAGGGTTTCGTACTGAAGCCCGCGAGTCCGGTTGCCGCGCGGCATCAAATGACGGACCTTTTCCCAATCGGCCAGCTCTTGACGTGTTCTTTTGCGGATAATTCGTTTGAGCACATACCCTCCCGGTCGGCTCTTTTTTAGTATCTTACGCAAGCCGGCAAAAAAATTTATATTTTTATGAATAATTTCTTGAGCCGGTACCGTACAATCTGAAAACGGCCGGGCTATGAGTGTATGCCCGCTTTTCCTGTCACCGACTCCGCCGTCATTTCAACCAAGAGGATGTCATGCTGTTGTTACTTAGCGTGGTCGGCTTCGGGCTGGCTGCATCGATGCCGTTAGGGGCTCGATTCCTACCCCGTCGCGGGCTCGGTTACCTGGCCGCGATTTTTCCCGCCGCGGTACTGGCGGCAACCATACCGGTCACCGGCTCGGTATTGCAAGGGGTTCCCTATGTAGAGCACTTTGCCTGGGCGCCCTCGCTGGACTTGAGCCTGTCGCTCTACCTGGACGGCCTGTCCCTGCTTTTCGTGTGGCTGATCTCCGGCATTGCCCTGGTGGTATTCACCTACGCCGGTATCTACATGGCCGGCTCCCAATACGCCGGACGCTTTTTCACCTACCTGGTGTTGTTCACGGTTTCCATGCTCGGTCTGGTGACAGCCGGGAACCTTGTATCCTTATTCGTATTCTGGGAACTGACCAGTATCACCTCTTACCTGCTGATCGGTTTCAAGGCGCATTCAGCCGAATCTCGCGCCGCGGCGTTACGCGCTTTACTGGTGACCGGCGGCGGCGGCCTGGCTTTGCTGGCGGGTATTCTGCTCCTTGGCAGCGCCGGCGGAAGCATGGAATTGTCCGTTTTGCTGGAGCGTGGCGATATCATTCAGGCCCACGGCAGCTATGTCGCCATTACCATTCTGGTCCTCCTGGGTGCGCTGACCAAATCCGCCCAGGCGCCGTTTCACTTCTGGTTACCGGGGGCCATGGCCGCGCCGACCCCTGTCAGCGCCTTCCTGCATTCGGCTACCATGGTCAAGGCGGGTGTCTATCTTGTCGCGCGTTTGAACCCGGTATTGGGCGGGACCGATTGGTGGACCCTGCCGTTGGTTACCATCGGCGCTTTCACCATGATCATGGGCGCATTACGCGCCCCCTTCAAATATGACTTAAAACAAATCCTGGCCTATTCAACCCTCAGTGTTTTGGGCATGCTGATGATGTTGCTGGGTTTAGGTCACGACAAAGCGGTCAAGGCGGCACTGGTGGTGCTGGCCGCGCACGGTCTTTATAAAGCGTCCCTGTTCTTGACGGCGGGCACCCTGGATACCGCAACGGGAAGCAGAGACGTCAGGGAATTGGCCGGCTTGCGCGGACCCTTGCGCCCGCTTTTCATTACAGGGCTCTTGGGTGCTGTCTCCATGATCGGCATTCCCCCGCTTGCCGGGTTCCTGGCCAAGGAGACCTTATTGGAAGCGGTGCTTTCCGCCCAATTTGCCCAAGCCGTGCTGCTGCCCGTAACGGCGGTGGCCGGTGTTGGACTCATCGTGGCCGCCTGGTCGGCCGGCGTCAAACCCTTTTTAGGGACCCCCGGCAGCATGGACTGCCGGCCGATCAGCCCCGTACTTTGGGCGGCGCCGCTCGTACCTGCCGTATTCGGCCTGGTCTTGGGAGTGTTTCCCTCGCTCCTGGGACCTCTCGTCCAAACGGCCGCCGGCAATGTTGCGGGGACGCCGTTTGAAATCAAATTGGCGCTTTGGCACGGCTTCACCCCGGCCCTCTTCCTCAGCGCGGCCATGTTGGCAGCCGGGGTCCTGAGCGTCGCCGCCAATCCCTTGCGGTTTGTACGAGAAGACGCTTTGCCATATTTGCGGAGCCTCCACGCGAGCAGCCTGTTTGACAGCGGCTTCAACCTTGCGATGAAACTTGCGAAGCGAACTGCCGGTCTACTGGACGGCCGCTCACTGAGCTACGGGTTGAGTATCATTCTGCTGGCTTTCCTCATGCTGGGCGGTATTGCGTTGTCGCGTACGGGCTTGTTACCCGTGCCCCAATTGACGCGGTTCGATTGGAGCGAGGCCGGTATCGGGTTACTGATTGTTGCCGGCGCCCTGGTTGTGTTGTTTGCGCGCTCCATGCTGGTTGCCGCGGCGGCGTTGGGTGCGGTGGGCTTCGGGATCGCCATGTTGTTTTTCTTCTACGGCGCCATCGATCTCGCCATTACCCAAATTCTGGTGGAAACGCTGATGGTGCTTCTTTTCGTGCTGGTGGTCTATGCCTTTCCACAATTCAAACGTCTCTCCAGCGGGGCGCACATCGCCCGTGACGCGCTGATTGCCGGTGCGCTTGGACTGTTCATAACTATGATGATATGGATAGCGGGTGTCGTCCAAATCCAGGAGCCCATCTCCGAATTCCACGCTCGGGCTTCGGTACCGGAGGCCTACGGTCGCAACATCGTCAACGTGACACTGGTCGATTTTCGCGCCCTGGACACCTTCGGTGAAATCATCGTGCTGATGATCGCCGCCCTGGGCGTGACCGCACTCATGAAAAAAAGGAAGGCCGCATGAAAGAGTCGTTTCTTCAGAAAAACGCCGCCCGTATCATCGCACCCTTGCTGTTTCTGACCTCGCTGTGGATGTTGTGGCGAGGTCATAACGAGCCGGGCGGCGGGTTTATCGGCGGTCTGACGGCAGCCTCGGCGGTCGGGCTCTGGAGTTTTGTGTTCGATCGCGCAGCAGCCGAGCGCCTGCTGCCTGTTTCACCGCCCGGCCTTATGGTGGCGGGTGTCGGACTTGCCGCGGCCACCGCGCTCTATCCCTTGCTTTTCGATCTGCCGCCGCTGACCGGTATGTGGCTGGAAAAACCCAAGCTGGGCACGCCGCTGCTGTTCGATATCGGTGTCTACCTGACCGTCATCGGCATGGTGACCCAGGTCCTATTTCGTCTGGAGGAAGAATAATGGAAGCATTCTGGGCCGTCATCACCGGTCTACTGTTCTCCGCGGGCATTTTTCTGATGTTGCGACGGCACCTGGCCAAGTTGATCTTGGGCCTGATTCTCCTGAGTAATGCCGCCAACCTTGTCATCTTCTCGTCCGGCGGCCTGGTGAAGGGACATCCCTCGATCATTCCCCCGGGAGAAGCGACATTGCCGACACCTCATGGCGATTCACTGCCTCAGGTTTTAATTCTCACGGCAATCGTGATCAGCTTCGGGGTTTTGGGTTACTTCCTGACCCTGCTTCGCAGTGCGCACAAGACGGCCGGCACCGAGGATCTGGAGCAGTTGCGAGGTCTGAAATGATCGACCTGTTACTATTTCTTCCTATTACCGTTCCCCTGGCGACCGCCCTGTTGTCGGTGATCGTTCGGGACCGGGCCCGTACCTCCGCCTTTGTCGGGGTGGTCGGCGCCGGCGTGTTGCTGGTTGTCAACCTGGTTCTGTTGGTGCGGGTTCAGGACTTGGGCATCCTGGTGGCGCGGCCCGGTAATTGGGATGCTCCTTTCGGCATTACGCTGGTGGCCGACTACTTGAGCGCCGCTATGCTGGCCATTACCGGTTTGATCGGTCTGGCCGTTTCGGTGTATGCGCTGACGGATACGGCCGAGCGTTACAGACACAAGAACTTCTTTGCGCTCTTCCACTTCTTGTTGATGGGTGTTTGCGGCGCCTTCCTGGCGGGAGACCTGTTCAACCTCTACGTCTGGTTCGAAGTCATGCTGATTTCGTCATTCGTGTTGCTGACCCTCGACCGAAGCCGGGAACAATTGGTGGGCGCGGTTCAGTACGTCACCATCAACCTGGTTTCGTCCGTTATCTTCCTGGCCGGTTTGGGGCTTCTCTACGGCAATACCGGTACGCTGAACATGGCGGATCTGGCCCAGAAACTGACGCTGAGCGAAGACGCGATGCTCATCCTCAGCAGTTCTGTCTTCTTCCTGATCGCTTTCGGCATAAAGGCAGGGCTCTTCCCCCTGTTCTTCTGGTTGCCGGGCTCTTACCACACGCCCCCGATCGCCGTGGCGGCGCTGTTTTCCGGGCTGTTGACCAAGGTCGGCGTTTATGCCCTGATACGCAGCTTCACCCTGATCTTCACCCAGGACCAGGGTTTAACCGGTCTTCTGTTGCCGGCAATCGCCGGGGCGACCATGGTGGCCGGCGTGTTGGGCGCGGTTGCCCAAAGCGACATCCGCAAAATTCTTTCCTTCCATATCATCAGTCAAATCGGGTATATGATCATGGGCCTGGCCTTGATGACGCCTCTGGCTTTGGCCGGCTCCATCTTCTACCTGATCCACCACATTGTGGTCAAAACCAACCTCTTCCTGATTGCCGGGATGATTGCCAGGGCCGGGCGCGGCTTCCATCTGAGCAAGCTGGGCGGCCTGTTGAACGCCAAACCCTACCTCGCCCTGCTATTCCTCATTCCGGCCTTTTCACTGGCCGGGATTCCACCGCTTTCGGGTTTCTTCTCCAAGTTCATCATTATTCGGGCCGGGCTTGAAACCGGGGATATTGCCCTTGTCGTTACGGCCCTGGTCGTGGGTGTGTTGACCCTGATTTCCATGACCAAGATCTGGCAGGAGGCTTTCTGGAAGGCGCAACCGGAACATGATGAGGACGACCAACCGAAAAAGTCCGTCGGCGTGGCCCAATGGGTTCCGGTGGCGGCCCTGGCCGTGATCACGGTTATTATCGGCATTGCCGCCGAACCGGTCATGAACTTTGCGGAAACCGCCGCCACGCAGTTGTTGGACCCCGCGGCCTACATAGCCGCCGTCCTGGGAGGTCAACCGTGAAACTGATCCGCTTTTTGCGAATTGCTTTGCGCCTGTTGCTTTTTCTACCCGGTTACTTGCGCGATATCGTGCGCTCCAATCTGCGCGTGGCGCATGATGTTCTGACCCCCACGCATTTAATGAGTCCTACCCTGGCCTGGCTTTCGATAGAACACGACCTGGCCGATTGGCAGGTGCTGCTTGTCGCCAACCTGGTCACCATGACGCCGGGAACCATCTGCCTGGAGTATGACCCGGACCGACGCGCCCTGCTGGTTCACCTGATGTACCGAGACGAGGTCGACCAGGTCAAAGCGGAAGTAACCAGAATTTCAGCCATTGCCGGAGGTATGTGATGTTGGAGTTATTAGCCGGCGCCCAGTTCGCGGCCATGATCGTCCTCTTAATCGCTGCTTTTATTACTTTTATCCGCCTGGCTAAAGGTCCTAAATTGGCTGACCGCGTTGCCGCTCTGGACCTGCTGGCCGTGATCTTTATCGGCATGATGTTGCTTCACACCATCTCCACCGGAGAACAGGTCTATTTGGATGCCGTAATGGTCCTGGCTATGATTTCCTTCATAGGCACCATCGGTTTTGCACGTTATATTATCCACGAAAGGGAGCGTTCATGATCAACGGAATCACCATTTCATTCCTATTGCTCGGCGCCTTGATCACCCTGCTGGCAGCGGTGGGGTTGCTTCGCTTTCCCGATTTATTCTCGCGAATGCACGCGGCCTCCAAATCGGCCTCGCTGGGGGTGATTCTCCTGGCTGTCGCGGCCGCTATGCAAATAGACGGTGTGATCGGGGTTGTAAAGATTGTCCTGATCATCGGTTTCATCTTCCTGAAATCCCCGGTCTCGGCCCAAGCCCTGGCGCGCGCGGCCCAGGCGCCCGGGGAACCGGCTTACAACATGAAGGCACCGGAGGAGCCGCCAATTTCAGCGGAAAAAAGTTCGGAAACGTAATAGGCTGACGGTACGCTGTTTGATCGGATTTTTATTCGCGTATACTTGAAATAGAGGGTTTACAAGACCACGCTCGGTGGGTTTGGATAATGAGGCTCGTAATCCTCATCCATGGAGGCCTATCCGATGGTGCGCCATATCGATCCCTGTGTTGATTATGCATTCATCCGAATTATGTCCGATCCCGAAATCCTGCTTGACTTCATCACCCGGGTCTTTGAAAAGCAAGATGTCCAAATTAAGAGCGTCACAATCAAGAACCCCATCCAGAACCGAAACATCGCCGATGACAAACTATCTATTGCCGATCTCCTCGCGTTAGATCATCTCGGCCGAACCATCCAAATAGAGATCCAACTGATCGTCGATGTGTTTCTGCCGGCGCGAATCCTATTCACCTGGGCGCTCAATTATACTAAAAGCATCAACAAGGGCACCGATTACGATCAATTGCAACCAACCTATTCGATTTGGGTTCTGGGCGGCAAAATGATCGACAACACCTATGCCCACCATAACTTTGCGCTATACGATGAGGATCGTAAGGTCAAATTGACTGACCAGTTGAGTATCCACACATTGGAATTGCCAAAGTGTCCGCCGAAGCGTAAAATTGAATCAGGCCTTGACCGTTGGATCTACTTCTTTGAGCACGGCAGAGAGTTCGATCCAGGCAAACCGCCCGAAGAATTGCAAACACCCGTGATGCAAAAGGTGTTTAAAGTGTTGCAAGAAATCAGTCAGGAAGAAAAGGAATACTTGATCTACCGAAATCGCTTGGACGCCCAAATGCAAGCCGGAGCTCGGCAGAACTATGAAAAACGCTTGCTGGAAAGTTTGGAGACATCCAAGCAACAGACCGAGGCTGAAAAGCGGAAAACCAAGGTCGAACGGCAGCGAGCCGATGCTGAAAAACGGAAAGCTGAGGTCGAACGGCAGCGAGCCGATGCTGAAAAACGGAAAGCTGAGGTCGAACGGCAGCGAGCAGATGCTGAAACACGAAAAGCTGAGGCCGAAAGACAGCGAGCCGATGCTGAAAAACAAAAAGCTGATGCCGCCGAGCAGCAAATGAAAGCCCTGGTGGAAGCCCTGCTTAAGAAATCAGGCGGCGAATTGCCCGAGGATATTCAGAAAATCCTTTAAGACGGTCGAATATTCGATCCGGTGAGCCCGTTGCCGGCTTGTTGCAAGTTCCCTTTAGCTATCGGTCGGGGTAAGATCGCGTGAAGTTGCTCTCGGCAATCATTTGCACTTGATCTCCCGGACCGTGCTATGCCCTCATACGAAGATAAACTGAAGACCCTCCTCCCCTGGCTGATTGCCGCCGGTCTGCTTCTATTCCACCCGGGCTTCGGCGCCCCCTTCCGCACTCCCAAGCTTCTGGCCATGACCCTGCTTCTGGCCCCGTTGGTTTGGCAGATCAAAACCAGGGAGGTTTGGCGCTCTTTGGGCATGTTGGTGATGATCTGGCCGTTGTTTGGGTGGCTCTGGAGCGTCAATGCCTGGGATTACCTGGAAAGCATCACCCTGTGGTGCGTGTATGTCCTGGCATTTTCCGCCAGGCCCCTGAGTGCAGAGGTTCACCGCTATTTAGAGCGGGGGTTGGTAATCAGCGGTTTCGCCGCCGTAGCTTATGTGGTTGTCCAGAAGCTGGGCTGGGATCCGCTCGTCTTCGAGCCCGCGGCGGAGGCAGGCGGTTTCATGGGTAACCTGAACGCTGTCGCCCATTTCCTCCTGCTATGCCTTTGCCTTTGCCGTTTCCAGGGGCGTATGAAGTGGGTGACGCCGGCCGTATTGATCGGCGGCATCCTACTCACTATGAGCCGGGGCGCCTGGCTCGGCCTGGTGATCGTCGGCTTGATCTACAGCAATGCGTTTTGGCGGCGCATCCTGGCGAGCGGCCTGCTTCTGGGCCTGGTCATCGGCGTCGGGGTTTTCCAAAAGGAAATTCGAACCGGAATTCGGTTCATATTCCATCCGGCCGACTACGTAGCGCTTTACAAGCAACAGCCTTCCCTGATCGCCGAACGCGAGCCCTGGTTTCGCGGCAAGCGGTTCAGCCTGATGACCAGGGTATTGCTCTATCGAAACAGTCTGCTCCTCGCCCGCGACAAAGCCCTGCTCGGTGTCGGCGCCGGTCAGTTCGAAACGGCCTATCCCCGATATGCTCAAGCCGCTGTTGAAGATATCAACATGAGCAACTACTACCGCGCCCGCTCCGCTCACAACCTCTTTCTGGACGCAATCATCCAATTCGGACTGCCCTGGTTTTTACTGACCGCTTATCTGGTTGTGAGATACTTTCGCCTTACAGGAAATAGCAATCGGCAGGACAATCACTCGGAGCGACGGTGGTGGATCGCCGTCTCGATCCAAGGTCTTATCGCCATGGTCTCGCTCAACTATTTGAATCCGGTCATTGCGGTCCCGCTGATTCTCACCGCCCCTACTCTCTCCACGCGATCTACGCCGAAATTACACCGAGCGGCCGTATTGCCTTTGCTCCTTCTGGTCCCGCTGCTCGCTCGGCTCGATTATGACGCCGCGCGCGAACATCGCATCTTCTTTCCCGAGCGTCGCGCCGCTCGCTATTATCGCGAGGGGAACCCTACCCAGGCCTGGTTTTGGCAAGCGAGCGCCTGGAAGCAGGATCCGTACGGCCCCGAAACCCTATTCAACACGGGACTCATCAGCGAGGCACGCGAGGCGAATGATGCGTCCATGACTGACCTGGCTAATGCCTGTTATGCCTATACGGTTGCGCGTTACCCCCACTACCGTCCCGCCCGCAATCGCCTGTTCACCAGATTGGGAGAAGCCTCAGCCCATCGAGCCATTGCGGAAGTATCACAAGACCCTGATGCCTACCACCGGGCTCTGCGTATCGCTCTGACTGAGCGTAAAGCATTCGCATTGTCTACATCATCAAAAAATCGGTAAGCACGTAAGAACCCGAAAATATACTTTGGGACTCACCACGGCTGTCGATACGGTCTATAATGAGTCATTTCATTCGGTGGGACCTCGGGCCGACCGGACAAGCAAGGAGTACCTATGTCCGAAGGGTTGAAAGAACGGAAGGTGTTGCAACAAGCCACTATTCGTTTTGCCGGTGATTCCGGTGACGGGATGCAGTTGACGGGAACGCAGTTCACCAATACCTCGGCTGTTCTGGGCAATGATATTTCCACATTTCCCGACTTTCCCGCGGAGATTCGCGCGCCGGCCGGCACGGTTCCCGGCGTCAGCGGTTTCCAGATTCACTTTGCCAGTGAAGACATTCACACGCCGGGCGACAAGCCCGATATGTTGGTGGCCATGAACCCGGCCGCGTTGAAAGCGAACCTGGTCGATATGGAAGACGGCACCCTGATTTTAATCAATACCAATAGCTTCACCAAATCCAATTACAAAAAGGCGCAATACGACAGCGACCCCCTGACCGACGGCTCATTGGACCGCTTCCGACTGATCAAAATTGCGCTGACCGAACAGACCGAGGCGGCCGTGACTGAACTGGGTCTTTCCAAAAAGATCGCGGATCGTTGTAAGAACCTGTACGCCCTGGGCATCATGTACTATCTCTACGACCGACCCCTGGAAAATACCCTCAAATGGCTGGAACAAAAATTCGGCAGCAAGCCCGACATCCTGAAAGCCAATCAAATGGCGCTGACCGCCGGCTACAACTTTGCCGACACGACCGAAATCTTCACCGACCATTATCGTGTGCCTCGGGCGCAATTGGACAAGGGCAAATACCGCAGTATTACCGGTAACCAGGCCATTGCCTGGGGCTTCGTAGCCGCGTCGAAAATTACCGGTAAGCGGCTGTTCTACGGTTCCTACCCCATCACTCCCGCCA
>JASJCB010000132.1 GCA_030066195.1 Acidobacteriota bacterium
TTGAGCCAGTCGAACAGCGCCTTGTCCTTGGTGATGCCTCGTTTCAGCGTAATATTGGTGTATTTGAACAGTCCGGGTTGTTTGCGTACGTGGAGATTCTTGTCGGAACCGTCACGGTACTCGATGATGTCGCCCTCGGCGCTCAGCCCGGAGCATTCGGAAAAGGCCCCTTGGGTAATGCCGCCGAGTTCCAGCTTGAAATTAAACGCGGCGTAGGGGTCTGTATCGCGTCTCGCCATGATATGCCTCCATGTCGATGATGTTCTTCAATTGTCTTCAGGCCCATTCCACGGCTTCGCAGACGAATTCGATGGACTCGACGGCCAACTCCGTGCCGCCCGCGGCTTTCAGGTCCGGGCCCGTCCACTTGTTGGGAAAAGCCTGGAGCAGGTTCCAGCGCACGGCCTCGCTGCCCTTCTCGTCGTTGACCACGATGGAGACCGTGTCCTTGCGGTCCACATCGCCGTCGATGCCCTTTTTGAGCCAGTCGAACAGCGCCTTGTCCTTGGTGATACCCCGTTTCAAGGTCACATTGGTGTACTTGAACAGGCCGGGTTGCTTGCGAACGCTCAATGGTTTTTCGGTACCGTCGCGGTCCTCGATGACATCGGCCTCCACACTCAACCCGGAGCACTCGGAAAAGGCGCCCTGGGTGATGCCGCCCAACTCCAGTTTGAAGTTGAAAGCGGCATAGGGATCGGTATCGCGTCTTGCCATGGCCTCACTTCCCGCTTAGGTATTGGGCCGGAATTGACTGATGCGGAAGATGACGAATTCAGCCGGCTTGGAGGGCGCCACACCGATGACGGTGATCACGCGGCCAAGGTCCACGGACTCGGGCGGGTTGGTTTCCTCGTCGCACTTGACGAAGAAGGCTTCCTCGGGATTGGTGCCCACCAGTTTGCCCTCGGACCACTGCACGCGCAGGAAGGCCGAGACATTGGCGGTGATCTGACCCCACAAAGTGGTGTCGTTGGGTTCGAAGACATACGTCTGGGTACCCTTGTCGATGGACTTTTCCAGGAAGAGGAACAAGCGCCGCACGTTCATATAGCGCCACTCGGGATCGGACGACACGGTGCGCGCGCCCCAGATCACGATGCCGCTGCCGGGGAACTTGCGGATGACGTTGATGCCGATGGGGTTGAGGATCTCCTGCTCGCCCTTGGTGATCTCGCGCTCGATGGACACGGCCACCTTGACCTTGCCGTCTTCGGTACCGGCGGGCGCCTTGTGCACGCCGCGTTTGATATCGGTGCCGGCATAGGTGCCCATGGCGACGGCCGACGGCGGGAACAGCTTGCGGTTGCCCGTGAGCGGATCGCTGATCCAGATCCAGGGATAGTACATGCCCGCATAAGAACTGGCGAAGGCGTTGCCCTTGAACTTGCCGGTGCCCTGCTTGTAGTCGCGCACCCCTTGCGGGCTGAGTCCCTTGTCGGGGTCTACCAGGTAGACGCAGTCGGCACGGCCGTCGCAGTAGTTCATGGCGCGCAGGGCCGCATCGCGGGTGTTGCCCGTGGTGATACCCGCGTGCAGGTCGGGGATGGCCACGATGTTGATATCGTCGATGAGAGTGAGGGCATTCAGGCCCGTGGCGGGTCGGGTGCGCGTGCCCACGCGGCCGATGTAGTCGTTGCCGCTGAGGCCGGCACCCTCGTTACCGCCCTTCATGATGTCGCTGACGCCTTCCTTGAAGCTGCCGTCCAGTGCGCCCCTGACCGGGTTGGTTGTGACGCCCGCCAGTTTCTTCGGAGCCTCCAGGAAGGTGCCGGCTGCCGCGGTATCCAGCTTGGCCAGGTCCACATCCTGTTCTTCGGTTTTCAATTTGGTGGGATCGGTGGGGTCGGGTCCCACCACCTTGAGTTTGGTTTTGGTGGCGTCGGCCGGATCCTCGATCAGTTCCACGATCAGGTCGTCTGCCTCGATGCCCGCCTTCACGGCCAGATCATGGGTCGGCGCGCCCGTGCTGTCCACGGCGGTAAAGACATCGCCGGAGGCCAGCCATTCGGCGGGTGCGGTCGTGGTTTGACGGTCTTTGATTTCTACCGCGATGTAGGGGTTGGCGTCGTTGATCTCTCGTTCCACGTAACCTTTATTGGGCAGGCCCTCATCGGTGGTTTCCTTGAAGGACAGCGCCTCGAAGCCGGCCAGAGGTTGGAACTTGCCGTCCACGTTTTGCTCCACATAGAGGTTGAAGCGTTTGGCTTTGTTGTCCGGGTCCAACGGGTCCAGGGGCGGGGGACCGGTGCTCACGCGCAGCTTGTTGCCCCAGAGGCCGGGACTGTTGGCGGAAACCTCAAGGAGAGCCTTTCCGGAACTCTTCAACTCGACCTTGGCGATGCCGTCGTCTTTGCCTGCTTTGAAAGCACGGACCACGTAGCAGCGCTTGCCGCCCTGGAAGAAGAATTGTTGCATGGCGTAGGTCAGGTAATAGTCCGGCTTGTAGGAGCCGAACATGCTGACGTACTGACTGAAGTTGGTGACCAGCATCGGCTGATCCACCGGGCCCTTCAACGCCCGGCCCACCATGGCGCCGGTAGAGGTACCGACCCCTTCGATGGGTTTGTTGCCTGAGGAGACCTCCTCCACAAAGACACCTGGTGCTAAATATTCGGGCATGATCTACCTTCCTTAATCATTCAAGTAGTTCGGTTAAGATTTCAGAGCCTCAGTCTCCCGGCTTGTTTCCAAAAGATCGATTTTGCGGAAGCGACGACCGCCGCCTCCGGGCTCGGTGTATGTGTGCCGGATGCCGGCGGATTCAATGGCAATGGTGACGTTGACATTCACCAGGGCGGCGGGCAGGTAGAGGTGAAAGTTACCGTCACCGTCTACCGGACAAACCAGGTCGTTTTCACTGCCCATGATCACCGGGGATCTGCCGCCCACCACCAACAGGCGGGCCCCGTTGACCAGCCGCGCCTTCAGCGGCCGGTCGTCGATATGGGTGATGCGGGCAGAGGCGCCGGGGTCCGGCGTTACACCCCGGGTAATCCTTCCTACCAGCGACAACATGCCGGTGTTGAACAGGTGGAACGGGCTGAAGCGCATGCGGCAGGAATGCTCGCGCACCAACCGTAAAATGCTGCCCGTCGCGATGGGATCTCCCGGTTCCAGCCGGGCGGCGGCTTCCTCGCCGGGCCCGATGGCGTGCAAAAGACGGGTTTCCAGGCCTTTGCCCAAAACGGCGGCGCCCGCACGGATGACGCGGGTCAGGTTGACGGCCTTGAACTGAACCTCGCGGAAGTCCGGGGTGTCCCGCGAGGCGGTCACGGTCACCCACAGCTCGTTTTCCCCGGGAGGCCGCAGCACCAGCGGGGCGTCGGTTACCTTGACTTCCTGCCGGTAGGCGCGGAAGCCCCGGCCCTCCGCATGGAAGACATAGGTTCCCGGCGGCACCTTGGGAAAGCAGAAGAAGCCGCCTTCCTTGCGGATACCCTCGCCGCGATGACCTTCCAGCCTCACGCGGTACTCCCGGGGTTCCAGCGGCCTGAAGCTGAGATCTTCCACCAACCGGCCGGCGACATATCCCGTGACCTCGGTCATGCCTCGCCTCCGGCCGCATCGGGATTGAAGCGGTAGAAGCGGCCGGTGCGTTCGTTGCCCACCACCAGCAGATAACCGCGCTCCACCAACTCGTCCACGGAGGCTTCCACCTTGGGTTTGTGTATTTCGATCAGGCGCTCCATCAACCACCAGTGCAGAATGCCGTCCAGGGTGTCCTGGGCGCCGGGGTGGCGGGCCAGATAGGCGAGAATGTCCGCGGCGTAGGGTGTCTTGAAACGCATGGTTCCCCCGATTCGGAAAGACTTGCTCCCCTGAAGAGCAAACCCCGGGCCAACCCCGAAACCTTTGTCGATCAACGGTTTACAAAGAAGAGTGTGCTGTTTTCAGCCAGGCGGTGCGAGGGGGAAAAGAGGCTGAACCCCGTGCCCGCCGGGGTTTAAGCGACATTGGAGCAAGGTAGGCTGTTTTTAGCCGGCCATGGGGGGAAGTCGCCACGAGCGGCTTTTCAGCTGTATGACAGAGTTCAGGTCGTGCTCAGGAGATTCAGGCATGGCACAAACAGTCACAATCGGGCCGAAATTGTTCGTTGCCGGCCAAAAAAAGAAAAAAAAGCAAAAATTTCTTGAAATTATTTCCACGTCCCGTCTAAGTTAGATGTACAGGATCCGTACAGATCATTTCCATCGATTACTTCATGGTCTTCAAGCCGGGATGGCTTTCCAAGACAACACTTGATCTCATTTTCTTCAACCATCTGTATCGCGGCATCGATTACCTATCTATTTATCTTAAAGTTTCCCCAGTTAAAGAGTGTTGATATGAGCAGTGCAAATGCATCTTCACCGGATATGTTGCGCACCAGGTTGGCCCTTGGTCTGGTGATCGGTCCTTCTAAAGTCTTCGAAAAAGTATTGACCCGCATTCAACAGGTAGCCGCCTATGACGTCAGTGTGTTGATCAGCGGAGAAACCGGTACGGGTAAGGAAGTCTGCGCCCGCGCCATTCACTATCTCAGCAAGCACGCTTCCCGCGCCTTTGTGCCCGTGAACTGCGGCGCGATTCCCGCCGACCTGATGGAAAGCGAATTGTTCGGTCATGAACGGGGTGCTTTCACCGGGGCGCATGCGCCTCACGAGGGCCTGGTGCGCATGGCGGAAGGCGGCACCTTGTTTCTGGACGAAATCGATTCGTTGCCCCCGCATGCTCAGGTCAAATTATTGCGCTTCTTACAGGAAGGCGAGTACAGGCCGGTGGGCGCCAACAAGTTCCACAAGGCCAATCTACGCGTGCTGGCCGCTTCCAATCGTGATCTGGCGGATGCTGTTGCTCGCGGGGATATGCGCGAGGACCTGTTCTACCGTTTGAATGTGGTGCCCGTGCAGATGCCGTCACTGCGCGAACGTCCCGAGGATATTCCCTATCTGGCCCGGCACTTTCTGGAGCGTGCGGCCCGTCATTTCGAAAAGACGCCCCTGAATTTTGGCCGGGAAACTCTTGACCTGATGATCAATTACGCCTGGCCCGGCAATGTGCGCGAATTGGAGCACGTGGTGCAGCGGGCCGCCTTGCTGTGCCGAGACGGCAAGGTACGACCCGGGGATCTGGAACTGCCGCTAACCAAGCCCAAGCCGGTGGAGCCCTTTCAGCAAGCCAAGGAGCGAACCGTCAGGGCCTTTGAGCGGGATTACCTGACGCGGGTGCTGGCCGTCAACGGCGGCAATATCAGTCAAGCCGCCAAATGTGCCGGGAAGCACCGGCGTGTGTTCTTCGAACTGATTCGCAAACACCAGATCGACGCAGCCCGTTATCGGCCCGGTTAATTTTTCGGGAACCTACCTCTTGTCGCGGGCGCGCATCCAACGGCGAACCGTGGTTTCGGCCGAGACCTCCAACTGACTTTCTCGATTTCCGGCATGCCATTCCCGGCATTTCTTACGATGCCATAGCCGGCGACATTCACAGCCATATGTTTCCGGTGATGACCTCCACGCCTGCTTGGCCGAAACCAACGGCGGCAAACTGAGCAAGGTCGCTTTTTCATGGCTCGCGGCCTTTGTGATCCGTGATGGAGGGCCATGTAGCGGGCCGGCAGCGCCGCGCCGCATTCCCTATTCCAAGACGGCTGAAACCACGCGACCCTTTTTTCGTACCTCAGAATGTCGCTACAAGCATCGATCAGCACACTTCGCCAAGGGGAATTCGTGAAAAAATCAGGTTGCCTCACTTTTTTCGTTCTCTCTTTGAGCTTTTCAGCCATCGTCCAAGCTCAATCCGGAATTCGCCCTCAAAGCATCGTTCCTCCCGAAGGTTATGACTGGCCCGCGAAGGAAAGAGACTATTGGCCGACCAAAAACTGGAAGGTTGCCTCAATGGAAGCTCACGATATCGACCCGGCAAAAATGGCGTCGGCCGAGGAGATCGCTGAGAAGGATGTGTTTTTTCGCAGTATTCTTCTGGTAAGAAACGGTTACCTTGTATTTGAGCGGTATTACCATGGCGGGGGGCGGGACCAAAGGACGGAGCTCTGGTCGGTCACCAAAAGCATCTCATCGGCTCTGGTCGGGATTGCCGTCGACCGCGGCGACATCGCCCATGTGGACCGACTGATGGTGGATTACTTGCCGGACTATCCAGAATTCGGGAACATTTCTATCCGGCAGGTGCTCACCCACACGACGGGATTGAATTGGAATGAAAATACCCTCTGGGACGGCTGGATGGATTCAGGTGATTGGACCCGCGCCGCCCTGGAGAAAGGAACGTCGTCCCTGCCGGGGAAGAGGTTTCTGTATAGCTCTGCCAATTCTCATTTCCTCTCGGCATTGATCAAGGCAGCTACCGGTCGATCCCCCGGCCGGTTTGCCGTAGAAAACCTGTTCGAGCCCCTGGGCATTCCCTTTACACCGGATCTCAAGAGACATACCTCCTGGAATGATTATATGTTGCCCATCCCAGGCACCTGGCGAAAAGATCCGAGCGGGCTGGAAATAGGCGGTTTTGGTTTACGTCTCACTTCCCGGGAGATGGCCAAGCTCGGCTTTTTGTTTCTTAACCGGGGGAAATGGGAAGACCAGGTGGTCATTTCCGAGGATTGGATTGCGGCTTCCAGTCGAGATCATGTTTCAAGAAGGGTCAATGAAGGCTATGGGTATCAATGGTGGGTGGTTGAACGGGCGGGTCAGCTCACCTTCACCGCGGATGGTTGGGGTGGGCAAATCATCTGCGTGGTCCCGGCCCTGGACATGGTCATTGTTCTCAAGTGCGATGCCCGGAACCCCCAGGGGTATCGCGAGGACCACGATTATTACAGAGTGATCACCCTTGCCATCGAGTCCGCCCTAAACTGATCCACGGGAAAAAGGGCGGGATCGAAAAAAAGGCCTCCGCCGCCTCGGAAATCTTCCGCCTCCCAAAGATCCGAACGCTTTTCCGTTGCATGGAGAGCCATATTATTACCACAAAGCGGCGACAACCATCCGAATTGGAAAGCCGAAAGGGCCGGCTTGGGACCTTCGTCGGCCGGCTCCCTTCTTCTCGTCACCGCGCCTTAAACGCGGGCCGTTTCGGTATAGCCGCCCTTGTTCCAAGCCAGGATGCCGCCGGCAATATTCCATACATTGGCCAGACCGGCTCGGCGTAACATCTTCACCGCTTTCAGGCTGCGCCCGCCGGAGTGACAGTTCACCATCAGGGGTTTACAGCGAGGCACCTCGTCCAGGCGCGTATCGAGTTCACCCAGGGGAATGAGCATTGCACCCGGGATGTGACCGTGTTCCCCGTGGTACTCCTTGGGACCGCGCACGTCTAGAATCGTGACGTCGTTCAGGTGGTCGGCAACCCAGGCGGGGTGCACGTCCATTTCGCGGAAGGATGCCTGTTCCGGCGCCTCCAGGCCGCAGCGTAGGTTTCCCGGCACCGCCTCGTGAATGTGTTTTGGATTGGCAAGGTTGAGAGACGCCATGATCGCCTGGTACTCATCCACGGACTTGCCGGCCAGGCGGGGGTTGAAGCGCTTTTCCTCACCGATGGTGCTGACCGTGTTGCCGCGATAATCGTGACCGGGATAAACCAGCACTTCCTCGGGCAGGGTAAACAACCTGGTCGTAATGCTGTGGTAGAGTTGCGCGGCGCTGCCGCCTTGGAAGTCGGTTCGACCCGTCCCCCTTATGAACAGGGTATCGCCCGTAAAAACCATTTTGCCGTCAAGCAGAAAACCCCTACAACTTGCCGTGTGGCCCGGCAACTCGATGGTCACCAGACGATGCTTGCCGAATTGGATCACGTCGTCCTGACTCAATTCTCTGTCCGCACCGCGAACGCCCGCTCCGGAAGGAACGGCGATTTGAGACCCGGTCGCCTCGCGCAAGGCCCCGGAACCGGTAACGTGATCCGCGTGGACATGGGTTTCCAGCGTGAACAGCAAATTCAGTCCCAACTCGCCGATCAGCTTGAGGTCTCGCGGCACCTGTTCGTTGACCGGGTCGATCAATACCGCCTCGCGGGTCTCCTCATCGGCCAGAAGGTAGGTGTAGGTGCTGGTCTCTTTGTCGAATAACTGCCTGAAGATCATGGATTACCCCCGTATCATCTTGTCGCTTCCCAGTTTACGAGAGCAAAGGCGATGCCAATCGCGGCGGCCGAGGTCATTTCCCTGGGAATGAAGGTTTTTACAAGCAAAGGATCATCAGGTTTCCCTGCTCTATGTTACACTTTGGGCGAAACAATTGAAACCGGGTGAAACATGAATCAAGAAATGAAACAACCCGAGACAACAGACTGGTTCACGGCAATCGGCCGGTTGGACAATGAAACGGCCTGGTTTGCCGTGGATTCCGAACAGGTCATCACCTGGTGGAGCCCGGGCGCCGAACGCCTGCTGGGCTTCCCCGCCTCGGAAGTCGTCGGCGAGCACTGCTCCAAGGCCATCTTTTGCGTGCGTTGCGGTCAGGGCTGCGGTTTGAAACGCTACGGTCAGATTCACGACAAGAAGATTTCCCACTATACCCAAGAGGGACGCGAGATTCCCACCCTGAAACGCGCCGCCGCCATCCACGACGAGAACGGCGCCTTTATGGGCGGGGTGGAGATGTTACGGCCGGGCAAAACCGCTTCTTTCCCACGTGCCGGTTCGGAGACCGTGGATTTCCACGGCATCCTGACCCGGGACCCCGGCTTTATCGCCTTGCTCAGCAGCATGCGCGCCGTGGCCTATGCCGATGTCAACGTTTTGATTCGCGGCGAGACCGGCAGCGGCAAGGAGATGGTGGCCCGGGCCCTGCACGCCATGAGCCGCCGCGCCGGCAAACCGTTTGTCGCCGTGAATTGCGGCACCTTGTCCAAGGAGTTCCTGGCCTCTGAGATCTTCGGCCACAAACGCGGGGCCTTCACCGGTGCGGTAAGCGACAAAGAGGGACTGCTGGCGCAGGCCGAGGGCGGTACCCTGTTCCTGGACGAGGTGGCCGAAATGCCCCTGGCCGTACAAGCCGGGCTGCTGAGGGTGATCCAGGAACGGCGCTACCGACCGTTGGGCGGTATGCGCGACTACGCCGCCGATGTGCGCCTGATCTCGGCCACCCATGCATCCCTGCGCGATGCGGCAGACAAAGGTAGGTTCCGCGAGGACCTGATGTACAGGTTACGCGTGGTCCCCTTCTTCCTGCCGCCGCTACGCGATCGTCCCAACGATATCGAGTTGTTGTGGGAGCAAATGCTGGCCCGCTCGGCCGAACAGCATGAGTTGGAACCGGCGCGCTGTACCCCCGAACTCCTGGTGCGCCTGAAACGCCACCCCTGGCCCGGTAACGTTCGCGAGTTGATCAATCTGGCTGAATACGTCACGGTGACGCGCTCGGGTATGGAGGTCTTACCGGAACACCTCCTACCCGAATTCCACGAGGTGGCGCCGCTCCCCGAGGAGGTTGTCCAGGAAGCGCAAAACATGGCAGGAAAGCCTCAACGCGGTAAACGTCTGACCCGAGCTCAAATTGAAAACGCCCTGGAGCAGGCCGCCGGCTCCATGGAAGAAGCGGCGCAAAGTCTGGGCGTCAGCCGTATTACGCTTTGGCGCCGCCGGAAGAAATTAGGCATGGTCTGATCACATGAGAAAAGGCGCCCGGATGAGGTCGAAAACCTGAAGCGTCTTTATTTTGTAACGGCTACAGCCGATGAGAGGCTAGAATGGTAGCGTAATTCCGCGCCATGTTTCAATGGGAGGAGCCCTTTTATGTCGACCATGGTCATGCCCGATGTTTTGGACCTGTCCCAAATCCTTAAAAAGCCCTATGTCCACCCGGCGGAAGTCACCCGCGAACTTCCGGGCGATGCCCTGCGCGGCGCCCGAGTTACCCTGATCAACATGCCCATTCGCGAGCAGGCCAAGCCCAATAACGGACCGCTGGGTCCCGCCTTGTTAGCCGCCCGGCTGATGGAGCGAGGCGCCGAGGTGACACTGGTCGACCTGAATGCCTATCGCATCCACGACCATGAGGCCGAGCGCCGCAACCTGCCCAACGGCAGAGTGCTGAGTATGGAAGAGGCCGAATCCCTGCTGGCGCGCACCTTCGCTCGAGCGGGAGACCAGGATCTGATCGGCTTATCCGGCCTGATCACCACCTTGCGCTGGCAGGAGGCTGTAGCCGTTATGTGTCGCCGTTTGCAGCCCGCTGCCCTGATGGCGAGCGGCGGCGGCCTGGCCACCGAGTTTCGCGAGGTCCTGTTCCGTTGGATTCCCGAGTTGGATGCGGTGGCCCACTCCGAGGGCGACGATGTGATCTTGAAAATGGCCTACGACGCCAAGCTGATCCGAGAACGCGGCCTGAATCACGCCGTCAGTTCCGGTAAACTGGCGCCCTACCTGCTTGATGTATTAGGCGGGCGCCCTAAACTGCTCTATGAGGGCGGCAGGCCCCGCGACCTGGACGCTGTCCCCCTGCCCGCCTGGGACCTGCTGCGCAGCGATGTCGACGGCGTGGGCATCTTGGAAATGTACCTGGGCAATCCCATCTGGGGCCTGGAGGCGCAGAACAGCTCCGCCACCCCTTTCAATATGTCGCGCAGTATCAACACGGTCAGCAGTCGCGGTTGCCCGTTCGCCTGCAAGTTCTGTTTCCGGGGCGCTCAAGGCGAGCGTAACTACGGCGTGCGATCCGCCCGCAACCTGGCCGATGAGATCGTATTCCACGTCGAGAAATACGGCCTGGACTTCGTGGGCATTTCCGACGACAACTTTATGGTGAATCCCAAACGCATCGCCGACCTGGCCCCGATCATGAAACCGGTGATCCAGCAAACCGGAGTACGCTGGGGCACCCACGGTCGCCTTGACGAAGCAGCCGACCTCAGACCGGGCAAGCAGGGTTCGGTCTTCAACAATCCCCGCCGGGTCGACCTGATGCGCGAGGCCGGTTGCGTGTACATCGGCTTCGGCGCCGAGAGCGCTTCCCCACGCGTTTTGGAGAACATGGGCAAGGGCGGTTTCATCCTGACCAACGGTACGGTGACAGTCAACGGCTACAAGGTGCCGCGTACCATGATGGAGGGCGTCAAGGCCACCAAGCAGGCCGATATTCACGGTAACTGCACCTGGATCATGGGTTACCCGGGTGAAACCCTGGACGACCTGAAGACTTCGGTGGCCTTCATCAAATGGCAGGAGGACCTTTACACCGAGGGCCTGCAACCGGGCAGTCCCGACTACCGGATCAACAAGGCCTCGGTAAACAAACGCATGTTCGTGGCAACGGCCTATCCCGGCACCGAAATGTTCAAGCACCCGCGAGTACGCGAGACGCTGACCCGCGTCTTCGGCATTCAGTGGAACCCGGTCAACAATCACCCGGTGGCCGACGAGAAATTCCACAACTACGTGCTGGAACTAAACGACGCCACCAAGGTCTTACAGGACGAATACGGCCAACCCTTCAATTGCAGCGACCTGACCGAGGACCAGTTCCTGCAAGCCAGGCAGTGCATCGACGAAGACCGCCTGTTCGACATTTTGGACCTTTGAAAAGACGTTACCGGCGGTAGGCTTCCAGGGCGCGGCTCAGTTCCTCGGGGATGGGAATGGGGGCCAAACGATCGCCTCTGCGTTCCATGCAGGCTACCTCGTGGTCGCCTCGGCCCGCCAGGATTTCCTGGTCCGGTAACAGTTTCCAGTATTCGAATTTCATGGAGATGCGGTTGCGGCCGGTTGCCTCCAGGCTCATGCGCAGTTCTATGGTGTCGAAGGCTTCCAACTCGGCCAGATATTCGCAACTGCAGCGAACCGTGATCAGGGCAAACCCTTCCTGAAGTAGTTTCAGGATACCGGGTGCGTGGTCGTGCAGAAAGTGTTCGCGACATTTTCCCTGCCAGGCGATGTGATTGGCGAAATAGACGTTGCCAACCAGGTTGGTCTCTTGGAAACTGACAAGGTGACGCCAACTGTAATAGGTCAAGAAACACGCTCCTTCGATTCGGTGATGCCCGGCTCGGACGAGTTGTACGCGATATTCGGCAGCAGTTGCGGGCGGTGATCCAGGTCGATCGGCCGATAGAAGCGGTCGGCGTACAGGGCCGGCAGATTGACCGGCAGGCCCATGACGAAACACGCCGCCAGGGCCGAGAGGAATCCCCGAAAGTTGCTGCCGATGTCGGTAGCGATGACCGGTTTGACGGTCATCACCCGCGCCCTTCTCGCAAAGACGGAACCCGGCCCTACCTCCAGCCACAGGTCCACCTCCGCGTCGGCTTCGACAAAGGCTTGTCGAAAACGGACCGGTGCGGTGAACTGGTGGGTCAGCAAGCCTACCAGGAAGGCGTCCGGCTCCAGCAGGCCGCCCGTCACCGTGGAATAGACCTTTTTCTTGGGCGAGCTGAAAGTCATACTTCCCAGGCGTTCACCGAACTCGGCGCGGGCATCGTGCAACAGCGGAGAATGGAAGCCGTGGGTCACGTTCAAGCGCTTGACCTTCATTCCCTTTCCTTTCAATTCGGTCGTCAAGGCATCCAGGTCCTCGGAGGTACCCGAGATAATGGTTTGATCCGGTCCGTTGTAGCAGGCAATCACGGTGTGGTGTTTGGCTGCCGGACGGGCCACGCGATCGGCGGTGGCGGAAACACTGATCATACCGCCGGACTCGCCGTAACGGGCCATACAATAGGCGCGAATGCGGGTCAGCGAGAACAGCTGGTCCTCGTCAATGGCGCCGGCCTCGTGAAGCGCGGTCAGTTCACCCAGGCTATGGCCGATGAGGTGATCCGCGGTTACTCCGAACTGACGCAGCAGGTTCAGGCCGGTGTAAGAAGCCAGAACCACGGCGGTCTGGGCGTGCACCGCCTCGTGGGCGATATCTTCAAGGAGATGATCCTGGTAAAGTTCCCGGACCCAGGCATAACGCGCACCCAAAAACCCCGGGTTGGGTTGTACCGGAGAGCCCTGGCCGCTGAAAAGGAATCCCGGCTTGGGGTTTTGTAAGGCGCGGCCGAAGAACAAACCGTGTTTGCTGTCGATCCATGTTTCACCGCGGGAAGCCTCGTCGGCCAATTGCTCCAGGCCCATGGCGGCCTTTTGCGGGTTCCGGGCCATGACCACCGCCCGCCAAAGTTCCGGCGAGGATGAAGCCAGGCGCGCCGCCATGTCGGTAAGGTCCGCGTTGGTTGCAATCCGAACCCGGCCGGCCAGTTCGCGAAGTCGGCTGATCAAGCCGCCCCTGGTCTGCGCGCTGACGGCCAGGAACTCTGACTTGGGAACGGGTCCCAACATGCGGCATTCGTTTTTGTTCAAGGGTGCGCGCGGTTCGGTTTCCGGGCCTTCCAGTACCAGATGGGCGCCGGCGCCGCGTGGAGCGGTCTCACAAACCCCGACGCGAAGCGGGCGATCGTCGGATGGGAGGCCCCCTCGATCGACCGTGCGGATCACGTCTCCGAATTGCACCAGCAGGGGATGGGGCGATTCGCAACCGGTTGTAGGCGGTGTGATCCGGTGTTTCAGGATTGAAGCCGCTTTGATCAAGGCCGCCGAACCCGAGGCCGCGCCCGTATGGCCGATATTCGCCTTGATGGAGCCCAAATCCGCCGGGTATTCAGCGCCCTGGCGAGCGCGAACGATGCCGCGTAGTTCGGCCGCGTCGGAACCCGCGCCCGCGCCGTGCCCCTCGAAATAGTCGATGTCGGCGCCGCGCAGCCCGGCTTGCCGAAAGGCGGCTTCCATCGCCGGCAGCAGACTGCTGCCGGATTCCGCGTCGTCCGCCGTTCCCCAGCCGCTGATCACCCCGTCGATCCTGTCGTTCGCGGCGAGGGCGTCCTTCAAACGTTTCAGAATCACCACGCCGCAACCTACGCCGGGAATGAAACCTGTTGCCTCACTGTCGTAGATTCTGGCCGGACCAAAGCCCGAGGCCCCACTCGCATCCGAGGAACGGGCATCCAAATCCAGGTCCACCCCGCCCGCGATAACCGTATCCAGGCTCTTGTCCGCCAGCAGATCACAGGCCCGGCAAATGGGTTGAAGAGAAACCTCGTCGCATTCCCATTCAGTTTCCAAGGCCGTGTTTAATTGAAAGTAACTGCCGATATGCCGTGCGATCGGCTCGTTGGTGGGACTCGCGAAGAATACCTCGGTTCGATCCCGCGGCAAGCCCTCGCCCGAGGGATATCCCGCATCTTCCAACGCGCGGGCGGAAACATCCAGGGCCAACCACAGGGCCGGATCGGCGGCCCGGTAGGTTGCTTCATCGATCTCATAACCCTTGCGGTCGAAACGATAATCCTGGATGACGGCTGCCTGGGAGACACCCTTCGAGTCATCACCCGGCCGCAGGCAAAAGGAGCGCCGTCGAGCCAGGACATTTTCCCACAAACGCTCGGGAGTGGAGGCCCCGGGAAACTCACAAGCCATGCCGATGATGGCAATCCTTGTCATGAACGCGCCCCAACCTCTGCTTTTTGAAAATGCTCGCACAGGGATTGTCGCCAGACCTCGTAAGCGGCCGCGTCGTCGTGCTTCAAATTGCTCTCGACGCTGTCGCTCAAGGCAACGGCATCGGCCACACTCATTCCGGTCAACACTCGACACGCGGTTTCACAATGGGAAACCACATTGCCGGCGCGATGCCGCGCCTTGGTGGCAAACACGCAACCCTGCGCCAGCCAGACCGCGTGTTCCCCGGCAGTTTCGACCAGTTCATTCAGGACCGATTCCTTGACCCCACCGGCATAAGTGGAGGCCAATCCGATGCCGGCCCACATATGGCTGTGCATATCGACCGGGAAGCGGGCGATAACGGCGGCAACACGCGAGGGCTCACAGCCCTCTACAAACCATAAGGCGCGGCCCAAACCCTGGTGGAAGCTGCCCAGGTAGGCTGTACCGGTCAATTTCTTGGGAGGCGTCTGTCGCTCGTAATATTTAGCGGGTGAGAAATAACCCTCGTGAAAACCGTAGCCGTCGACGATCAGGGGTCGCCAGATGGGCTCATAGCGCGCCATCAGCGGTTCGAATTTGAAAGCCAGACGGGCAAAGGCCCAGCCGACACCCACGTGAACCATGTACAGGTGATCGTTGCCGGGGCCGTCCAAAAAGGCGTGAACGCGCCGATACCAGGGAGTTAAACGATCTAAAACAGCCAGGCCCATGCCGGCGCCCTCGTAGGCAAAACCGCGCCACATGTCTTCCATGGGATCCAACGCGGCGGCGATTGCGTCGGGGCGGGTATCGGCCATGGACACGTGATAGCCGTTTACAAAAGAAGTGCCTACATTTTCAAGTTGTTGGATACGAAAGGGATCGTCTACTCGAAACCCACGCTCGGCCACGGTGGTTTCCTTGGGTGCAATACCAAAAAGGCGCGTTCGCAAGCTGCCGGTAATGCTCATTGATCCATCCTTTTTCAAAGAATTTCGCGGAGGCGGGTACGATTCAAGATGCATTGCCTAGTTTAACCCATCCTTGCAAGCATGGCCAGCGCGGGCCGGAGGCATCGGCGGCATTCAGGAGCCGATCATTGTCACTCGCAACAATATACCGAGCTTTCATCCGAGCTTTGAGATGAGAAATCCACGGACCGTTCATACCTGCATATTTTGGAAAATATCCGGGTTTCCCCCTCCGACTATCGACGTATTGGGATCGGAACAAGGTTGGTCGCGTTCGGATAACCTCATATTCTCCTCGGACGTGGTTCGACACCCGAGCATATGCGGATATGGAATCGAAAAGAAGCATTGGTCCGCCGGGACAACCCGCGTTTTGCCCAAGATCTCGATCGACCCGGTTGTCCATGGACGTATTCTGATGCAAACAAGCATGGGCATTGAGGTGAATCATAGTTCCGAAATTTTTATGCACTGTTACCGGTTCGTGCAACGTAGTTCGAGATCCAAAACGCCGATGTCCGTCCGGGTCCATCGATCTCTGTGCAGCATACCTCGATGTACGAGCGGGCCGATCGTTCTCCCAGTCAAAATCACTCGATAGACGAGCGGGTCGATCCTTCTTCTGAGTAAAAACATCGATAGACGAGCGGGTCGATCGATCTTCCACGCAAAATAACTCGACAGACGAGCGGGTCGATCGATCTTCCAAGCAAAATAACTCGATAGACGAGCGGGTTCATCCTTCTCCTACACATAAACCTCGATAGACGATCGGGCCCATCCTTCTCCTACACAAAAAAGTCGGTCGGACAAACGTGCCGGCCTTTCTCCTACGCGAAATAAATCGAGGGTCCGCGGCCTCCCGCGTTGAATCGCACCCGTGTTAAAAGCCTGCTCGTTACCGGCGCATGATCGACAAGATACGCCTAGGCGCCGCCCTTACGGTGGCGCACGATGACAGCATCCACCGAATAGATGACGTCCTCGGCCACGGTTGCGGCCAGGTCGGCGATGCGCTCCAAGGAGCGGGAAACCGACAGCATATCCAGTTCCGATTTGTGAAATCTCTTTTCGGCGATGTGTTTGGCCACGATACGGTGGTTCTCGCCGTGAAAGTGATCGATTTCGTCATCCATGGCGATCACCTCGCGAGCCAGGCTCGTGTCCTGCTTCAATAGGGCGTCCAAGGAAAGCATGACCATTTCCTGGGTTTTCTTGCCCATGGTGAACAGGGACATGGGGCTGTTTTCCAGGTGGCCCTTGGGTACGGTCTGTGTTTTGCGGGCGATACTCTCGGCCAGATCGCCCATGTACTCCAACAGGTTGTTTACCTTAAGCACGGTCACCAGGAAACGCAGGTCGCGAGCCACCGGTTGGTAGAGGGCCATCAGCTTGAGCAGGTGTTCCTCGATCTCTACTTCCATTTCGTCGATGCGGCGTTCGCTCTGCCGCACCTCGCCGGCAAGATCCTGGTCGTTTTCACGCAGGCTGGTGAGTGCCTTGCCGACGGCGCTTTCTACCAGACCGCCTAATTGGGCGATGGACTCTTTTAACCGGTCTATTTCACGGTGGAAATGTTGTTGCAGCATGGCATGGGTTCCTTAACCGAAACGGCCTGTAATATAGTCTTCGGTTTTTTTTTCATTTGGATTGGTAAAAAGTTGGCGCGTGTCGTTCAATTCCACCAATTCTCCCATAAACATAAAGGCCGTATAGTCAGCAACGCGTGAGGCTTGCTGCATATTATGGGTGACGATGAGCACGGTATAACGATCCTTCAATTCATGGATCAAACGCTCCACGTGCGCGGTGGCGATGGGGTCCAGGGCGCTGCACGGTTCGTCCATCAGAACGATTTCAGGGTTGACCGCGATGGCGCGAGCAAGGCACAGTCGCTGCATCTGCCCGCCGGAAAGGCCCAGCGCGCTGCTGTGTAACCGGTCCTTGACATCGTCCCACAGGGCCACGCTACGCAGGCTCTCCTCACAAGCCAGATTCAGGAAGGTGCGGTCTTTGATCCCTCCCACGCGCAGGCCGTAGACAATATTCTCGTAGATGGACATGGGGAAGGGGTTCGACTTCTGGAAGACCATGCCCACCCTCCGGCGCAGTTGAATGACGTCGTAGTGTTCGGCGGTGATGTCGTCGCCGTCCAGAGTAATGCGACCGGAGACCCGAACCCCGGGCAGGGTATCGTTCATACGGTTGAAGCAGCGCAACAGGGTGGACTTACCGCAACCGGAGGGGCCGATAAAAGCGGTGACCTTGTTTCGCGGCACGGCCAAACTGATATTCTTGAGGGCCTGGACCTTACCGTAGAAAAGGCTTAACCGATCCACTTCAAGTGCGATGGGGGTATCTTCCGGGTATCGATAATTCAAAGGGGCGGCTCCAGGAGAATCCAGCTAGAAAGTGGGCCGGGCATAGCGTTTCTTCACCTTGTTGCGCAAGTACATGGCGATAAAACTCATTCCCAAAACCAGCACCAGCAGCAAGAGGGTCGTCACATAGATCATGGGTTTGGCCGCTTCCACATTGGGCGATTGGAAACCCAGATCATAGATATGATACCCCAAATGCATGATCTTGCGTTCGGGATGAAAGTAGGGGGCCTGGCTGTCGATAGGCAGGCTTGCGGTCACCTTGGCAACACCCACCAGCATGAGCGGCGCCACCTCTCCCGCGGCACGGGCAATGGCCAGGATGAGTCCGGTCAGGATACCGGGTGTAGCCATGGGCAAAACCACTCGGTAGAGGGTTTGGAAGCGGGTAGCGCCCAGGGCGACGGAGCCCTCGCGGATCTCATGCGGCACCGAACGCAGGCCCTCCTCAGTCGAGACGATGACCACCGGCACGGTGAGCAAAGCCAGGGTGAGACTGCACCATAATAAACCGCCGGTGCCGAACGTGGTCTCGCCGGCATAGAACATACGGTCGATAGAACCGCCGATCACATACACGAAAAAGCCCAACCCGAAGATGCCGTAAACAATGGAAGGAACCCCCGCCAGGTTGTTGACGGCAATGCGCACCAGTTTCACGATCATGCCGTCGCGGGCATATTCGTTCAGGTAGACCGCTGCAATCACACCCGGGGGCACACAGAACACGCTCATCAGCAGAACCATGAGCACGGTGCCCACAATGGCCGGAAAGACACCGCCTTCCGTGTTCGCCACGCGGGGCATGTGGGTGAACAATTCTCCCACCTTGACCAGGTAATGGCGGAGTTTGGCGAAGAAGCCCATGCGGTTGGGTCGAATAATCCGATGGATTTCTACCAGTGGAATCTCCAGACGGTTACCGGAAGCGTCTTCGACCAGCACATTTTGTCGAGTGAGGAAGGCGTCCAGGTAAACGCGCTGTCCACCGAGAGCCTTTTGCTCCAAGGCCAGTTTTTGGATTTGTCTTTCCAGGCGCTCTTTATTTCGGCGGTCGGTTGCCGCTGCCAGTTTGCGGCCCAATTTTGTCAGTCGGTATTCGATATCGGCCAGGCGATGCTCCAGGCGGCGTTTCAAGGCGCGATCCTGATGCATGCGCTTGAGTTCCGACTTCAAACGACCGTAAGCATCCTTGGTGGCGAAATCGGTTTGGGCGCCCTCCAATTGCAGATCGGCCAGGGCTCCGATAAACGGACCGTCTTTGGTGCGCTCGAAGAGCACAAGATCTTCAGGGGTTTCGCGCCTCACCAGATCGTCGCGATCGATCCAACGGAAATCCAAGTCGTAAAGGTCACGATTCCCGGTAAATATTTGCAGCCGCGGGCCGTCTTCACGGATGACGGCGCCCACCACCCGCAGGCCCCCCTCGAAGCGGAACATTTCGAAGGAGGGAACCCAGTAGGTGCGCAGACCGAACCAGGCAACGATACCGATCAAGCCGGCAAATAACATCAGTACCAGGGCGGTGCAGGCGGCACTCAGCCAAACCATGGGGTCGCCTTTCTTGAGCTTCGGCTTGAAGGGCTTTTTTTCGACTGTCATAGGAGCCCCTCCCGTCTCCCTTGCAACCGGCTGCGCACCACCTCGGCCAGAGTGTTGATGACAAAGGTCATGACGAACAACAACAAGGCGGATAGAAATAAGACGCGATAAAGGGTGCTCAGGTAGGGCGCCTCGGGTATTTCCACGGCGATGTTGGCGGCCAGAGTCCGCATGCCGTTCAGCGGACCCAAGGTCATAATGGGTGTGTTGCCGGTGGCCATCAGCACGATCATGGTTTCGCCGACCGCCCGACCCAGGCCGATCATCACCGCCGCGAAGATACCGGGTCCGGCCATGGGCAGGGCGATGCGCCACAGGGTCTGCCAGCGGCTACTGCCCAGGGCCGTTGCCGCGGTGGTCATGTCTTGCGGCACGTTATAAAATGCATCCTCGGCAATGGTAAAGATGACGGGAATGACGGCGAATCCCAGGGCAATGCCGATGACGATACAATTGCGTTGCTCGACCCGCATGCCCAGGTTGCGGTATAGATAAAGATTGAGATCACCGTTGAAGAAAACATCCTGGATCTGACCTCCCAGGACAAGGGACAGGTAACACGCGGCCGGAATCAGGGGGACGACCCAGAGAAACTCGTAACCGTTCATCTTGTGGCCGATGCGAAAGAGCAGGTACAGTCCTGCGCCCACCAGCAAAATAATGAGGAGGGGGACAAGGGCCAGGGAGAGAAGATGGTGCTCCAAACGGGGCGCCAACCAAAGCGCCGCCAGAAAGCCCAGAACCACGGAGGGTACCGCGGCCATCAATTCGACGGTGGGTTTAACCACGGCGCGCCAACGCGGCGCCATGATATGGGCCGTATAACCCGCGGCCAACAAAGCCAGGGGCAGGGAAAACAGCATGCCGTAAAAGGTACCTTTCAAGCTGCCCCAGATCAGGGGCATCAGGCTGAGCTTGGGTTCCACATCATCGTCGACCGCGCTGGACTGCCAGGTATAGGAGGGTTCGGGATAGCCCTCGTAATGGACCTTGCCGAAAAGCGTGCCAAAATCGGTTTCAGGATGGGGCGCATGCAGTTGCCAAAGGGTGTAGCGACCGGCGGCGTCCAGGCTCAGCAGGTGGTCGCCGCGTTGGGAAAGCGCGAAATCTTGCAACCCTTCATCCAGTTTAAGGAGTAGTTTGCCGGAGGTCAGGAAGCTCATCTGTAGGCCGCCCTCACTATCCAGGCTAAGCACCGATTTCGATTGAGCCGCGACGGACAAGGCAGTGACCGCGTTCTTATGGCCCTTCAAATCGCGCAGTTTCTCCAAACGATGCCTGGTGGGATGAATTTGCCATGCGGATATTTCTCCGGCTTTGTCGGCAACCGCAAGGGAACGCTCGCCATAGAGCAGCCGGAGGCCGGTTACGGGCCGACGGGTGGGCGGGGTCTGAGTCTTGAGTTCCCGCTCCGGGTTCTCCTCCAACGACCAGGCGATCAACTCACCCGCGTTTGTGCCCGCAAAAACATTCCCACCCGTATGGTCTACCGTCAGGTGAGTCAACCTGCCCTGAAGTTCAGCCTCCAAATATCGCACCATATTTCCGTCCGGGGGACCCGCGGGTTCCAGTCGCCGGTAATAGACGGCGCCGCTTTCCAGTAGGCAGACGAAAAAGCCGGTACCCTCGGGCGACAGACGCAGAGCAACCGGTGTATCGGGCGCCGCGTCAGGCGGAAGCTGAACGCCCGGTCCCTGCTGCACCACGTGAAGTTCCACCTGCCGCTCGCCGTTCTTGGAGAAGCGGGTTTTAAATACGAAATCCATCATGGAAACGCTGTTGTCTTCCCAAACCAGGTTGTAGCGGTGGACATCGGGTTGGTCGGCATTACCTCCGTAATCAGCGCGTAGAATCTTGCCTTGTTTGGGTAATTGGAGACGTTTGAGCCGGCTGCCGTCCCGAGTGCTGACCACATCGACCCGGCCGTCCGAAAATAACAGGTAGGCCCGTTCGGCGTAAGTACCCAGCCCGAAGGAAAGCGGCCGCTCGCCTTGAAAGTCGGATAACGGGCGATGGTCCGGTCCGTAAAACAGGGGCAGGGCCATTTGGAACAAATAGACGACCATCAGAAGCATACAGGCCAAAATAGACAGGCCGCCGATACTGATCACCCAACGCGCAACTCGATCGTTGCGCATGATCCTGGCCAGGTTTGGGTTTTTCATGGTTGCCTCGACCCCCCGGAAGGTCCCCGGATGGTTGAGAACCGGGGTTAATCCAGCAATTGTAACTGTTTTTCGATCAGGTATGGCGGCAGAGGTATGTAACCGCTACGGACAACCCGCCACTGCCCTTCGCGAGAAAGCGCATACCGCACGAACTCTTCGACAACCCCGGGCAGCGATTCGCCGGGCGGTTTGTCTATATAAACGTAGAGGAGGCGGCCCAGGGGATAGGACAGGCCCACGGCGCGTGAGAATACGCAATCGGTGTTATCAAGTGATGTCCCGATTGTCAGGTTATGGTTTTTACGCGCCGGGTCAGGAATTCGTTTCCATTCCAATAGCATTGAAAAAGTAGTTGATGAGAAAAGAGTTATAACGGCGGCATCCAAATCGTCATTTCCAGACCGCGCGCATCCCTGGGTGGCTCCGGGGGCAGGCAACGGGCGTTCCCCTCGAGATGAGACCATGCCACTCGAGTGAGCACGCAAGCGTCGATCAGATCGTCGAGGGCAACGTCCTTGCGTAGGTAATGCCGTTGCGACAACCAGTCTTCTGCTCCAGGGAAGAAACCGGCAAGCACGGCCAGCCGCTCAGCGCGCCCCGGAGCCTTCTTTTTATTGTACTGCATAGGCCGACCCGCCAATACGGCGAACGCCAGTTCAGGGTGAGACTCGAAAACCGTCTGTTGACGCTCGGGCGTCATCCAGGCGTCGACCTGGGCAATTTTACCCATGATGTGAAAGGCCTGGATACTGATACCGCCGGTTCGGGCCTCCTCCCAAGAAACGGCAGAAAGCAGCGGGCGAACGGGCGGTGAAAATACGGATGAGGTTCGACCCGGCAAATGCTTACGCGTCAATTGATCACAGACGCGACCACCCCGACGACGTTCCTCCAACAGGCCGACGGGAATGTCCAGGGCAACGCGTTGCGGCGTCGGCTCCCCGTCGAGTACCTCGTCCATGGTCCGGGCAAGGCGCGTTTTAATTCGAGTGATGCAGTTCTCCTCAAAGAAAGCATCAACCACCACCCAACCTGAAGAACAACCGTCCACACCCGAAACCCAAGCCATTCCGTCCCCCTACGCGAACAATAATAGAAAAGCATATGCGGCCCCGGCGATGGTGATATCCATCAGCAACTCGGGAACGCGTCGCCCGGCCAGATCGAACCAGTGAAAGCAGAACCCGCAAATCAGCGTCAGAATGCCCCAAACCGTGGTTACACCCAGCCAGAGCCCGGCCAGCATGACTCCGCGCCCCACCAATCGGTGCCAGCCCTGGGCGTTGACCCGCTCCATCCGCTTGGGAGCCTTTAAAGAAACCACCTTGTCGGTGATAAAGGTGACATAAGTGGCAACCAGGAAGGTAATAGCCGGCACCACCCAAGCGGCAGGCGCTACGAAGACACGGATTCCATGAGTGCGATCGACCCACCAGGCGGTAATCAAAATGGCGGCGTAGTGCAGTACCTGATCAAGGACATACGGTGTAATGATCCAATCCGGCCAACGCTGCGCGGCCTTGGTTTTGGTCATGTCGATCAGAAAATGAGCGGCGGCCACCACCACGGGCGCGGGCCACAACGTCGCGAAGTCGTATTTCAGGATACCGAACAACAAAACCAGCATGGTGACCAGATGAATGCAGACGTGTAGGGTCAAGCCGGGTAACCTTTTCTTGGCGACTACCATAGCATCGGTCTGCAAGGGAAAATCCGCAACGAAATGGGCAAAAAGAAGAGTCCAGAACATGGGCACCAGCCGGCTGGGGAGAATACAGGATCGTGGTGAAGCAACATCTCATACTAAGTGAGCGGGTTGCGAGTGTCAAGTGCGCCGAGGAAACGCAATGAGGCCGCTACCGTTAAGCCGCACCCGCCCAGGCATCGGAGATCATGGGGATTCTCTTTCCTTTTTGAATCTCCCGATCTGGATTTCAGTCCAAGAACAAAAAAATGCTATGCTCAGTGAAACTTTCCGTGCAGTCGCGCGTCTCCCTCGCGTAACCGGCAGTGGAGGTAACGGATTGACCGAGCCGAACGCCGAAATCGTCAGCTTGATTGCAGCGCACCGCCGCGGCGATCGCCGGGCGTCTGAACACCTCCTGGCCCGGCACAAGCAAGATCTATGGGGTTACCTGGTCAACCATTTGCCGGAACGCGAAGACGCGGAAGACCTCTATCAGGAGATCAGCATGAAGGTTTTAGGCCATGCGGGAGAACTAAAAGATCCGGGTCGATATCGATCCTGGCTTTTTTCCATCGCCCACAATGCGGTGCGCTCCTTCTTTCGCAAGCGTCGCCCGGAACTGGATGAGGAACGCATCGCCGTGGAACCCGCGCCCATGCATGACGGCCCGGAAGCCCGTTTTCATCGCAACGAACGCATGCGCAGGTTACGAACATGCCTGGCCAAACTGAACCAACGGGAACGCGAGATCCTTTTGCTGGACACCATGGCCGAATTACCGCAGGCCGATATTGCCGAACGCATGGAACTGAACCTGAACACGGTGAAAACCATCCTGCGCCGAACGCGTATCAAGTTGGCGCGCATGATGACGGAGGAGGTGGTCCATGGCTGAGAAACTGAACCTCGACCGTCTGGAAGAACTGCTGGAGACCATGGAACCAGCGAAGATCCGCGAGACCTATGCCGCCGAGCTGGACGACGCCGGCCTGCGCATGCTGGCAACCTTCGAGGCGTTGGACGACGACCTGGGCGTCCTCAAGGCTGTCGATCCCGCCCCACCCCTACCCCAAGCACCCGCCGCGCCGCGCGCCCGCATCATTCCCTTCATGAAATACCTGCCCATGGCCGCCGTTCTGGTGGGCGGCCTGTTGATTTACACGCTGGTCTTTCAACCGGATCAGATGCAAACGGCGCCCATGGAGGAATCCGACGTAGCGGAAAGGTCCGTTACCGAAACCATCGCGGATGCTCCTCAACCCATGGACGACATTTCGGAAGTATTGGAAGAGGAAAGCCGGCCGCAAGCCGACCGATCGGCGGAAACGTCGCCCCAACTTCAAAGAGCCGAGAAACGAAAGGCTGCGCCCAAGCCCGCTCCCCAAGCGGAACCCGTGGCCTCGAAACCTCTCCCCCAACCGCCCTCCGAACCGGTATCGGAAAGAAGTAAAAAAAGTACGGAACCTCAAACGACCCTGCCGGTCAGATCCAAAGAAGGCAAATCTCGGCCCGCCGCGCCCGCCGTCGGCGAGAAGGGGCGGACCCAACCTGCCGCTTTGCCCGAAGCGCTCGTGGCTGAAAAAGCCCCGGAGGCGGCAGGAGAAACCCAGGCCGCACCTGCCGAAGCAATCCCGGAAGCTCTTGCAGAGGAAGAGGACGCCGAGGCCGTTACAACCGCTCCCGCAAATAGAAGCCGTCGAACTACCCTGCAGAGCACCGATTTCCGGCAGGCCGATGCGCCGGCCCAAAACCTCAGATCGGAAGAAGATGCAGCGGATTATGTCCAAGGCGTCGTGAGCCTGTCGCCGCCCGATCCCATCTACCGATGGTTGGCGTTATTTTCAGTTTGGACCGATAACAAACCACCCCGCAACATGTTCACGCGCAAGGCCCGTATCGAATGGCCGACGGCCGTTCCCGTAACCGACCGACGTCCGGCCCTGAATCTTTCCTGGACGGGCGACCGAAATGAAGACGGCGCCTATATTCTGGAATGGCGGGGAACGGGGCCGGCCGAGGGCAAACAGGGAAACCTACTCTGCACCCTGAACAAAAAAGGCCGGTGCACCAAGCTCATCCCGAAACCCTGAACAGGCGGCTTCTCCATGATTAGGGGTTTACGGACACGAAGCTTTTGTAAATAATACCGTGTTCGAGAACGAAGCAAGGGGGATTGGATGACCGATATGAAAGACTGGCTGCAGCGCAACCTTGAAACCTTCTGCTACCCCGGCGACGACAAACCTTTTTTAAACGCCAGGGGCCTGATAACAGCGCTTGGCCTGGATTGGGAAACGGAACGCGCCGTCTTTCAAAAGGACGACCATTGGGATTATCGCGAAGAGAAGGCCGCCCTGGACGGTAAGCTCCAAGATGTGGCCGGTCTACCCGCCGAAAAACTGTTCGTCTACCTGAAGTTGATCGACGTCGCCCAGGTTCGCCCGGAGATCAGGGACATTCTGGCGGACTACCAGGAAACCTCGCGACAAATGACCCGCCAAGCATTTTTGAACAGTGATCTTCTTGCGGCCGCCAAGGCCAAGGAGAATCCTTCCCCGCTGGAACGGAAACTGATCGAGGCGGCCGAAATGCTGGAACGAGATCAAATGACCTGAATTAAAACCGGTGTCGCCGTCTTTCAACTTGCATTTTTTAATGGACTCCCTTAGGTTTGCTGATAAGAACCAGTATGACCGGTACCAAGATCTGGAGGAATTCTTCATGCAAATCGAACGGGATCAACGAGGCGACCTGATCATCCTGGCCATTAACGGCCCCATCATCATCGGCGAGTCGGCGCGTCAGTTCACTGAATACCTGGACGGGATTCTTGAAGAAGACTGCAAGGGTGTCATCATCGACCTCTCTCATATCAATTACGTAGACAGTACCGGCTTGGGGGAACTGGTGGGCTATATGCAAATGTTCAATGAAAAGGGCCGGACCATGGCCCTGCTCAACCCCCACGACCGAATTATGAGCCTGTTCAAGCTAACTTCCCTCGACAAGGAATTCAGCATCTTCTTCAACCTGGAAGACGCGGTCAAGGCCCTGAGTTAAAACCGAAAGCAGCCTGAGAACCATTTGTATCGACCGTCGGACCATTGTGCCGGACTTAAAAATAGTGTAGGCTGATTCCAGGTATCGTATTTAAACAGAGGAGATCGCTATGTACTGCCGCTCCTGCACAAATCTCATGCGGAAAACCTCGGTTCAATTAGACGACCGGGCCGTTCCCTACTTTGTTTGCGATGATTGCCGCATATTACTGGTAGAGGGAGAGGTAACGACAAACCTATCCCAGGATCATCCCATTCAACGCGGCGACGCATCCGATCGACCCTGCCCTGATTGCGACGACGTGGTGTTGGAAGCAACCAAAGGGTTGCCGGGAGAGGCATTGTCATGTCGTCGTTGCGGACTTCTGGAGGTGACCCTCGGCGAGAACTGGCCTTGTGACGAGGCAAACGGTCCCCTGGCCGAATTGCTGAACGCCGCCGCATTGGTGATGCAAACCGAGCGCAACCGCAAACAGAAGGTCCAACTGCCCGGCGCTTTCCATGTGGAAGCCTCCGGCGCCACCGATTTCAAATGTCCCTGCTGTGAGAAAGCGCTTACCCGGTACAA
This sequence comes from Acidobacteriota bacterium, assembly GCA_030066195.1. Lineage (GTDB taxonomy): Bacteria > Acidobacteriota > Holophagae > Acanthopleuribacterales > Acanthopleuribacteraceae > JASJCB01. The sequence goes on from JASJCB010000132.1 coordinate 26,832, forward strand.
GGTCTTCGACAAAAACAAATCCGCGCCGGCCGACTTCGAGATCTGCGATCGTTGTTTCGGTATCTGGCTGGATCGGGAAGATCACCTGGCCCGAAGCCAGGACAAACAAACCGTGCAATTGACCGTGGACTTCGAGTCGATCCAACCGGCGGCTCGGGCTTGTCCTAAATGCCGTGATATCAATTTGGTAGCCATGCGCTTCAGACAGCCTGATACCGAAATCGATTGCTGCCCCGACTGCAACGGCACCTGGCTGGACGGCGGCGAACTCCAGGAATTCTGCGACCACCTGGGCGGCGAGGACCACGATGTCATCGATGCGCTGGTCGACAACGCGGTCTTTCAAGATCCCGCCCTGTGCAAAACCCTACGCCATTTCAGCCGAACCCTTCACCAACTGGACAGCCGCGTTCAAGAGCAGGAACGTCACCTGGAGCAGGCCCGCGATATCCAAGCACAACTCCTCTTCGCGGGCAAGGAACCGGAAACCATGGCGCCGACAAACTACGGCGACTACCAGGTGGTCCGCTTTTGGCAACCGGCCAGAACCGTGGGCGGCGATTACTTCGATTTGATCGAATTGACCATAGAAGGCAGGCCGTGCCTGGGAATCTGCATCGCGGACGTTTCCGGCAAGGGATTGCCCGCGTCCCTGTTGATGGCCAACTTTCAGGCCCTGCTGCGCGCTTTCGCGCCCAATATGCACTCCCCCGCGGCCTTGTGCGCCAAGCTGGGATCGGTGCTCTACCACAACACCACGTCCAACAAGTACATCACCGCGGTCTACGGGATCCTGGACCTGGAGCAACATCGCTTTACCTTCACCAACGCCGGCCACAATCAACCCGTCTACAGCACCGCGCAAGGCGGCAGCTTACTGGCCACCAGCGGCACCGTCCTCGGTTTATTCCCAGAGTGGCAGTACACCGAGCAGGTCATCGACCTGGCTCCAAGCGACCGCATCTTCTTTTATACCGACGGTGTGTCCGAGGTGGAGAACCCGGAGGAGGAAGACTTCGGCGAGGAACGCCTCCTGAACCTGGTCCAGGAATATCGCAAACACGACCTGCTGAAAGCGCAACAACTGTTGGTACGCGAGGTCAAAGAGTTCTGCCGGGGCAATTTCCTGGACGATGCTACGGCGCTGTTTCTGGCTCGTGCCTGAGTGTAGACACAAAAAAAGCCCACCGTGAGGGGCGGGCTTTTTTTGGAATATGTTTCGGCGACGTCCTACTTTCCCAGGGCATCACGCCCCAGTATCATCGGCTCTATCGGGCTTAACTACGGTGTTCGGAATGGGAACCG
>JASJCB010000306.1 GCA_030066195.1 Acidobacteriota bacterium
CGCGGGTGATGCATGGAAAGGCATCGCTTCTTTCGCGAACTCTTCCAAAAACACCGACTTTGCGCTCCGAGTCAGTGCTTTCGAGCCAATAGAAACGCCACACCGGCGCCTACACCAGCGCACAATTGAGCCCGATTTACCTCCCGCGACTCCCGGGAACAGAACACCTGTCGGACGACTGTTCCGAACACCGAACAGTTCGTCGGAGGATTCGATTCGGCGTACACATCTCTTCCTCAACAGAACAAGCGGTTTTGGGGTTCAGGTCACCTTCCGGCACGCAAATTGCCCTGAACATATCGAGTAAGGAGGTGCTTCCATGGCTCAAAGTTGGAAAAGACCGCCGCGCGGCCCTGTTGAAGCTGTTCTGGCCAAACTGTATGAGGCAATCAGTGTACCGAACCGCATGAACATGATCTTCGCCCAGATCTCTTTCTACCTGAACCAGATCGGCAACCCGCAGATGCGACGCGAGTTGGAAGATTTTCGCGAGGACATCGAGGATGCCCGCGACGATCGAATGGAACTGGACCGCATTTCCCAACGGCTCGAACGCTGGCAGGACACCAATTTCCCCACAAGCTAAGGGTTGATCAATTTGCGGATGTGCCCGTACTGATAATGAATAAGGCCGGCTCGAACTCTCAGCGGCCGCAGTATGCGCCGGTGGGCACGATACGTTCCACCGAAGCCTGTTTTCCCTTGAGCACGATATATTCCGAGGCACCGTACGGCGCTTCGGGATGGAACCAGTCGTAGGCATATCCCAGGGCGGTCCAAGGATATCTTTCAAGGAAGGTTCCTTCTTTTACATAATTGCCGAACCAGTTGTTGCACATCCAAGCCAGGTGCGCACGATCCTCTTCACTGCCGGTTTGTGCTCCACTGCCGGATCCGCAGAACCAGTACCAGGGTGGTGGTGGACCGTCCGTTTCGGCTTCCTGGTTTCGAGAGGAAAGGCCGACCCTGCATTCACTGTCCGTAACCTCGCGGTCAGGACAGGGCCGGAAGATATCGTCGGGGTGGACCCACAGCTCGACAAAGTGGGTGCTGACGCGATTGGGCGGCATACCCAGGAACTGGGCAATGCGCAGATTCAGGGTATTGTCGTCCTCGTATTCAGAGCAAAGGTGCTCCACTTGCGGCGCCGGCGAAACCCAAAGATCTACGGCCAGGGGAAAGTCTCGGCCGTCTTCGTAGTCTTCATACCATTTTCTGTCGGTCCAGGTGGCCACCAATACCCGGCCTTTGCTGTCCCACTTCAGACCCGGCGTATCCTCACGCAAGGGCACCAACCCCCGGTAAATCTTGCCAGGTGTAGGGATGATTGAGGCATCCAGCGCCGTCTTATACCTTTCTTCCAACGTCGCATCGGCAGCCGTTTCCACTTGTGCTTTTGCGTCGGTAACGGGGGCGTCCTTCAGGGTGCAGCCCGTTAGGAAAACGACAAGAGATAAAACAAGGACTGAAGGCCGGGTGATGATGTTCATGGAAACTCCTTATGTCGGGTCGATTTTCAGATTATAACACCCGATATCACTCGTGACCTGCCTATCCGGCTTTCGCGGCCCTGTTGCCGATAAGGTCGAGCTGTAATACAATGCAATCATCCCCTCCGGCGGACTCCCTGTTATTTGCCTTAAAAACGCCGGAAAGGCTTATGATAATGAACACAACGGAACACCGCATCGCCATTGTGGGCATGGGCCTTCGCTTCCCCGACGCAAAAACACCCGCCGCCTTCTGGGACAACCTGTGCCGAGGCCGGGAATCGGTGCGTTTTCTTGACGACGACACCCTGCGCGCCAACGGCGTCAGCGAGGAACAACTTGCCGATCCCAACTATGTCAGGGCGGCCGTGGTGCTGGACGATATCGACCGGTTCGACGCCGATTTCTTCGGCCTGGGTCCCAAAGAAGCCGCCGTCATGGACCCGCAACACCGCCTGTTCCTGACCACCGCCTGGGAAGCCCTTGAAGACGCCGGTCACCCGCCCGATCGCTTCGACGGCGCCGTGGGTGTCTTCGCCGGTTGCGGCATGGCCGCCTACTTTGCCTTCAACGTCTTGCGCAATCCCGCCCTCTTGTCGTCCGAGGGTCTGTTCCTGCTGCGTCATACCGGCAATGACAAGGACTTCCTGGCCACGCGCGCCTCCTACAACTTCAATCTCACCGGACCCTCCATCAACATTCAAACCGCCTGTTCCACCTCCCTGGTGGCCGCCCATACAGCTTGTCAAAGTCTTTTAAGTTACGAGTGCGACCTGGCCCTGGCCGGCGGCGTGACCATCGAGATCCCGCACGGCCGGGGCTACCTTTTCAAACAGGGTGAGATCCTATCACCCGACGGACATTGCCGCGCCTTCGATCATCGCGCACGTGGCACCATCTTCGGCAGCGGCGCCGGTGTAGTGGCACTGCGCCGCTTGGAAGACGCCCTGGCCGACGGCGACCGCATCTATGCCGTCATTCGCGGTTCCGCGGTCAACAACGACGGTTCCGCCAAGGTCGGCTACCTGGCCCCCAGCGTGGAAGGCCAGGCCGCTGCCGTGGTCGAGGCCCTGGAAATGGCCGGGACCGGCGCCGCCCGGGTGGGTTACGTGGAATGCCACGGCACCGGCACCGCCGTGGGCGATCCCATCGAAATCAGTGCGCTTACCCAGGCCTTTCGCCTGACGACTACCGAGCGCGGCTATTGCGCCGTAGGCTCCGTCAAGACCAATATCGGCCACCTGGATACGGCCGCCGGCGTCGCCGCGCTGATGAAAACCGCTCTCTCCCTCCATCACGGAAAGATCCCGCCCAGCCTTAACTACCGCAAGGCCAACCCCGCGATTGACTTCGACAACAGCCCGTTTTTCGTCAATGACCGCCTGACGGATTGGTCCGAGGAAACGCCCCTGGCCTGCGTCAATTCGCTGGGTGTAGGCGGCACAAACGCCCATGTGGTGCTGGAAGGCGCCCCGCAACCCACGTCGCCCCCGGCAGCGTCCGGCCCCTACCTGTTCCGACTCTCCGCAAAGAGCCGCAAAGCCTTGGACGCCGCCTGCGACAACCTCGCCGACTACCTGGAAGCCAACCCGCAAGTGGAGCCGGATACGGTAACCCAAGCCCTGCACCGCAACCGCAAGGCCTTCGAGTATCGCCGCGTCCTGGCCGTCGACGCCGCCGAAAATACTCCCGATCTGTTGCGCCGCCGAGATCCCGAACGCGTGTTTCTCCATCGGGCCGGCGAAACGTCATCAGTGCCCGTGGTCTTTATGTTTCCAGGCGGCGGCGCCCAGTATCCGGGCATGAGTCGCGGCCTCTACGAAAGCGAAGCGGAATTCCGTCGCTGGATCGACCGGGGCCTTGCCCACCTGGAAACCCTCATCGAGGAAGACCTGCGCAGCCTGCTCTTTCCAACCGACGACGAGGCGCAAGCCGACGAGCGCCTGAAGCGCCCCGCCTTGCAATTACCGCTGATCTTCCTGGTAGAGTACGCCCTGGCCAAATTGTGGATGTCGCGCGGTTTCCAACCCGAGGCTTTGATCGGCCACAGCATGGGCCAGAACACCGCCGCCTGCCTGGCCGGCGTCTGTTCCTTCGAGGACGGGCTCGGCCTGGTCACCCTGCGCGGTCAATTATTCGAGCGTTGTCCCACCGGCGGGATGCTGAGCACCGCCCTCCCCGCCGAAGAGCTGGGCGCCATGCTTCCCGCCGAGTTGGATCTGGCCGTGGTCAACGGGCTCGACTCCAGTGTGGTCTCCGGTCCGGAGGCGTTGCTCCAGGACTTCGCGAAAACGTTGCAAGCCCGCGAGATCGATTTCCAGGTCATCCCCATCACCGTAGCCGCTCACTCGCGCATGCTGGACGCTATCCTGCCCGACTTCCGCGCCTACCTGCAAAGCATCCGGCTCAAGGCGCCGCAAATCCCCATTGTGGCCAATCGCGACGGACACTGGCTGACCGCGGCCCAGGCTGTCGATCCCGATTACTGGGCCGATCACCTGCGCCGCACCGTACGCTTCGACCTGGGCTTGGACGAACTGTTGAGCAAAGAGGGCCGCACCTTCCTGGAAGTGGGGCCCGGTCGGATTCTGGGTTCGCTGGTACGGCGTCATCCCAAGGCCAAAAATGCGCGGGGCATCATCCCCAGCCTGCGCCACCGCAACGACCAATTGAACGACACGGTTTTCTTTCAAACCGCCGTCGGCAGACTATGGGCTTGCGGCGTGGAAGGCGAGACGCCCGACACCCCGCGCCGGCACCTCACGTTGCCCACCTATCCCTTCCAGGAACAGAGTTATTGGATAGAACCCTCGGAACGGGACACGGCCGATGAAGCCATGGTGCGCCAACCCATGAGCGACTGGTTCCACGTCCCCGAATGGGAGCGGCACGAGGCGATTCCCACCGTGAAAGGGGAGCCGGATACCTGGTTGGTCATGCTGGATCGCGCCGGGGTGGGACTCAAGCTGGCGGATCGCCTGAAAGCGGCGGGTCATCGCGTGGTGGGCGTGGCGGAGGGCGATACCTTCTGCCGCCTGGAAGAGACCCTGTATACGCTCTCGCCGGAGCAGGGCGTCTCGGGTTATATCGAACTGATCCGCTCGCTGGTTTCGGAAGGTCTGGCGCCAACCCGCGTCGCTCACCTGCAAGCGCTGACTGCCGACGAGACCTTTCGTCCGGGTTCCAGCCTGTTCCACGGCAACATGGAGCGCGGTTTTTACAGCCTGTTCTTCCTGGCTAAAGCCATCGGCCAGGAATGTCCAAGAACCGACATCCACTTCGTCACGGTGACCAACGGCAGCATGCAAGTGGGCGATGAAGAACTTCGCTACCCGGAAAAAGCCGCCTTGACCGGCCCCTGCATGATGATCCCCCGCGAGTACCCCGGTGCGTGCAGCCGTTTGGTGGATGTGGACATGCCTCAAAACCGGACGGGTTTCCTGGGCAATCGTTTGCCGCTGAATATCCCCGAAAACCTGTTGGATCAGATCATGCTGGAGTTGACGATCCCGCCGGACAACGACATCGTAGCCTGGCGAAAAGACGGGCGCTTCCGCCGCACCTACGGGCCCTGGCGGCGCAACAAGACAAGGAAAGGCTTGACCCCGCGCAAGGGCGGCACCTACCTGATTACGGGCGGCGCCGGCGGTATCGGTATGGCTCTGGCCGATCACCTGGCCCGGAACTACCAGGCCAACCTGGTGCTGACGCAACGGGCGCCCTGGCCCGAGGAACAGGACTGGGACCATTGGCTCAACACACACGCCAGGGACAATCGCATCAGCGCGGCTATTCGGGCCGTGCGCGCCATGGAAGCCGCCGGCGGCAAGGTGCTGGTGCAGCAGGCCGACGTGGCCGACCTGGAAGCCATGCAGACGGTGACGGCGGCGGCGAACCGGCGCTTCGGCAAGCTGCACGGTATCTTCCACGCGGCCGGCGTTCTGCACGATGCGCCCATCCAAATGAAAACCCAATCGGAGATCGAGGACGTCTTTGCACCCAAGCTGCACGGCACCCTGGTCCTGGACCAACTGCCCGAAACCGACGACCTGGACTTCCTGGTTTTATTCTCATCTACCAGCGCCGCCGTTCCCCCGGCCGGTCAGGTGGATTACTGTGCCGCCAACGCCTGGCTGAACGCCTACGCCCGTCGAAAACCCAACGCCTACGCCGTCGCCTGGGGCCCCTGGAGCCAGGTGGGTATGGCGGCCAGGATGGTCGAGGCGTCGCGACAAGGCGCGGGCCCGCATGCGGAACCCTTCCCGGTAACCCATCCCCTGATCGAGCGCCGCGTTACCGACAGTCGCGGCTTCTCGGAATTGTCCGGGGAACTGAGCACGCGCTTCCACTGGGTGGTCGACGAGCACCGCACGCTTAACGGCCGGGCCTTGTTGCCGGGGACCGCCTACCTGGAACTGGTGCGCACCGCGCTCGCCGAACAGGGCGAAACCAGGCCGTTCAGCATGCGGGATCTTGTCATGCTGCGCCCGCTGTTCACGGCCGAGGATCGGGAAAAGAAATTTCGCGTCAAGCTGAAGCCCGAGCAGGAGGGTTATCGCCTGACGGTGCAGAGTTTATGGCGCTCCTCCGAGGGCTGGGAAACGCACGCCGAATGCGCCCTGCAACCCGCGCCCTCACCGCGCGAAACAAGCATACCCCTGGCCGGCATCCGCGCTCGTTGCTCGGCGGAACACGAGGAATCCAAGGACGGCATTCGCACCGGTCAATGGCAACACCTGAACCTGGGTCCGCGTTGGCAGGTGTTGCGAGAAATCTACTGGGGGCAGGGCGAGGCCCTGGCTCATCTGGAATTACCCGCCTTTGCCGCCGACGAGTGTCACCGCTACCACCTGCATCCCGCCCTTTTGGATATGGCCACGGGTTTTGCCATGAAGCTGATTCAGGATTACCGGCCGGAAGACGGCTTGTGGGTGCCGGTCTCCTATCGCGGGGTCAACTTCCGGGGCAGACTGCCTCACCGGATTTGGAGTTGGGTGCGTTCCGCATCGGCCAATCGCGCTCAAGACGGCGTCGCGACCTTCGACATCGTGCTGATCGATGAGGACGGCGCCGTTCTGTTGGAAGTAGATTCCTTCACCATCAAGAAGATGACGGCCCCCCTGGTGCCGCTGCAAGCGCCGCAACCCAATGAACTGGAGCCCGTGGAAGACAAGCGTAACCGGCAACAGCCCACGGCGGCGGAACAGCGCCTGCAACGCCAGGTGAACCTGGGCATTCGTCCCGAAGAGGGCGCGGCGGTCATTGAAACCCTGTTGGAAGCCGGGGCGCCGCCGGAAGTGCTGGTTTCGCCCCTGTCTTTGGACATCCTGAAACGCGAGGCCGAACGAGCCGGCGCGTCGGAACCTCGCGAAAACCGCTTCACCCGACCCGATCTGGAAGGCGACTACACCGCGCCCGCCGACGACATCGAACGCACTCTGGTGGGTTTTTGGGAAGAGTTGCTGGGCATCGAGGGCATCGGCGTGGAAGACAGCTTTTTCGAACTGGGCGGGCACTCGCTGATTGCGGTGAGGCTGTTTGCTCGGGTGAAGCAGGTTTTTCACGTTTCCTTCCCCATCTCCGTCCTCTTCGAGGCATCCACCATTCGCGGCTGCGCCGAACTGATTCGCGAGGCCGGCGTACGCGACCGCACGGCCGACAGCGCGGGGCCGGCTCATCGACATACCCACCTGGTGGCCATGCACAGCGGCAAGCCCGGACCCAACACGCCCTTCTTCCTGGTGGCGGGCATGTTCGGCAACGTTTTGAACCTGCGTCATCTTGCCCATCTCATCGGCACGGACAGGCCCTTTTACGGCTTACAGGCGCGCGGTTTGTTCGGGGGCGACGCGCCCCACAATCGCTTCGATGAAATGGCCGCCGACTACCTGGCCGAAATCAAAAGCGTGCAGCCGGAAGGCCCGTATTTGCTGGGCGGATTCTCCGGCGGGGGCATCACCGCCTTCGAAATGGCCCGGCAATTGATCGAGGCGGGTGAATCGGTGGACCTGCTGGCCTTCCTGGACACGCCGCTGCCGCATCGTCCCTCCCTGCAACGCGCCGACAAATTGAAGATCCACTGGCAACGCCTGCGCGAGGACAACCTGAACTATCTATGGTCCTGGGCTCAAGACCGCATCGCTTGGGAACTGAACAAGCGCAAACCCGCCGGTGCGGAAGACCGTCCGGGCGAGACCGAATACCACTCACTGGCCATCGAAGCCGGATTTCGCGAAGCATTGGCTCATTACCGACTGCAAAAGCTGCCCTGCCGGCTGAACCTGTTCCGCCCGCCGCTGGACAAGCGCTTCAACCTGGGCGGCGAGCGATTCGTGAGCTCCGAAAAGGAATTCGTCAGCCACGACAACGGCTGGACACCCTACGTGGATTCCCTGGAGGTGCACGAGGTACCGGGCGACCATGACAGCATGGTCCTGGAGCCCAACGTCCGTGCCCTGGCCGGCCGCCTGGCCCGAGCAATCGCCCGCGCGGAAAGAGAGCGTGAACATTGGGAATCGGAAAACAAACTACCGGCGCCGTCGGCAGGATGAAGTCCCAGGCGCGCACTTTCCCCCCCTGGGCGCGCACTTTCCCCCCCTGGGCGCGCACGCATCCTGCGTGCATTCGGACTGGCACTGCGCAAGCGGCGTTAGGACGACCTTACTCCCCGAAGGCATGCCCATCCGAATGCACGCCGGCAGCGTGCGCGCCCAGGGGGGGAGCTTTCGCTCCCATAGGAGCACTTCTCCTCCTGTTAACCATCCTCGCCTGCGGTCCATCCGTACCCCCTCCCGCAAAATACCCTCAACGCGGCAACGCCGAAGCCGAACCTGTCCGGCTGATCCTCACGGATCAAATCAAACACCCCAAGGTCAAGCGCTTCGGCATCAACCTCATCGAACCTACCTACTGGGGCTCCGGCCAGATCATGAAAAACCTCATCCCGTCCAATCCGGGTTTCGAGGGTTTCCTCTACGGCTCCGTGGTCGAGGTCATCTCCGGCGGCAAAGATTTCTTCCTGGACGGCGGCGGCAAGGCCTGGGAAGCGGGATTCTGGGACGGCGCAACCTATGAGGTCATTTGGGGCAAAAGCAAAGGCCGCAAGGGAACCGTCACCGCTTTCAACGGCAACAACCGCTATACGACCCAAAACAAGGGCCCGGCCTTTTCTCCCGGCGATCACATCGTCCTGCGCAAGGAACATCAGGACCACGCGACGGCGGGATGGGGTACGGATTTCCGAGGCAACGTCCGCCTGGAAATAGAAACGGCGGACCTGTCGCCGAACACAGAGGGCCGCCAATGCCTGAAGCTGATCGCCGACGGCGAAAACGATCTCGCAACCCTGCTCGCCTGGTTCGACAGCCTCGATGAAGGCGGCAGCGCCTTCCTACCGTTGAAGGGCGCCTACCGTCTGAGCTTTCGGGCGAAATCACTTGTGGATACCGGTCGGCCGTTGGAAATAAAACTGCGCCGCTTGACCCGACCGCCGATCCTCCTCTACGAGGGTAAGACCCGGCTGACCGAGGAATGGCAGGACTACCATTTCGGATTCGAATGCGATGAAGCGGGCGAACCGGGTACGTTGGAGCTGTCCCTTGCCGTCGGCGGCGTCGCGTTGCTGGACGACGTCTCCTTTGTCCGCGTCGACGACTCCGCACCCACGGCCTTCAGGGGCGAGGTCGTTCAAGCACTCCGGGACTTGCAACCCGGCATCATTCGCTTCTGGGCCGGTCAGTTGGGCGACACCCTGGACAATCAACTGGCATCGCCGTTTGCGCGACGTCGCAGCGGTTACAGCCGTTGGTCCATGCGCCCGCTCAATGTGGGCTACAGCCTGCCGGAGTTCCTGGAACTTTGCCGCGAGGTCGGCAACACCGAACCCTGGTACGTGGCGCCGATCACCTTCTCCGAAGCCGAGATGACCAGCCTCATCGAGTACCTGGCCGGGGGACCGGAAACGGAATACGGCGCCAAACGAGCGGCCATGGGTCAAAGCGAACCCTGGACGGAGGTCTTCCCAACCATCCACCTGGAATTCGGCAACGAGGCCTGGAACACGGTTTTCAGTGGGGGAACCATCACCAAACCCGAGGTTTACGCGGCCAGAGGCGACACGCTCTTCCAAACCGCACGCCGTTCGCCGTATTTCCAAGCGGAGAAGTTCAACCTGATCCTGGGCGGTCAAGCAGCCTGGCCCCAAAGAAACGCGAACATCGATAACAACGCGGACCATCACGACACGCTCGCTCTGGCGCCCTACCTGATGCATCAGGCCGATGATCCGGCCCGGTCTAATGACCTTTTCGCACAATTGTTAAAAGAGGCCCTGGCTTTAAGCGAAAAGGGCGGTAAGATGCATCAAAACAAAGTCCAACTGGATCAATCGAAAGCCCTCAGTATCTACGAGGTCAACCTGCATACCGATAAAGGCAATATCTCCCAAGCCGCTTTGGACCTGTTAACACCCACGGCCGGCGCGGCAACGGCAACCGTCTTCCACATGCTGAACATGCTGTCGGAACTGGGCATCCGCGATCAATGCTTCTATAACCTGGCGAGTTACCAGCACAAAAGGAGCGACGGCAAAACGGTCAAACTATGGGGCGCATTGAGATCATTGGGGACGGAACCCAAACCCCGGCCCCAATTCCTGGCCCTTCAACTGGTCAACAAAGCACTGATTGGAGATATGGTAAGCATCGAAAGCCCGAATCGCAACGACCGGCTGCGAGCATTTGCCTTCCAAAACGAAAACAGGAAGGCGCTGCTGGTCTTCAACCTGAACATGGAGCAGCCCGTCTACTACCAATTACCGGAAGAATCGGGAGCGGCAACATTCCATACCCTGTTCTACTTAAATCCGACGGACCACAACGAGACGGAAATCAGGGTAACCATCGAGACGACAAAGACCAATCTGACCCCGGACCAAATCCAAAAAGCCCCGCCGGGCGCCATGCACCTATGGCTGCAGCAGAGTAGCGTGAACAAGGCCCCCGAATGAAGAGGTCGGACAGGGACCAAACCCTAGGAAGTTACTAAATCGTGCTTACAAACATCGGGGGTTTTGTTCGCGCCGGGGGAACCATGACCCTGGAACCGAAACAAGATAGGCCCGAAGGGATAAATCTTCGGAGTTGTCCGAGGGCGAATGCCTTCGGAACAAGGAGGTG